>NZ_CAMLDV010000012.1 GCF_946478835.1 uncultured Bdellovibrio sp. | reverse complement strand
TTGGGCTGAAATTAGGGGACGTGTCTCTGTGAGTCAAGTCAAAAGCATGTCAGGGCGTTAATAGACTGCCGTTACAAGAGTGTTATGTCGAAATTTCAATTAGGCGGCTGTATAATACCAGTTTAGGATTGGCCTAAACATTAACCCAACGAAGAAAGCTCGGAGGTAATAGAGTATGGAATCTCAAACAATACTCAATGGCGGAGTAAACTCCCTTGGTTTTATGGGCAATCAAAACCTAAGTATTCCGAATACTTCAAACGTTCCTTATGAAGTGATTCATCTCAAAGAAGAAGAGATGATTTTCAAAGAAGGGGATCCGGCGAAGGGTCTGTATTACGTGCAATCTGGCTGTGTTAAAGTTGTAGTTAACCGCTCTCATGCCCGCGGACGCACAACTACAAATGAATACGTAACCAAACTGGTATCTCCAGGAGAATATTTTGGTTACAAGGCTTTGGTAAAAGGCATGCCTGCCCAGAGTCATGCGAAAGCTGTTAAGTCGACAGTGCTTTGGCTTTACCCACGCGAATTGATTCAAGTGGCGATTGCTCAAGCAAGTCCGTTAGTAAAATTGCTGCTCAACCAAGCAGTGAACGATCTTGAGTCCTTTGAAACCATCAGTCAGCTTCACTATTTGGCATCGGTGCAAGAGCGCATCGCTTACCAATTGGTTTTGCTTGCTGACAAATTCGGAGTGCAAACTCCCAACGGAATTTCATTGAATTTAAAACTGACACGCAATGAGTTCGCTCAGCTTGCCAGCACAATCAATGAATCTTTGTCTCGTCATCTGACTGAGTTTAAAAATGAGGGTCTCATCGATCTAAACGGTAAAGAGATCATCATCAAAAACAAAGATGGCTTGATGAAAAGATCCGGCAATTTCTAAAAAGAAAACTTTTGTCTATGCAAAAGACATTTTAAAACCCGTCTTCGTTTGCCCGAAGCGGGTTTTTTTATTTTTACATGATGGCCTGGTTGCAAGTTATGATGTGAGTCTTATTGCCAAGAAGATTTCTGAAATAATCTAAAACGTTGTTTTTGATCATACGCAAAGCTGGCAATGTCACTTTCAGATTTTCCGTGCGGAAAAGATAATAACGAGTCACTTCATCTTGATAAACCAGGATCGCGCCGATTCCTGGAGGCATGGAAAGACCTGTTGAAGCCGCCCAACCAAACTGATGTGTTCCTTGACGGAAAACTCCGGCAACGCCACCGTAAGTGGTATTGCTTTTTTGGTGAGTGAATTCGCCAGTGCGTTTTTCAAATACAAGACCGTAAGTTCCCGCAGCGGAAACTTCCACAAGTCCGGTCAGAGTGGACTTCAATCTTTCCACATCCATAAAGATTTCAAAAACGAATTTGGATTTTTTATTTTCATCCACACGGCGGGCAAAGCTCACGCCGAGTCCCATCATGTAATAAAATCCACCTGACTCAGGAATGTACTTGCCGATACTACGCTCTTTTAAAGTTTTGACGAATTTCTGTGGCAAAGCCATACCGCCTGAAACGGAGAACATCATCGCCGCACCCTTCGTGTTACTGCGGGAAACAACATGGGAGCTTTCATAGAAACGATTGTTCAGTTCTAGCAAAACCTTGTTAATTTTCTTCGGAGATAAACGGAAGAACGCCAAAGTCTTCGCGAATTTTCCAAGGAAAGCTTCTTTCTTTCCGAGGAACGAAGCGATCTCTGCATCTGAAAGTTGCAAAAGTTTTTGCAAGTGTTCTTCAGAGCGAGGGCCTGACCAGATTTCGATTTTTTCTTGGGAGGGTTCCGCCGTCATGCGGTCTCTGGAATCACGAATGAATTTTTCGCGGTCAAAGTTTTTTTCTGACTCCGTAACTTCAGAGGGATCAAAGCGAACTTCCATCTCTTGAGATTCAGATGTGATGGTCGGAACGTCTTTTTCGTTTGGCACTAGAAGAAGATTCGTTTCATCTTCCGCCTTCGCATTGAAAGATAAAAGGAATGTGAGTGCCAATAAAGAAAGGCAGAGTGTTTTGAATTTAAAGACGCACATTGTTCACCTCATAAGAAGGTAAAAGCAATTCGCGGACCATATTTTATAGATAACATAGAGCAATTGATCGTTAAGGAACTGACAGAGCTGCGACCAAATTTGGCGCCGTCTCAAAGTGAGACGACGCTTTTTTTAGAAAAATTAAAGATGAAAATTCTTTCCGCCACCAATGGGAGTCGGACGGCAAAGTCCTGCTTCAAGAGGACGTTGGAATATTTCAACCGCTCCCGGAGGAATCGCAGCAAAACGTGGGTAAACAGCATACCCACCTTGTGGAAGAGCGACGATCATGTCGTTCAATAAATTTCGACGATGATTAGATGCCATTGTAATCGGATCAAAAGGCACCATCACACGAACGGCGGCTGTTGTCTGCACAGGAACTCCACCGCGAGACAAGACTTCCCGAACATAATCAGGCACTGGATTTAAATTTACATCAATAAAACATCCAGGGCCCGTAGGACCAAATCCTAAAAGGTTCAATGAAACTCCACGTTGGTTCCAACCATCACCGTTACCGCGAGTGACTGTGTCTAAAAGATCTTTGCGAGTCATGCGCGGCTCTTGAGATTTCAAAATTCCCAAACCGGCAGCAACGATCGCCGCGGCATTGGAACTGCCACGATATTCTCCGCCGCCTGCTAAACGAATAGAAGACGGCGCTAAAAGATCGGGTTTGTCTTTTGAAGAGGAAGAACGATCTGAATCCGAAGCCCCTACAGTAATGACCGTTGTATTATCTGCCGGATTTAAGATCGTGTCATTGATGCTATGAGAAGGCATCGTCACTTCGCCGTCGACAGTGATGCGCAACTGATCGCGATCCACAAAGTTTTGTGAGCGATTTTTCACACGCAAGAAGTAGGTGCCATTAGAAAGTTCCGCAGCAATGATCTCACGTGGATATTTTGAAAAACCAGGGCGAGATTCCTTTGGATCTTTGGATTGTTTCAATGCACTTGTTTGCACAATGCTGAGCATATCGTCCGTCAAAGCAAGATCCAGGTCTTTATCTGTTCCCAGCTCCACGTCGTTTTTAAAATCATTCCAGGAAAGAACGATTTTCACGGGACATTTGCCATTGCGGTTTTCACAACGAATCATCAAGGCGTTGTTTTGATCCGGTAATTGCACCCAATCATCTTTCAGTGTGCGAATGCCTGAATTGTAAGTCGTTAAAGCAAAATTTCCTGCGGCATTCACCCAGATCACGCCGTTGCGTGTGGCGCGGTTGACTTCATTATTGATGAAACCTGTGCCATCAAAATTTCCGCCGTACTCCCACACTTCAGAATAAAGCACGAGGTCCACTTTGTTTGCGATCACATCATCAATCGCCGCTTTGAAATTTGAAAATCCAAAAACATTATAAAGTGTCAGCTCCGGCATCCATTGTGTTGCCTGCATATCATTCGTCATCATCGCAACTAAAATTTGCGCCATACGAAGACCATGCTCCACATTCACATTTTCTGGATTTGCGACGGGCCCAGCAATGTAACGAGTAGAAGCAGGTAGAGAGCGACCCAACTCTTTTTCATAACCATAAAATCCTTTGTCTAAGACTGCGATCTTAAGGCGACGTCCCGGATTTTGTTGAGAGTAGTAAGGAGAAAATCCTAAAGAGTATTTAACGCCATCAAGATTTGAGAATGGAGAAGCCGCAAAGGCGAATTGAAAAGAAAAACAAACGCTCAAAAAAGAAATCAATAACTTCATGAACAAAGACCCTTCAAAAAAACAAAAGCCCCATAGAGAAAGCGGCCCTTAAGGACCGCTCTTCATCAACTACCAACGATAGTTTGAGTAGTAATAGTACTGATAGTAGCTATAGCTGTATGTGTAGCACGGTGTATACCAAGTGCCGTACCAGTAAACGTAGCTATAGTAGTAAGTGTTGTAACCGCTGTTGTAGTTTCCGCATGGATTGCAGAAGTACCAGCTCGACGCTCCCGCATCGTTATCCAATTCGCTTCTGACATTTTCAGCAGAAACAGCTTGGAAAGAACCTTTCAAAGCCAAGGCCTGAGCTTGAGTGTCGTTGGCCATCACTTTATCAGAAGCCATCACAGCCGTTTGGTTCGTGCGCGTATCCACGCGAATGACAACCGTTCCGTTCATGGATTGATTCGTTACTGAAGACTCGTTATCAAGTTCTCCGGCAAATGCAGATGCACTCACGCCCAAAGCAAGAGCGGCTACAAAAATCAAATGTTTCATAAGAACCCTCCTAAAAGATATGCTTTCGTTTTATGCAATCCAGAGCGAGTGTCACTCAAAAATGGAGTGTCATTTGAAAGTCCTTGACGCGAGGCAATTCAAAAAGGTACGGCGTACCTCTATGGAACCTATTGGCTATTTAGAATCATGTTTTCGCGATAAATTCGGGACGCCGCGACAGCCTGGCCTTGTAAAGGATGCTTGGGCGCGACTGAAAATTCGTGCGGATCTTCAACCTGAAGAATCTCTTCAGGGGCTCGAAGGTTTTAGTCATGTGTGGCTCGTGTGGGTTTTTCATCAAAACAAAACGGCGCGCTTTCATGCGAAGGTTCATCCTCCGCGCCTCGAAGGTAAAACGATGGGCGTGTTTGCGACTCGCAGTCCGCATCGTCCTAATCCGATTGGCCTTTCGTTAGTTGAACTGATTAAAGTTGAGAAAGATGGAATCATCGTTGCGGGCGCGGACCTTGTGGATGGCACGCCCATCTTGGATATCAAGCCCTATCTGCCTGAGGTGGAGTCGATTCCAAATGCGCGCACCGGCTGGCCCGCCGAAATCGCCAAAGACCCGATCCATGTAGAATTTACCGAGCACGCGGAAGCTCTTATGAAAGAGTGGGAAGCTCGTCACCCAGATCAGTCATTAAGAAAAGTTGTCGAGGAAACCCTCAAATTGGATCCGCGTCCTGTGGTTTATCGCGGTTATGAGGAAAAAGAATCTCCTTATCGCAATGAACACGCGGTTCGTTTGTTTGATGGCGATGTCCATTTCAAATTTGAAACTCCCACTTTGGTCCGAGTTTTTGATATTCGTTTCATACATATTTAGTTGCAGTTGCCTTTTATTTGCGCACCTTGCTAGAGTCCCTCCTGAACCTAACACAGGAGGGAAATCGTGAGAACATTGGATACTGCTTCTCATTCTGAAAACAGCACTCTTCGTAAAGTTCCAACATTGAGCCTTGCTAGCTACACAAAAGGCTCAGACGCGGACCGCGCGAAATTCATCGACAATCTTTTCACAGGTCTTAAAGAATACGGCTTCATCATTCTTAAAGATCACAACGTGAAAGCCGCAGATCTGCATAAAGCTTACGATATTCTTCAAAAGTTTTACTCTCTTCCAACGGACGTAAAAAAATCTTACATCTCTCCTAAAGCGGGCTTCCAGCGTGGTTACACTCCGTTTGGTCAAGAGCACGCAAAAGATTCTCCTGTGATGGACTTGAAAGAGTTCTGGCACGTGGGTCGCGTTCTTCCTGAAGGTCACGCTTTGAAAACGGTTTATCCTGAAAACGTATGGCCGACAGAGATTCCTGAATTTAAATCTCACTTCACAGCTTTGTTTGATGCTTTGGAAGAAGCAGGAAACGTAATGCTTGAAGCTTTGACGATGCCTCTTGAAGTTGAAAAAGACTTCTTTGCGAAAATGACGAAAGATGGAAATTCAATCTTGCGTCTTCTTCACTATCCACCAATTCCAGAGGGTGTAGATCCTCGTTGCGTGCGCGCGGCAGCTCATGAAGACATCAACTTCATTACAATTTTGCCAGCGGCAACGGCTTCCGGCCTTCAATTGAAAGACCGCGATGGTCAATGGTTGGATATCGATTCTGAACCAGATACTTTGATCGTCGATGTGGGTGATATGTTGGCTCGTTTAACAAACGACGTATTGCCTTCAACTACTCATCGCGTGATCAACCCGCAAGACGGTAAAAACCAAAGCCGTTACTCAATGCCATTCTTTATGCATCCGCATCCAGAAGCGATGTTGAGCTGCTTGCCATCTTGTAAAGGGACAGGCGCGAAATACCCTGATATCACTGGACACGATTTCTTGATGCAACGTTTGCGTGAGATCGGTCTTATCAAATAGACATTTTCCGTCACCGAACTGAAATGACTTCAAGAAAGGGATTCGCAAGGATCCCTTTCTTGCATTTTGCGCTTGAGATTAGATAAAAACGACTTGTTTCACGGATAGGACATGAGGGGGATTCATGCGATATTTTGTGTTTGTGTTGATGGTCTTAGTGAGTTTGTGGTCGGCGTACAGTCAGGCAGCTGATAACTTCATGAGTTTTAAAATCAATACTCTGGCGCCGGGTAAGTACGATTATTCGTTTGTATGGAATCCGGTGACTCAAGAAGCGACTTTGCGTGTGGGTTTAGTGGCCGATAAAGTCGATCCGTTTTTGCAAGATAAAGAAATCTCCTTTACGAACGCACAAAAAGCCGAGTTTGAAGCTTTGGATTTTCCCAAAGTGGTTCAGGGTTGCGAGGCGATTTCTCACTGGCAATTTGAATATCAGCCAGGTCTTCCTAATTATTTAATGTACATGACTTTGAAAGGACCTAATTGCGAAAAGGTCGCGCAGGTTTTTGATATTCTGCAAGTTCGCATGCGTTTTATTGGCGTTTCTGTGGTTTCGTTTGAACCCATCGATGTTGCCGTCGATATCAGTCGGTAAGCACCGTTTCTTGATAAAAAGATTTGAACGGCGTACAACAAGGTATGAAGAAGAATACTTTAATACTCCTCATTGTTGGCGCCGCTGTTATTTTAATCATCTCTTATTGCCAATTTTGGTCGGGCGGAGAAAAAAATCCTACGGCTGTCGTTGATCCCGAAACGATGGGAAACGTTCCTCCTGAATCTTCTTCTGCGGCCGCTGGAAAACCTAAAGGCGAAGTACCTCCTCCGTCAGAGCAAGCGGCGGCTCCGAGCGCGGGATTTCTTCCAACACAAATGGAAGACGCCGGAAAATTTGAAGCTTATAAAAAACATCTTAAAGAAATGGCTGTTTGCTTAAACATGCAAGTGGGACAGCTTGATCCTCAATCTGAAATTAATTTTGAAACTTTCAATAAAGCGATTTCTCCTGACTTAGGTGACATCGTGATGACGACAGACGAATGGTCTGCGACGGATATTCGCACGAAAGCAGGCGAGCTTCGTCGCATCTACATTGAGAATTCTCCGGATCCGGAAAAGCAGTCACAGAAAAACTTAAAGTATTATTCTTTGAGCACTTCAGGTGAACAGAAAGAATTGCCTTTGGCGGCAGACCAAATGGCGAATCCTTCGGAGGCCTTAATCGCAAGCCTTGAATCAGACGGGGAGCTTGTTGGCAAATCGACATCTCGCCGTATGTTTTATCAAAACGGCGATGATCTTTTACTGATTGAAAGAAACGGAAAGATTTATTCGTTTGAACTTCCGCACGATGGTAAGACTTTTACTTGCATCGATGCGGACTCTGCAAAAATGGCGTGTCGTTGTAAGTAGAATCTTTCGCAGTGAGTGCTACGATGAAAACGGCGAGGAGGGTTGTCTGCTCGCCGTTATTTGGAAATTACTTTTAAGGCTTATTGGAAACGAGTCAAAGCATCACGCAAAGACTCCAGTTGGACCTTCGATTGAGCCAACAAAGCCTTATCCGCTGCAACGACTTCTTCGTCTGCGTTCGCAATAAACTTCTCGTTTGAAAGCTTACCAGAAAGCATTGTGATGTCTTTTTGAAGTTTCTCGATCAACTTGTTGATGCGTTTTACTTCTTCATCAAAGTCCACCAAGCCTTCAAGCGGGATGATCACTTTTACACTTGTGTCTTTCACAATGACCGGAGCCACAGCACACTTCATCAGGTTGCCTTCTTCTCCGATTTCAAGGTTCTCGACACGTCCCATAGTCAAAATCGCCGTGCGGTTGTTGCCCAAGATTTTTTGAACTTGGTCGTTTGTGACACCCAAACGCACGTTGATTTTAACAGCCGGACTGATGCGATTTTCACCACGAATGTTGCGAATCGCCGTGATCACTTCCTTCACGATGTCGATTTCAAGAGCCGCTTGAGCTGAGCCCAGGCTTAGGAACTCTTTATCGTTACGTGTATTCGGGAATTGATCCACGATACAAGCCGTGCCTTTGATTGGCAGCTTTTGGTAAATCTCTTCCGAAATAAACGGAGCAAATGGGTGCAATAAGCGCATCATGCGATTCAAAACTTGGGCGATCACAAGTTGAGTCGCTTGTTTTTCTTCCATGTTGTTGCCGTTCATGATTGGTTTTGTAAATTCAATGTACCAATCGCAGAACTGATTCCAAATGAACTGATAAAGCGCATTGGCAGCGTCAGAGAATCTTTCGCCTTCCATTGCCTCTTCCACTTCTTTTGTGACTTCGGCCAACTTCGTGATGATCCATTGATCAAACACGCTGATTTGACCTTTGTTTGGAAGAGCTTTGACACCTTCCACAGGCACTTTGAAGTCAGCAAGATTAGAAAGCGCGAATCGAGCGGCATTCCAGATCTTGTTCATGAAGTTTCTGTAGCCTTCAAGACGTTGTTCACTGAATTTAAAATCTTTTCCAGAGTACAAGTGAGCCGCAAATGTAAAGCGCAGAGCATCGGCTCCGTACTTTTCAATCATCTCAACCGGGTCCACAGAGTTGCCTAAAGACTTAGACATCTTGCGACCTTGAGAATCGCGAACAAGACCGTGGATGTAAACCGTGCGGAACGGAACATCACGCTTAAATTCAAGACCCATCATGATCATACGAGCCACCCAGAAGAAGATGATATCGTGACCCGTTACCAAGTAACTTGTTGGGTAGAATGTTTTCAGCGTCTCGGTCTCTGTTGGCCAACCCATTGTTGAGAACGGCCAAAGAGCCGAACTAAACCATGTATCCAAAACGTCTTCGTCTTGAGTTAGATTTGTGCTGCCGCATTTTTCACAAGCAGTCACATCTGTTTCACTCACGTTTTGATGATGGCAGTTTGTGCAATACCAAACCGGAATACGGTGACCCCACCACAATTGGCGAGAGATACACCAGTCTTCGATGTTGTTCAGCCAGTGCAAGTAAACTTTTGTCCAAGATTCCGGTTCAAAACGAATCGTGCCGCTTTCAACAACGCGTTTTGCTGGCGTTGCAAGCTGTTCCATTTTTACGAACCACTGTTCAGACAAGAAAGGCTCAACAACCGCACCCGAGCGAGAGCAGTGACCCACTGAATGAACATAAGGCTCTTCTTTTTCAAGAAGGTTTTGGGCTTTTAAATCTTCCAACACGCGCTTGCGAGCTTCCTGAACTTTCAATCCTTGATAAGGACCTGCGTTTTCGTTCATCTCCGCTTTTTTCGTCAGGATGTTGATGAATTCCAAGTGATGAGTTTTACCGATTTTGTAATCGTTAAAGTCATGCGCCGGAGTGATTTTCACAACACCAGAACCGAAAGCTTTGTCAACGTAAGTGTCGGCGATGATTTTGATCTTTCTGTTGATCAAAGGAACGATGACGTTTTTTCCGATCAAGTGTTTATAGCGTTCATCATCTGGATTTACGCAAAGAGCGGTATCACCCAGCATTGTTTCTGGACGAGTTGTTGCGACAATCAAGAAACCAGAACCGTCTTCAAGAGGATACTTGATGTGGTAAAGAGAACCTTTGATTTGCTTGTGTTCAACTTCCAAGTCAGAAATCGCTGTCTCAAGAGGACCTGACCAGTTCACCAGACGTTGACCACGATAGATCAAACCTTTTTTGTGAAGGCTCACGAAAACTTTGCGAACCGCTTTAGAAACGCCTTCATCCAAAGTGAAAACTGCGCGCTCCCAATCACAAGAGTCACCAAGTCGGCGCATTTGTGAATAAATACGATCGCCATATTGATGTTTCCACTCCCACACTTTGCCTACGAATTTTTCGCGGCCCAAATCATGGCGAGTGACATTTTCTTTTTTAAGTTCTCTTTCAACAACAGATTGAGTCGCGATACCCGCGTGATCCGTGCCCGGCAACCACATTGTGTTGTAACCATTCATGCGCTTCCAACGGATGAGCATGTCTTGAATCGTGTGATCCAACGCGTGGCCCATGTGCAAGAAACCTGTGACGTTCGGTGGAGGAAGGATGATTGAAAACGGAGGTTTTGTGGATTGATCTTGTGCTTTGAAGTATCCCGAATTCTCCCACCACTGATAGGTACGAGTTTCCACGTCTGCGGGATTGTAACGATCGGATAATTGTTCTGACATTTGAAGACCTCTAACTGCGTTCAAGGATACGAAATCCCAAGGTTTTTAACCTTTAGAGAGTAGCAAACTCAAGCTTAATTCGGTAGGGGTAATGCCCGGGGGCAAGACCCATAAAACCCTCCGAATGAAATCCTAGACCCTTTCGCTCGGACAGTCCTCGCTGACGCCGTCCCTTTGGGACTGGCTGCTGCGGAACTCGCTTCAGGGCCTAGGATTTCATTCGGAGGGTTTTATTGGTTTTCCCGGTTACGCTCCGAGAGTTTTGAGTTGGTATCGCAAGGTAAAATTTTGGGTTGGCGCGTTGAAGTGTGTGGGTGTCCAATGCGGAAACATGCTTACGATTTTTTATTCGCAGACTTTTTGGAATTGAGCTCTGAATTCGGAACAGAGTGGTTCTGAAAATGCAAAAGCGAGTTTGGCCTTTGCCAGACTCGCTTTTGGTGGATCTCCTGTCCGAAAACTTACAGGAGGTGTCCGATGCGTAAAACAACGTACTTACGTATTCGACGCGTTTTGAAGATTACTAAAGGTTTGTTGGTGATTGTCTTGTTAATCTTGACGATCGTCGCGAAATTTAAAGTGCTTTAACTCAACCTCCAACAAGTAACGACACAGCCCAAGGACTAGTGACTGGGAGACGGTCTGTTTGCCTCGGCTTGAGTGATACATGGATGAGTCTGGTGAGGGCGCTTTTTGGAAATAAAAAAAGGGAGGTTTGTGGCCTCCCTTTTTTTTTGATTCAGATTATTTCAAGAAATCTGCTAGCAGGCGGGCGCCTACTACGAATTCGTCTCGGACTGTTTTGTCTGCTACGCCATCAAGGTCGCCTGTTGTGTTGTTGTAGGCGAAGTGGTAGCGGAAGTTTGTGTCAGTGTAAGGCTTGTATTCTGCAACTACACCGTAAGCGATGTATTTGTTTGTTCTGTCAGTAACACCACCGATTTTTTCTTCTGTGGAGATCACTTCAAGGCGTGGTGTCCATTGTTCCCAACCTGTGTACGCCAATTTTCCTACGAATGAAGATTCAGAATCTTTGAAGCCTGTTGCGTCGGCTTTGAATTCGCCCATCAAGTAGTCAAGTGATGCAGAGATCGGGCTTGAGTTCCACATAACACCGGCTGCGATGAATTGATGTTTGTCGTCTTTTGCTGGACCCGCAAGAGTGTGGTAGCTCAAGTTGAAGTTCAATGCTTTTTCTAGGAAAGCGCCTCTCCAGATCACACCCCACATGCTTGAGTTTTGTGATGCTGTTGGACCTGCTTTTGTGTCAGGTTCGTTCGTTGCTAGAACGTGGACTTGTTGGCCGTCGAAAGAGAAAGTTCCCTTTACACCAGTCATATATAGAAGATCTTTTGTGCCAAGAAGAGTCGTTGAAGCTCCTGTTGGAGTGTAGAACGGAGAAGTTAAGTACAAATCAGCACCGCTTGTAGCGCCTTCGAAACCGCCGAATTCAGTGTTGAAGTTACCAGCTGTCAAAGTGAAAAGATCCGACATCTTGTGTGACAAGTACGCGTATTCAACAGCTGTTTGAGAAGCATCAACGCCGCGAGTGGCGTCTTTGTTGAATGCTAAACGCACCCGGAAAGTAAGATCTTCAAGAGCTTTGGCTTGGTAATCAAGACGACCTGTTTTGAAATAGAATTTCGTCTGGTCCACTGCTCCCGGAGTGTCTTTGTATGTTGTTGAGTTGTAGTCTGCACGCATGTCCAGGCTCAAAGAACCTGCATGTGCCGCTGTTGTCATGGCTGTTGTTGCCAACGTTGCAATCAAAAACTTTTTCATTGGTACATCCTTGTTTAAAGTTTTAGGTTTTCGAATGTACATAGTATGTTACAAACAAAGGCTGCCGCCAAGGACGCTTTAATTTATTTTGTCAGTTGGCTTTTAGTTTTGGTTGCGCTCTTCAGAAATTCCGACAAAACCATTTTTAACATAAAACGCGTTTGTGAAACCGACCTTCTCAAGTTCTGCAACCACGGTGGGGCTTTTGTCACCTTTTTGATCTAAAACGACAATACCAAAGTGTGCGGGCAGTTTTTTATCTTGAATGAGCTTCAATGCTTCTTCTTTGGATGTACATGAAATTGTTGCGTTTTGAATGTGCATTTGTACGACACTGTCGTACCACGGCTTCAAATTCACTTCTTCAAGCATCACCAAAAGAAGCGGCACTCGGTTGCGCAGCAAATTGTCGAATTGAAAAAAGCCGATGCTGTTAAATTCCATGATCAACCTACGCGCCCGTGTTCGGGAATAAATTTATAAATTATCAAAGCAATGCCTAATCCCATAAACGCCAATAATCCTGAGGCCCAAAACGGAGCTGTGATGGCCACGGCTCCATACAAAGCTCCACCCATGGCGGGGCCGATGATGCGCCCAAGTGAAGCCATGCTTTGAGTGACCCCTAGGGTAACGCCTTGTTCTTTGGAATCTGTGAGCAAGCTGATACTTCCTAAGATGGAAGGATTCGAAAGTCCATTCCCAAGTGAAAGAAGTGTCATTGCTATGGCCATAGCAGAAATACTTCCAGAGATGGCAATGCTGGTAAGTCCAAGAGCGAACAAAGTTAAGCCCAAACGCAGCACTTTGCGCTCGCCCCATTTAGGTAAAAGACGACGCACTAAAAAACCTTGTGTGAAAACAATAATCACACCGATATAGGCAAAGCCGAAGCTGACTTGCTTTACATCCCACTGAAATTTTTCTCCCATGAACAGAATCAGCGTGGCTTCCATGGAAGACATTGCAAGTGAACATAAAAGAAAAACTGTCATCAAAGGACCCACAGTTTTTACGTTTAGATAGTGCCACATCACAGAGAATCTTTTTTTCTTCTCCGCAGATTCGCTTTTTTCGCTTAAGGATTCAGTGAGGAATTTGATTCCAAAAAGGAAATTTGCAAAACACAAAACGGACACCCAATATGCTGAAAATGAAGTGTCGAAGTGAGGTGCTGGATTGATATGGTGGCCCCAAACGGCTAAGCCTCCGCCTAACGCAGGACCGACAACGAATCCTAAACCGAAGGCGGCACCAATCAAAGCCATGCCTTTGGAGCGTTCGTGTTTTGGTGTGATGTCAGAAATATAAGCCGAGGCGGTGGAGAGACTCGCTCCAAAAAATCCGGCAAGGATGCGTGCAACAAAAAGCCACTCTAAAGAGCGGGCCCATGCAAAGAGAATGTACGAGAGGCCCTCACCGAAAAGGCAGAAAAGTAAAATAGGTCGGCGTCCTAAGCGATCGCTAAGGCGACCCCAGAATGGAGAAAATAAAAACTGCATCAGCGAGTAAACAGAGAGCAGAAGCCCCGTTTGCAAAGCTGTTGCGCCAAAGTTGCGACTTAAGATGGGAATGATGGGAATGACTACACCAAAGCCCACTAAATAAAGGAAAACGGTGAAAAAGATGATAGCAAGCCGTGATTTGTTTGATGTCGACGTCATAGGGTTGTTAATATTAGGAAGTTATGAAAATGGCAAATAATCTTCAGCGTTTGACGTTCGCCTTTGCAGGACTTTTTTTCTTTTCTCTCCCTGTCTGGGCATTGGATAACTACAAGGAATACAAGCGAGACACTTGGGAGTTTGAAGTCAGCTCTCAATTCTTTCGCACGGAAGCCAATTATCCTGAATCTGGCGGAAGCAGCCAGAACCTTCCTAATGGAAATCACTATCAATTGATTGATGTCACTTTGGCGACTCGTTATATGCCTCGTCAGAATTGGTCTGTATTTGGTTGGGGAAATGTCGCGAGTGCAGAAAGCAAAGACTCCATCGCGACCAGAACGAACAGCACTTTGAGTGAAGGCGCTGTGGGTGCTGACTTTCTTATCTACAACGAGATGTTTCAGTTGATTCCGGAAGTCATTGCCGTGTTTCCGTTCGAAAAAATTGATAATACTTCAGATACGGTGATGAACTCCGAAGGCGTTATTGAAGTGCGTTCGCGCGTGATCGCGCAAAAAGATTTTGGCACTTTTCGCGGTTATGGTTGGCTTGGCTTCAACTATCGTGCAGAAGGACGCTCCTTCCTTATGCCTTGGGGTGTCGGCGCGCAGTTAAAAATGGATCGCATTCGTTTGGGGGCGGAACTTTTCGGTTATCAAAGTGTCTCGGATGATACAGACAAAAATTCATTGTCGCGCACCTCTTACATCAATGGTGTGAACGCGGGATCTTTAAAATTTTACGGAGCCAACCCAGCGTTAATGGATACGCAGCTGTATGCGAAATGGTTGATTAACCGCAAATGGAGTATTCAAGCCAACGGCGGCGCCACACTGATGGGTTCAAATGCGGCGGCGGGATTTCATATAGGCGGATTTATTCGCTACACATTTGATATGACGGAAGGTTATACAACTGAAGAAGCTTATACTCCGATCAATTCTCCGGTTCCGAACTATCGATCCAATATGTACGACAACCAAATGAGTTCGGATAAAAAAGTTCAGCAGTTTAAAGAAGAAACGGATGACGGAATTGATCAGACCTTGTTCACACCTCGTCCCACGAAAAAGCAGCGCATTCAGCAGGATCAAGAGCTGCAACAGCAGTTGGACGACACTGAATTTCAGTTGGAATTAAAATCGAATAAGAAGAAAAGACGCCGCTAATAAAGCGGCTCTTTTTTTATGTCAGCTTTAATAATTCTTTTGCTCGAGATTCTTCAACGCCTAAAAGATCCACCGTTTTGTGGCGACCGGTATCGCCTTTCACCAAAACGACACTGCGCTTAGGAATATCAAAATAATCAGAGAGGAATTCGATCAGGCCTTCGTTGGCGCGGCCGTCAATCGGGGGAGCGGTGATTTTTATTTTAAGTTCACCGTTGTGAGGGCCCACAACTTCGTTTTTTGAGGATTTCGGCTGAATAAAAAGGTGGAGCCGAACTCCACCTTTTATTGATTCAATCATAGTCTTTTCAGCAATTATTCTGCAGAAAGAGGAGACACGTTTGAAGAGCGAGCCGGAGTCGCGCCATTGCCATTTCCGTTCACGATGTTGTGACCAGGAAGTTGCATTTGCGGCATGTACTTTTCACCTTGCTCTAGCAAAGATAAATGAGCTTGCGCCAGGGCTTTCAAGTTCGCTTCAAATTGCATGCGAGCACGTTTTAGCTCCGTCACTTCTTGATACATTTTTTTCAGTGAATCGCGAGAGTCACGAGTGATGATCTCTGCTTTTTGCTGAGCATCGGCGATAATCAACTTCGCTTCACGGTCTGCATCCTGACGAAGGCGTTCCGCCATTTGCGTCGCCGTTGCGATAGTGTCTTTTAGAACCTGATCGCGTTCTTTATATTCCATCAAAGAAAGTTCCTTTTCGCGGATGGCTTCCTTTAAAGAATTTCTTTCTTGGATCAAAGATTCCATTTGAGAGGCAATCTGCTGGAGGAAGTCCATAACCTCGTCAGCATCGAGTCCCATCATCTTTTTACCAAAAGACTTGTGAGCAATATCGATAGGAGTAATTCTCATCTTGTTCCTCCTTGAACAATAATGACTTAAGGATAAAGGCCGAGTCTGTATCAGCGCAAGATTATTTGATTTCCCGGGCCATTTCTTTGTTTCTCATCGCAGCCTTTTCAAAGCTAATGCGAAGAGCGCGCTCAATTTCCAGTTCGCGCATGGACTGAAGTCCAGCTGCCGTGACACCTTTTTTAGACGTGACGCGAGCTTGCAGGTCTTCAACTCCTTCGCGGGCCTGGGCGGCTAACAAAGAAGCGCCGACAAATGTTTCAATCGTCATCATGCGGGCTTCTTCAACAGAAAATCCATGTTCTTCAATCCAGTCCTGCCAGTACATCATCATCTCAAAGACGAAGCCTGTACCGCTAGAGCAAGACACCATCAAAGCTTCAAACTGATCTTCATCGTGAACTTTAATGACTCTTCCCAGAGGAGCAAACAGATCTTCCACTGTGCTTTCTAAAGCGCCATCATCATCGTCATTTAAAAGATATCCGATCACTCCGCGCCCAATTAAGGACGGGGTGTTGGGCATGACACGGGAAAGGCGAGCACCTTGAATATAGCGCTCTAATTTTTCCATGCGAATACCTGCAGCAACACTGATGACAATTTTATTGGCGTCAAAGGCGCGTGTCACAGGCTCAAGAGCATTGAGCAAATCCTGAGGTTTCACTGCCAAAATGATGATGTCACATTTGTCGATCAATTCTTCATTGCTAGACTCTGGATTGATTTTAAAAGTCTCTGCCAGTCTTTGCAGTTTTCCTTCAGAGCGATTTGTCGCGAAGATATTTTTAGCTGGAATGCCGCCTTCGATAAGGCCTCTGATCATGGCTTGGGCCATGTTGCCCGCACCCAAAAAACCGATTTTTTGCGTTTTCAACAATGGGTTCATAATTCTCCGAACGCACTACAAGTACGTCATGTACTTGGTTTTATCTTACAGTTTGGCGGGGCGTTCGCCAAATAAAATAGTCCCAAGACGCACAATGGTTGCACCTTCTTCCACGGCCACTTTAAAATCATGACTTGTGCCCATTGACAGCTCCGTGAGCGGATGGCGCTTTAAATCAGTCTTAGAGCGAAGTTCGGTCAGCAATTGACGGAGCTCTCTAAAATAAAGACGCACTTCCGCCCCTGTTTCGGTTAATGGAGGCATCGTCATCAGACCCATTATATTTAAACGAGGAAGTTCCGCGAGAGTTTGCCAAGACTTAAGCAGGCTTTCTTTGTCAAAACCGCCTTTGGTTTCTTCTTCCGCCAGATTGACCTGAATCAAAATATTCTGTGTGACGTTTTTATTTTCACATTGGCGGCTCAATGTTTCCGCAAGCGCCAGGGAATCCACAGAGTGAATCAGGACGAACTTCCCAACAACAAGTTTGGCTTTGTTTTTTTGTAAACTGCCAATCAAGTGCCACTGGATATCCACAAGATCTTGCAGGTGATCTATTTTCTCCAAAGCTTCTTGAACGTAGTTTTCTCCAAAAAGTCTTTGGCCCTCATGGTAGAGTGCGCGGATTTTGGATTCAGGTTGAAGCTTTGAGACCGCAAGAATTTTTGCGGGAGCACATTCTTGTGCGAGTGTTTGCAGATTCATGTGTCGAATCTAACATGACCCTTATTTCAGGGTCACGAATTTTGGTGCTTCGCCTTTAAGCTGTGCTGTGGCTTTTAAAATAAAAGATTTAAATTTCGAAGCGTAAGTGTACTCGCCATAGTGACGGCAGTCCTGAGCTTGATCGTGCGGTCCGCGAGTGATGCCGACCACAACAAGTCCTTTGGCAGTTTCAATAAAAGCCGGACCTCCAGAGTCCCCACTGCAAGCGCCTTGATTGTTTGTTTGATCCGTCACTAAAATCGCATCCACGATTTTTGCCAAAGGCACGTGAACGTAATTTAAACCAGTGGCATACACCGGCACATTAAGTTCATTTTCTAAACCATAACCTGCCAGCAACAAAGACTGACCGTCTTGAAGATTTGTCTTGGGATCAAGAATGGGAACTGGAATTGCCGAGGCCGGAGCTTCATCAGCAAGGCGAAGAACCGCGACATCATTCACACCCGTAACGGGAACGTTGTTTTGATCTTCAATCAATTTGTAACGAGGATGAGTGACCCAGCCTGCAACTTTCAGCAATTTGCTGCGATCGAAAACCTCCGGAAGTTTTTCGCCGATGTACACAGCCATAATACCTTCGCCTAAGTTTTCCAGACAGTGAGTCGCAGTTAACACCATGTTTTTAGAAATCAAAGTTCCCGTGCAAAGGGAAAGAGGTTTTCCTTGGTACTCCATCAAAAAAGAAACCGTGGAGTGAGTTACCAAGTCTTTCACGGTTGCGGCGGTTCCGCCAATGATGGCGCTGTTGCTTTCAGAAATATTCAAATTTCCAGTTTCATTTTTTGCGCAAGCTGAAACAAACAATAAAACTGTTAATAGAAGACTGATTTTATTCACGGGGACCCCCAGGAGTGATTCTGGGGTTTAGTGGACCTTCAAGGGCTTGTCATCAATAAAAATTGAAATGAAAAATACGGTCGAAAGAACCTGATCCATAGATTCCGTGTGAGGTCCAAACTATCTGGGACGGAGTGAGATCCGAAGGAAGGCTGATGCGCGTGGTGATTTTAAAGGTCTCTGGATCGATAATCACTAATTTGTATTCTGCGGTCATCATGGCCGTGAGAGTCAGAGCAGTTGCGAGGAACTTTCCGTTAGAGAGCATTTGCATGTTTTCAGGGATAAGAAGATAAACTCCGCCGCTAGAGTAGTCGCTCATCGTCATAAGTGTTACCGTGTTGCCGTTAAAGTCGTACCGGAGTGTTGAATATGTTGATGTATCTAAAAAATATAAATAAGAACCGATAACTTTGAAATATCCTGCTCCGGAGACTCCGAAAACAGGGAGCGGGTCCGTGAAATCAATAGTTCGTGTGACCACTCCAGAAAGACTGACGCCAACTAAATAAGATGAATTGGCAAAGGTGACCGGATCATAATCTCCCGCTTTAAACCAAAGCACATCTTTATTGTCAATTCCGATAAAGACAGCATGCATTCGATAGGGCCAATGCAGACTGACAGAGGCGGAAGGCGTGCCTGTTTTACTAAAACCCTGCAGCGTGAGAGTGTAATCGTCAAAAGCATTTTGTTTCCAACCGATATTCATGATTTGCCCTTGAGACGTTAGAGTCGCAGCCGTTCCGAATGCAGGCGTGATATCTGGATGAGCAATTGAAAAATTTTGGAGAAGAGATGTTCCGTCTGCAGAAAAGACCTGTATCCGACGGTTGCCGCCATCGTTGATATAGATATTCTCCAGTTCGTCAGTAAGTAGAACTCCGGCGGCAGAATTTGTACTTAAATTAAACTCTCCGGGTGCGGAGCTTTGAGAAGAAAGATTTTCCGAATACACATAAGAAGTTCCGTTAAAAATATATCTTTCGCGAACGCGAGTGTAGTTATTGTAGAGATCTAAAAGAGTTCCGTCAGAACTGACCTCCACATTATTACTATAATGGATAGGATGAGCGATCGAAGTTAAAACTTGGCGAACCACGGAACCATTGGGAGAAGAGAAAACATGCACTCCGACTGTGGGGCCGCCGCCTGTTGAAACGAAGTCTCCAAGATCGGTGATATACAGTCGTCCTGTGGAATCAAAATTCAAACCGCCGATACGAGTGACAGAGGGAAACGTGAGTGTGTCGATGTAGTTGCCGTTTTCATCAAAGTGGAAAATATGAAGATCATCTTGGTAGGAGCCTGCGTAGATATCTTTTGTAACGGGTGATTGCGCCAGAAAAGAGTAAACGTGATTCTGCGCAAGACCGTAGGATTTTAAATAAGTTCCGTTTAAGTCATAGACCAGCATTTCATTGTTTAAATTTGTGCCCGAGGTTCCGCCGGATAAATAATTTGCGGGGATGTGAATTTCTTCGCTGTGATCTGACTTTTTAACAATCAAAACATCATTGGAAGCGGCGGGCGGAAGAGGATGGGGAGAGGTGCTCGAGATGATGGCTTGCTGAATGAAGCCATCGGCGGAAATTTTATAAATTTGCCCATCGCACGTGGGGTTTGACATCGACAACAAAAAGTAATCTCCGTTGGAGCTTCGTCCAACCTGAGCCAATCCTTGAATGCAGTAAAGGATGGTGGGAGAAAAAGGAATATGGGAAAGACCCGTTCCTTGAGTGTCGTAAACATCAATGCCGTCCATATTTGCATAGTGCAGTTGATTTTGATCGTCGAAGTTGAAGCTGTGATAAGAGGCTGCCACCGTGAAGTTATCAACGCGAATCCATTTGTTTTTGCCGAGAGTTTTTGTCAGAGCTAAATTCAAATCACCTAAAGGAATTTCGAAATGCGGAGCCTGAATACTCGGCGACTCTTTTTCGGTGGAACCAAAAAAAGTAGCCGTCACCGATCCGCATCCTGTGAGGAGCAGGGTATGGCCAAAAAGAAGAATACTTGCCATAGTCCGAGAAACGTTCATGTTTCTCTTATCGGACTAATGTATAAACTTGTTCATGGTTTTATAAAATCTTACAGAAATGATAGGGACTTAGTGAACGCGTTCTCACTTTGAGATTTCAGAAAGCATTTTGCGAACCAAATCGATTGGTAGACCCACAACATTATCAAAAGGTCCCTCAATACGATCGACGAATTTTCCTCCGCCGCCTTGAATTCCGTAAGCACCCGCTTTGTCCATCGGTTCACCGGTATCAATGTAGGTCCAGATTTCTTCGTCCGTCAGATTTTTGAAATAGATTTGTGTGATCTCAAATTGAGACAGCTCTTTCTGAGTTTCGCTATCGATAATGCAAACGGCAGTGATGACTTCGTGAAAGTGCCCCGACAATAGTCGTAAAATTCGATAGGCATCGTCACGATCTTGCGGTTTTCCGAGTGGCCCCCCGCCAAAGATCACCTCCGTGTCTGCCGCTAGCACTGTGAAAGAGCTCGTTCTACCAGACTTTAGTACCCGAAAAGCCTCTCTGGCTTTACGTCTAGCAATATCTAAAATCTGATCGTTTACATTCAGGTTTTTGTTAGGAATTTCCGATACTTTAACTGGAACCACGTCAAAGTTAAAACCCGCTTCTTTAAGAAGGGCACGGCGACGTGGCGATTCTGATGCCAAAACAAGTGGTGTCATGAATGGTACTTGAACACAAAGAGGCGAAAATGGGAAGCGCAGAATTAATGCTGATTCTTGGACTGCTACTCGCAGGAGTGGCGGTATTCCTATTCGTAAATTCCATCTTTGCGAGTAATGCGGACAAACAACAACTTTCATGGGCGAACAATGATGAGCCTGTGAAATCTAAAAATGCCGTGATCAATTTCTCTCGTCCGTTGGTGCATCAATTCACTTTGCAGCACGCTTTAAGAATTCGCAGTGAAGGTTATCGTAAACGTGTGCGCAAATATATTTTAACTTCCGGCCTTTCCCAAGAGTTGAATGAAGATGAGTTCATCGGTTTGCAACTTCTGTGGGGCGTGATGTTCCCGATCTTCTTACTCATCATGAACTTCTCTTTGCAGTTGGGACTTCCGACGTTGATGGTTCTGGGAATGGGATTGATTGGATTTTATCTTCCGCAAATTCACGCCAAAGGTGAAAAGAAACGTCGTGAACTTTCTGTGAGAACAGATTTGCCGTTCTTTATCGATCTTTTGGCATTGTCAGTGGAAGCCGGTTTGGACTTTTTCTCGGCGATTCAAAAGATTGTGGATAAAGCACAAGGCACGGACAGTGTCTTGGCGGATGAGTTGGGAACCGTTTTAAAAGACATCAAAATCGGTGCTTCCAAAGCGCAGGCATTAAAAGACATGGCTGAGCGTTTGGATATGAACGAGATGACGAGCTTTGTGGCCGTGCTCGTTGATGCGGAAGCAACGGGTGCGAGTATTTCGCAAGTTTTGAAAGATCAATCCGTGCAAATGCGTTTGGAAAGATTCGTACGTGCGGAAAAGGCCGGTGCGAAAGCATCGCAAACAATTTTGATTCCGTTGATGATTTTTATTTTACCAGCCGTTTTTATTATCGTGTTTGGACCGGTGGCCGTGTCCTTCATGTATGGGAAAAAGTAATGACAGCATTGATGAGTAAAACAACAAATCAAACTTTGGTACCGCAGTTGGAAGTGGCAAAAACTTTCTGGACTCGCGGCAAAGGTTTATTGGGAAGAAAGTCTCTTGCCAGTAACGAGGCGTTGTGGATTCACCATTGCAATAGCATTCATACGTTTTTTATGAAATTTCCAATTGATTGTGTGTTTGTAGATAAAAACCTCAAGGTGAAAGCCGTTTATCAGGACGTGCGCCCTTGGCGATTGGTTCTTCCTGTATGGGGAGCTGCTTCCGTGATTGAAATGTCTTCTGGATCGATCAGCAGATTGAATGTCAGCGTAGGAGATCAACTTTATGTGGGCGCTTAGAATTTTGACAGGCCCGCAAGCGGGAACCATCATCGAACTGAAAATGGGGAAGAACGTCATCGGTCGTGCCCCTCAGTGCGATATTAAATTGCTCAGTCCCGGTGTTTCCAAAGAACACACCGAGGTGGCGGTCTTTAAAGAAAAAATTGTGATCACGGATTTAAAATCCAGCAACGGGACTTACCTCAACGGTATCCGCATTCAAAACGGCATTATGCGTTTGGGTGATAAGCTCGGAATTCATGACGTTCTTGTCGATGTGATTCCAGCTCCTGAGGCGCGTCCTCAAGCTCCGCGGGCCGGCACAAGCACGGGAGTTCCGGCGCCAATGCCTTACTATGGTGGTGGGGCTGCTCCGCAGATGCCACAACAAATGCCGATGGGAATGCCTCAACATCAAGGTATGCCGCAGGGAATGCCACAACCGATGGCAGGTGGTATGGCGGGAGCCGCAGCTCCAACGCCAGCTCCGGCTTATCAACAAGGTGGTTTCAAAGGTTTGATGGACAAGGCCCACGACTATTTAGATCGAGTGGCTCTTCCAGGCGTGTATAAGCTTCCACAATTCATGGAACTTAAAATGGTTCTGCTGGGTTTTGTGGTGCTCTTTATTTTCGCAACGACATTGTTGTCGATGATTCCCATGGTGCAAATCACCAGAGCGAGTATCATCAATGAAAGTAAACGTCGTGCGGCTTCTATTGCGAGAACCGTGGCGACAATCAACCAAGCCGCTCTTTTGCAAAATAGTTATTCGTCATTAAGCACGAATGCCGCCGAAGCAGAAGACGGTGTGAAACAAGTTTTGATCGTGCAACAGTCTGACGGAATGATCTTGGCTCCGGCTTCGCGTGCGGGGACCACTCCCGATCTTCCATTCGTGCACTCTGCCCGCAGAGAAATGCGCCCGCAATCTGTCGAGGTGGATTCATCCACGATTGGAGCTAGCTTCCCTATTGGTCTTTTTGATCCGAACACAGGTGAGCAATCCGTGAAGGCGCATGCGATTGTTTTGTATGACATCGGAAGCCTGGCCTTCGATGATGGTCGCGCGATCAGTTTGTTCATGCAAACGTTGGTCATCGCCTCTTTGATTGGTCTTTTGATTTACTTCTTTATGTATAAGCTTATCGAGTATCCGATTGTCACTCTCAATGCGCAGTTAGATGCGGCGATGAGAGAAAAGAAAGACAATACGGAAGTGAACTTTATGTTCCCACCGCTGCAAGCATTGATTGGCAATATCAACAGTCTTCTAACTCGTTATATTAACGGTGAAGCAGACGGTGGTGGTCCGGGTGCGAGTGGATTTGTGAACAAAGACGGAGAAGCTGAAAATCTGGTTCAGATCGTGGGCTTCCCTTGTATCACGATTTCTCGCGAAGGACGTATCATTGCATGCAATGCTGCGTTTAGTTCCGTGGCACGCACGGATATGGCACAGCTTCAAGGTCAGCTTTTTAAGGCGATTCCCGATGTGGCGTTACAACAAAACATCGAGGGGCTTTTGGTAAAGACCCGCGAAAACCCTCGCGCGATTCATACGGATCAGCTCGAGTTCAGTGGGCATTTGTGTATTTTAAGCTGTCAGGCTTTTTCATCAGGACAAGAAGTGGATTATTTTATCGTGACAGTGTCGCCAGTTGAGGGAGGCTCGTAATGAGTGCGGCTCCGCAAGTGAAAGACGCTTTAAAGTTTGATATCGAAGTCGTGAAAGGACCGCATATAGGTCTGAAAGCGACTTTCTCAAAGGCTTCGGTCTCTATCGGCCGTGGTCCTGAGAACGATATCGTGCTTTCCGGTGATCCACGGGCGAGCCGTCAGCATGCGGAAATCAAACAGCGTGGTCCAACGGAATTTGTGATCGTCAATTTGAGTTCTAAGAACTTTATTTTGGTCAACGGCCAAAACGTTCAATCCGAAATTTTAAACAACGATTCGGTGATTCAAATTGGTGATACAGAAATGCGTATCCACGTCGAAGTGCCGGCTCCTGCGGTGACTCCTGTGTCTCCGCAGACGACGCCTTCCATGCCGTCGATGACTCCAGGTGGTTTGCAAGGGCTGGGTAATGCCATGCCAATGTCAACGCCGGCACCGACGCAGAATTCAAATCCAAATCCGACGCCAAATTTCCCAAAACCAATGCCATCGCAAGCACCGGCTTATCAACAACCTCGCCCGATGCCAGCGATGCCAAATCCATCCATGCCTCCGGCACAACCGATGAATTATGGTGGATATCAACCGCCTCCAGGTTCTCCTCCGGGAATGTCACCGATGGGAGCAGCTAGCGGTGGCGGGCTTTTGCAAAATCCAAAAGCGCGTTTTTATGGCATCGTCGCTATTGTCGGGTTGCTGGCGTGGTATGTTTTGTCTTCGCCATCTTCAAAAAACAACAAAGATCCGAATGCGATTCGTACTTCGGTGATTACAATGCAAGACGTGGCCGATGCGGAGAAGCGTTCGCAAGAGCTTTTGACGGTGAAAAAAGAAAAATATGACTCTATTCAGTATCGTCGTGCTCAAGAGAACTTTATTAAAGGTTTCCGCGACTTCCAGCAGGGCCAATATGCAAGAGCCCGTGAAGCTTTTCAGGTGGTGCTGAATCTGGACCCTGACAACGAGTTGGCAAAGCGCTATTATCATTTATCGAAGATTAAGTTTGATGAGCTTGTGAAATTCAACATGATTCAAGGCAACCGTTACAGAGAAAAGAAAAACTGGAGAATGTGTCAGTCGAATTATTCGAATGTGATGACCATGCTTCAAAATCGCAAAGATGACCCGAGTTATAAAGAAGCAAAACAATTCTATGAAGAGTGTACTTTGAATTTGGAGGGTAGATACTAATGGCCCGCCTCCGAGTCCGCCTTCGTGGTAAACCCGTCTATGACATCACTCTTTCTGAAGATCGTTCCTATGTGGCAGGTCGCAAAGAAGACTGTGATATCGTTTTGCAACCGGAAAAAGGAATTTCGCGTGAACACTTCAAGGTTTCATTCACCAACGGTGCCTGGAATGTGGAAGTGGTGTCCCGCTATGGTGAAGTGATCTATAACGGTGAGCAAGTGCAACAGTTTACGCTGGAGCATGGCAGCCAGTTTTCAATTCCACCGTATGAATTTGATTATTTAAATACGTCAGATGAAGTTCCTGTTTCAGCAGAAGCTCATGCAGGTTCATCAAATCTTCCGGCCGTTACTGGCATTCATGCCGGTGGTGGTGAAGAGTTTGACGGCAGCGAAGAAAAAACCGTGATTGGTGTAGCGCCGACAGCGGCTTACATCAAAATCGTTGACGCACAAAATGAAACCAAAGAAATGCTTCGCCTTGATGCGGGAGACTCTTGGGTCGCAGGTCGTGATCCTTCCTGCCATATTCAAATCCGCGATCAGCGCGTGAGCCGTCGTCAGTTTGAGATTCGCAGAGCCGGTTCTCAATACATGATTATTGATTTGGGAAGTGTCAACGGAACTCTTTTGAATGGCAATCCGATTTCCTCCACAGACCCGACACCGCTAAAAAGTGGTGATGCGATCAGTGTGCTCACAAACTATTTGTATTTTGAATTGCACGATGCGAGCTTCCAAAGCCGCCTTGAAATGGTGAATGTGCCGCCGCCAAACCCCTTGGTGCCTATGGGCTCTGATTCTGTGCCGATGGAATATCAGCAGCAATCACACGAGTTGATGGCTTATCAAGGTGGTATGGCGCCAATGCCATATCAACCTCAGCAAATGCAATACCCGATGCAAGGAGCTCCAGGCCAGATGCCAGCTCCTTCCGGAAAATTTGATTTTCAAAAAAACCGTCCAAAGATCATTATCGGTGCTGTGGCCTTGTTGGTTGTGGCGTATCTCTTTAGTGGCGGAGAAAAAACAGCTCCTCCGGTGCCGAAGCCGGGAACTGCGGGACCGGGTTCTCCGCTGGAAGCTTTTAATAAATTAAAGCCAGAACAGCAGGCGTTAGTTCGTCAGCGTTATAAGGATGCTAAAAATCTTTATATGCAGGGAAAATATCAGTTAGCTCAAGACGAAATCGTCAAGATTCAGGAATTGGTTCCTGATTACGAAGACATTCGCGAAATCGAACGTCTTTCAAAAGAAGCGATCTTCATTCAAGAGCAGCAACGCCGCCAAGAGCAGATTGAAAAGGCGAAGTTAGAAACTGAAGAAAAAATTCAAAAACAAACGGCGGAATGCCAAAAGAAAATCAATCCCAACATCACGATGTCGGAGATGGAAGATTGTTTAAGTCCGGTCTTGCAATTCAATCCGGAGCATCCGCGCATTGTCGATTTGAAATCGCAAGTGGAAATCATTACGACTCAGCGTGAAGCCAAAGCTGTGGAAAAAGCCGCTTATCAATCGCAGGTCGCAAAAATGCGAGCCCTTTACGATAAGGCCCAGCAAGTGCATAAAAAGGGCAAACCTTTGGATGCGATTGCCGCTTATGAAAAAGTGATCGAGTCCAGACTGCCAGATCCAAATGGATTTAAAGGCCAGTCACAAAGAAACATTGCTTCGATTCGTCAGATGATGAATTCAAAAACGGCAAGCTTGCAAGCGGAAGCGGATAAGTTTTATCAAGCGCAAAACTTAAAAGGTGCCATTTTATCTTTAAGAAAAGCGCGCGTGATGGACCCAACGAATCCGGATCTGCCTAAAAAAATTGAACGCTACATGGTCGAACTTCGTAAGAGCATGATGACGATCTATCAAGAGGGCATCTTGGAAGAAAGTTTCGGTAACGTTGATGGTGGCGAATCTAAAGCGGGTGCCAAAGACAAGTGGAGAAAGATCCTTGAGCTCGACGTTCCAGATGGCGAATACTACAAAAAAGCCTACATCAAGTTGAAAAAATACGGGGCGCTCTAAGATGAAATTGCAAGAAAGATCCTACAGCACAAAAATCATTCGCCCGAAACCCTTGATTCATCAGGAAGATGACGGTTCATTGATCGTCATTGCGACATCTTGGGGACAACCTGAGCATGCACAAAGAGCTTTGGATGAAGTGGTGAAATATGTCAGTGCTGCGAAGTCTGATGTGGAAGTGACTTCTCCGTTTGAGTTTTTGACATGTCTTTCAGATGAAGTAAATTATGTGAGAACGGGAATCCTGATCGCTAACGATATTCTTTATCGCGGTGAAAACAAGATGGAATATTTTTCGGGCGTCGAACTTTTGGCTCTCTTTAAAAGAGGCACGCAAGTCGCTTGGGCCCAAGTGGGAAGTCCTAGTTTATTTATCCAAAGACAAAATCAAAGCCTGCAACCTCTTTCCATAGGTTTAGATCTTTCCTCCGAATTGCGAGGCGATGAAACTTTACCGCCTTTGCCGTCTCAACTTTTAGGTTTAGATCCGACTTGTTACGTGCAATGCGGTCACACACATGTCGATGAAAATGATCAACTGGTGCTTCTTGCTAGCACAGCGATCGCTTCTTCTCTTTGGGGAAAAGACCCGAAAGAAACGGAGCTTTCGAAAATCACAAATCGTATGATTCAGGATTCTCCCGAAGCTCCCTTTTGGTTGGGGCTTGTCGAAATCTCAGACTAATAATTCTAAAGCTCTTCGCTTTGAATTGATTTATAAACTTGAGCGCGAATTCTTGTGTATTCAGGAAGACTTAAAGCCAATTCTGTGCGCGAAGGGGCAAACACATTGTCGCGGGACGTATCCCAAATCAAGCCCGCCGCAATATTTGCTCTTTGGATCTGTTGGTCGAGCATGTAGTTTTTAAAAGAACGCTCAAAGCGTTTTCTTTGGGCTTCTTTTGAAAGTCCACGTTCTTCAGCGCGAACCCAATCGACAAATTCTAAGAACAGTGGGTCGCCGCAGTTTTTTAATTGTTCTGTTTCAAGAACTCCAGAAAGCAAATAGAAGCAAGAATCACTGAGTTTTGCCACTTTACCATTGAGATTTTTTTCACCGACATACTGCCATACAGAAACTCTGTTTTTGGTTCCCAGTTGTTTCAGTGTCTCCCAGTCTTTTTGGTTTAATGCGATTTGCGCCGTCCAATTAAGAATATCCAAGCTGCGCGGTTGAGCAGTCATCAGACGTTTGAGGTCCTTTAAAAGGAAAGATTCTTGATCCGTTCTCATCCAACGAGCAAACGGAATGCTAAGTTTTGCGGTCCACTCAGGATCCAAAGGTGTAAAAGTTGGAAACTGATTTTTATGCATCAAGTTTTGCAACTTTTGAGTCGTCGGTAAAATGCTCTCTTGCAGAAGAGGCAGAGGGTTGACTTCAAAACGATCTACCAATGTGTTGTAAAGGAGAGGCTTTTCATCGTTGATATAAAGTACATGACTTGAAATCCCCGCCGTGCGCAGCGGGCCCGCTTTTCTCCACAAAGCCCAGCCAGATTCAAGAAGCATCGGGCGATCTTCCGGACTTGTGGAATTCGGATTTTTTAAAACATCCAACAAAGAGTGTGAGGGAAACGAGGAAGTCCCATTTTCCACAATGCTTTCCCCAAGAAGTTCATAAAGAGTGCGACCGACATCCACGAGACTGACATTTTGATCGACTTTCCAATGAATTGCTTCGTCGCGTTTTTTCTTTTGTGAAGGTTTGATAAACAAAGCCACTTGTGTGTTTTCACCGTGTAAGTTCAAAGGTGAAAGTTCGCGGTAGCGATCGTTGGAAGTATGGCCATTTAAACCGACTAAAATCACCGTGGTTTGGTCCCAGCGATTGGATTGTTTGAGGCTTTGAAAGAGTTCAAAAAAACTTTCATCAAGCTCATCCATTTGGCTTTCAAAACTGAGGTTGCGAGTTTCGCCCAGATCTGTTGTCGTTTCCGTCGTCGTAAAAAGAAGATCCGGAACGTAGATCACGCTAAAGAACGCATCATTTCCCACATCTTGTTTTAACCACTGTAAAAAAGCTTCTGAGTTCTTTTTGAAGGGACGAAACAAACTTGTGAAGCTGGGAATGAGGTTGTCATCAAAGAGCTCAAACCCTTGATTGAGTCCTGAACGACGAAATACCGGCGCTCCACCAGAAAAAAAACTGGTACGATAGTCCTGCTTTAGCGCCACTTCAGAAACCAATTCCAGTTCCGCTGCAAGTCCAGGTCCAGAGTTGTGTCTTACTTTGTGTTGGTAAGGATAAAGACCTGTCATTAACGACGACAAGGCAGGTACGGCAAGCGTTGACGGCGTGAAAGCGTGAGTGAAACGCACGGACTCATTGCAAAGCAATTGAAAACCAGACCTCTCGGATTCCTCCTGGCTGCACGTCACATCTGTCATCGTCAGTTCATCAACTGCGATGACTAGCACGGACTTCCTGTCGTTTGTCTTACAGGAGATCTGGACTAAGCTCAGTGTTGTGAGAAGAAGAGTTAAAATGATTTTCTGCATACCTTGACCAGATGTAATGGTTTTAGAGATAATGGATCAATAATTTTGCCCAGTCAAAGATTTGGAGGAAATCACCCATGCTCGCAGAAAAAATATTTACGGTAGCTCATCTGGCGGATCAAGTTGTTCTTTGGATCCTGCTTCTTCTAAGCATCATGAGCATCGGGATGATTTTGGAGCGCTACTTTGCGCTGAAGAAAGTTTCTTCTGAATCACAAAGAGTGCGTGCGCGCATTAAGCTGGCTTTGCAAAGCAACAGCTTAGAAGACGTGGAAGATCTTGCAAAAGATCCAAACTCTATCGAAGGCCGCGCTGCGGGTTACGCTTTAAAACATATGAAAGATTCGGGCAGCAAAGGTTTGGAAGAGATCTTCAATACATTTGCGCTCACAGAGCGTCCTGAGTTAGAGAAATTCTTGGGCTTCTTGGCAACGGTTGGTTCGAACGCTCCGTACGTAGGGCTTTTCGGAACGGTGTTGGGTATCATGAAAGCCTTCAACGATTTAGCAACAGCACCAGAAGCGGGACAACAAACAGTGATGGCCGGTATCTCCATGGCCCTTGTTGCAACAGCGGCAGGTCTTTTTGTGGCGATTCCCGCGGTGGCTTTTTACAACTACTACAGCAAACAAGTAAAAAGTATTTTCCAAAACCTTGAGAGCGTTAAAGAACTTTGCCTAGCTTACGCGAAGAAAAAAGGTGTGTAAAACATGGCTGCATTTGACAGTGGCAATGACAACGAGGCCATAGCGGACATCAACGTCGTTCCGCTCGTGGATATTATTCTGGTGGTGTTGATCATCTTCATGGTGACGGCACCGATGTTTATGAAACCAACAATCAACGTGAATCTGCCCAAAGCCGCCAGCGGTGACCAAACAGCTCCAAGCAAACTCAACATCGCTTTGACTGCCGACGGCCGTATTAACCTGAACGGATCTTTCGTCAATGAGGAAGACGTTCGCGTGAAGGCGACGGAAGAGGCTGGCAAGAATGCCGAAGTTCAAGCGATCATCTCGGCGGATAAAGACGTTCCGCACGGAAAAGTGGTCGGTGTCCTCGACATCGTCAAGGGTTCCGGAGTTAAAAAATTCGCAATCAGTATCGATAAAAAATAAAAAAAGTCCCTGCAAAAGGGGCTTTTTCTTTTTAAGGGTTGTTATTCAACACTCTCGTTTAATTCAACACACATCCTATATTCGGGCTACATAGCACCTTACTTTAATATAGAGTAATGAGGTCAGGTTTTTTGAAAAGGCTCTTCAAAATTTGAATAAGCCCCGCAGGTATAGGCGTTTTTTTGAAAACTTCAAATTAGAAAAATGTAACTAACGAAATCGGTCAGTTGCATTAAGACGCGGCAATAAACCTGTATTTTGTTTACCAAGATTGCGCCAATGTTATTGCTCTTGCCGTCCTGTAACAGGAGGAAATCTTTGTGGCGAAGTTGGATACGAATTTTGAAGTTAAAACGAAATCGAAAAAAAATCCGAAGGCTCTGGCCTCAACCAAAACTTTTACTGAAGCGGAACGTAAGCAGGCATTAAAAAAACAGCGCAACCATCTTGAGGCAGAAGCAAATGCTTTCGGAAACAACTTCGATGCGGAAACCAAAGAGCAGCTTCGTCAACTTCTCCTAACAGTCAAAGCTGTCCGTCGCGGGGATTTCTCTTCCAGAATGGCCGTCGGTCAAGAAGGTATCATTTCAGAAATCGGCGAAGTGTTGAATGACATCATCGAGCTCAATGAAAATATGGCCAATGAATTCGTCCGTGTGCGCAGCACTGTCGGTCAAGAAGGCCGTATGAATGAACGCGTGAATATGGGGACGGTTCGTGGAGCTTGGGCAGTAAGCGTAGATTCGGTTAATTTGCTTATCGGAGATCTGGTTCAACCGACTCAAGAAGTCGCACGTGTCATCACATCGGTTGCGAAAGGCGACTTGTCACAAAAAATGACGATGGAAATTGACGGTCGCATGGTGAAAGGGGAGTTCCTTCGCATCGGTACGACGGTTAATACGATGGTGGATCAATTAAACTCTTTCGCTTCGGAAGTCGCCCGCGTCGCCAAAGAGGTGGGTACTGAAGGAAAACTCGGTGGACAGGCCGACGTGAGAGGGGCTTTGGGAATTTGGCGCGACCTGACTGATAATGTGAATGGTCTTGCCGGAAACTTAACAGATCAAGTTCGTAACATCGCCAAAGTAACAACGGCGGTTGCGAAAGGTGACCTTTCACAAAAAATCACGGTCGATGCCAAAGGGGAAATCTTTGAATTGAAAAACACCATCAACGTCATGGTGGATCAGTTGTCATCATTCGCGGCCGAAGTGACTCGTGTGGCGAAAGAAGTGGGTACGGAAGGCCGTCTGGGCGGTCAGGCCGACGTAAAAGGGGTTTCTGGAACTTGGAAAGACTTAACAGACAACGTAAATGGTCTTGCAAACAATCTGACAGCGCAGGTTCGTAACATCGCGAAAGTAACAACCGCCGTTGCCAACGGGGACTTGTCACAAAAAATTACCGTTGATGCCAGAGGCGAAATCTTGGAACTCAAGAATACCATCAACGTCATGGTGGATCAGTTGTCATCATTCGCGGCCGAGGTGACTCGTGTTGCGAAAGACGTAGGTACCGAAGGGCGATTGGGCGGTCAGGCCGACGTAAAAGGAGTTTCCGGAACTTGGAAGGACTTAACAGATAACGTAAATGGTCTTGCAAATAATCTGACGGCACAGGTTCGTAACATCGCAAAAGTAACAACAGCGGTTGCCAACGGGGACTTGTCGCAAAAGATCACGGTTGATGCCAAAGGTGAGATCCAAGAACTTAAAGACACCATCAATACGATGGTGGATACGCTTCGTTCCTTCGCTGCTGAGGTAACCCGTGTCGCAAAAGAGGTGGGTACTGAAGGTAAACTGGGTGGACAAGCGGACGTAAAAGGTGTGTCGGGAACGTGGAAAGATTTAACAGATAACGTAAATGGTCTTGCAGGAAATTTGACAGCGCAGGTTCGTAACATCGCGAAAGTAACAACGGCGGTTGCGACAGGGGACTTGTCACAAAAGATCACGGTTGATGCCAAAGGCGAAATCTTAGAACTTAAAAATACAATCAACACGATGGTGGATCAGCTCAACTCGTTTGCGGCCGAGGTGACTCGTGTCGCGAAAGAGGTAGGTACAGAGGGAAAACTCGGTGGACAAGCCGAAGTGCGTGGGGTTTCTGGAACATGGAAAGACTTAACAGATAACGTAAATAGTTTGGCCGGAAACTTAACGGACCAAGTTCGTAACATCGCGAAAGTAACAACGGCGGTTGCAAAAGGTGACTTGTCACAAAAAATCACCGTTGATGCTAGAGGTGAAATCTTAGAATTAAAAAATACGATCAACGTCATGGTGGATCAGTTGTCTTCCTTCGCGGCCGAGGTGACTCGTGTGGCGAAAGAAGTGGGAACCGAAGGACGTCTGGGCGGTCAAGCCGAAGTAAAGGGAGTTTCTGGAACTTGGAAGGATCTAACGGATAACGTAAACGGTTTCGCGAACAATCTGACAGCGCAGGTTCGTAACATCGCGAAGGTAACAACAGCGGTTGCCAATGGGGACTTGTCGCAAAAAATCACGGTTGATGCCAAAGGCGAAATCTTTGAATTAAAAAATACCATCAACGTCATGGTGGATCAGCTCAACTCGTTTGCGGCCGAGGTGACTCGTGTTGCGAAGGACGTTGGTACCGAGGGAAAACTCGGCGGACAAGCCGATGTAAAAGGTGTCTCAGGAACGTGGAAAGATTTAACAGATAACGTAAATGGTCTTGCAGGAAATCTAACAGCCCAGGTTCGTAACATCGCAAAAGTAACGACAGCGGTTGCGAAAGGTGACTTGTCACAAAAGATCACGGTTGACGCTAAAGGCGAAATCTTAGAACTCAAAAACACCATCAACGTCATGGTGGATCAGTTGAACTCGTTTGCAGCCGAGGTAACTCGTGTGGCGAAAGAGGTAGGTACTGAAGGTAAACTGGGTGGTCAGGCGGACGTAAAAGGTGTGTCGGGAACTTGGAAAGATTTGACCGACAACGTGAATGGTCTTGCTGCCAACTTGACAGCGCAGGTTCGTAATATCGCGAAAGTAACGACAGCGGTGGCGAATGGCGACTTATCACAAAAGATCACGGTTGATGCCAAGGGTGAGATCTTAGAACTCAAAAACACCATCAATACGATGGTGGACCAGCTCAACTCGTTTGCGGCCGAGGTGACTCGTGTTGCAAAAGAAGTAGGTACGGAAGGACGCCTCGGAGGACAAGCCGAAGTTCGAGGGGTTTCTGGAACCTGGAAAGACTTAACAGATAACGTAAATATCATGGCCTCGAATCTGACCATGCAAGTGCGTGGTATCGTGAAAGTCGTGACGGCGGTTGCCAACGGTGACTTGAATCAAAAATTCGTTCTTGAAGCCAAAGGGGAAGTGGCCGCTCTTGCTGAGACAATCAATTCGATGACGGACACCCTGCGTACGTTTGCCGATCAGGTAACAACCGTCGCCCGCGAAGTAGGTATCGAAGGTAAACTTGGAGCGCAAGCGCGCGTACCGGGTGTTGCCGGAACCTGGAAAGACTTAACGGATAACGTGAACTTCATGGCGTCGAATTTGACAACGCAAGTTCGCGGTATCGTGAAAGTCGTAACGGCGGTTGCCAACGGTGACTTGAATCAAAAATTCGTTCTTGAAGCCAAAGGGGAAGTGGCCGCTCTTGCTGAAACAATCAACTCGATGACGGACACTCTGCGCACGTTTGCCGATCAGGTAACAACCGTTGCCCGTGAAGTAGGTATCGAAGGAAAGCTCGGCGGTCAGGCCAGCGTACCAGGAGCGTCTGGTACTTGGAAAGACTTAACAGACAACGTGAATCAGCTTGCCGGAAACTTAACGACCCAAGTGCGTGCGATTGCTGAAGTATCAACTGCCGTAACAAAAGGGGATTTAACTCGATCCATCACCGTTGAAGCGGAAGGTGAGGTTGCGGCCCTTTCAGAAAATATCAATCAGATGATCTCGAACCTGAAAGAGACAACTCAGAAAAATAATGAGCAAGACTGGTTGAAAACAAATCTCGCGAAGTTCTCTGGCATGATGCAAGGTCAAAGAAGTATCGCTTCGGTTGCTCAACTGATTATGTCGGAACTAACGCCTCTGGTAGATGCGCGCCAAGGCACGTTCTACATGCTTGAGATGGAAAACAATGAACCAAGTTTGAATTTAATTGCGAGCTACGCTTATTCGGAAAGAAAGCGCGTGAACAATAAATTCAAATTAAAAGAAGGTTTGGTCGGACAATGCGCGTTTGAGAAAAAACGCATCCTGCTGACCTGCCCTCCAGACGATGATAACGTGATGATCACATCCAGTATCGTCGATGAAAAACCACGCAATATCATTGTGCTACCGGTGCTTTTCGAAGGCGAGCTGAAAGCCGTGATTGAACTTGCGTCGGTGATTCCATTCTCACAAAACTACATCAACTTCTTGGACCAGTTGATGGACAGTGTCGGCGTTATCTTGAATATGATTTCGTCAAGTATGCGTACAGAAGAACTTCTTCAAGAACTCAAACGTTCCAATGTCGAACTGGAGGCGCAAGCCAAAGAGCTCGAAGAAAAAGCAAAACTTTTGGAAGTCAAAAACCAAGAGGTCGAATTGGCCAGCCGTTCTTTGGAGGAAAAAGCGGAACAGCTTTCTCTCATTTCCAAATACAAATCGGAATTCCTGGCGAACATGTCTCACGAATTGCGAACGCCGCTTAATAGCTTGCTGATCTTGTCGAAAACGTTGGCTGAAAATCGCGATAAAAATCTCAGCAACGAGCAAGTCAAGTTTGCGAGCACCGTGCATTCGGCAGGTCAGGACTTATTGGCATTGATCAATGAAATTCTAGATCTTTCCAAAGTGGAAGCAGGAAAAATGCCTGTGACGCCGAAGCTTGTTTCGATGGTGGAAGTGAAAGAATATATTGAGCAAACATTCCGTCCGGTTGCGGAGCACAAGGGTCTTGAGTTCACGGTTGAAACAAGTCCGGATCTTCCGCCAGAGATCATTACGGATGAAAACCGTCTGCATCAGATTCTTAAAAATCTTTTGTCCAATGCCTTTAAGTTCACTGAAAAAGGCTATGTGAAATTACAACTGATGCTCGATGATCGCAACAAAGAGTCCGTGAAAGATAAATCTAAAATGGATGTCATCTTCCGCGTGACCGACACAGGTATCGGTATTCCGGCCGACAAACAAAAACTGATCTTTGAGGCCTTCCAGCAAGCGGATGGAACAACCAGCAGAAAATACGGTGGAACGGGGCTGGGTCTGACAATCAGTCGTGAGATCGCACGTCTTTTGGGTGGAGTCATCGAGGTTGAAAGTCAGCCGGGAGTTGGCAGCAGCTTTACCCTTTATCTTCCGCAGAAGTATTCAAGTCCCGACGTTTCCGTTTTAGGAAGCACCGTAGAAGAACCCACGGAAGCAGCCCCTCTTCCGCTGGATGCTGACTTCACTGGACGAAAAATTCTGATCGTGGATGATGACGTCAGAAATGTCTTTGCTCTTTCCAGTGTTCTAAAAATGCGCGGTATGAATGTGATCTATGCCGAAAATGGAGAGCAGGGAATCCGTATGCTGCAAGAAAATCCCGACACCGATCTTGTCTTGATGGACACGATGATGCCGGAAATGGATGGCATTGAAGCGACAAGGGAAATTCGCAAGCTCGAAGAATTTGAACATCTTCCTATTATTTCCTTAACCGCAAAAGCGATGAAAGGAGACCGTGAAAAATGTTTGGAAGCGGGAGCCTCTGACTATGTCACGAAACCTGTGGATGAAGCCTACTTGTTGGCGGTGATGTATTCATGGCTTCCTAAGAAAAAGAGTTCCCCACAGGTAGATTAGGAATGGAAAAAACGTCAAACATCGTAGACATTCTCATTGTGGATGACAGGATTGACGGTCTGATTGCGCTTGAGGCCGTCTTGAATATGCCTGACATCAACTTAGTGAAAGCCCAGTCAGGTCAAGAAGCTTTGGACCTGTTGGGGCACTATGATTTCGGCTTGATCTTGCTCGACGTGCAGATGCCGGAAATGGACGGCTTTCAAACAGCGCAGCGTATTCGTCAGAATGAAAAATATAAATTAACACCGATTATTTTTGTTACGGCGATTAACAAAGACGACCGCTATATCTATCGCGGTTATGAATCCGGAGCAGTGGACTATATCTTTAAACCATTTGAGCCGCAGATTTTAAGAGCCAAAGCCAGCGTGTTTTTGGAATTATTTAGAAAATCGCGACAACTGCAACAACAAGCCGAAAGAATTCGTGAAAGTGAAAGAAGGGAACGTTACTTTCGGTTGGCGGAGCTAGAAAATGAAAGTCTGAAACGGTATCGCAATTTAGCCGACGCCATTCCGCACATGGTGTGGCGGGCTCGTAGCGATGGAAATCTGGATTATGTAAATAAAGGCTGGACGGATTATACGGGCCTTACCCTAGAACAAAGTTCCGGTGATAAATGGCAGACTGCCATGGAGGCAGAGGACTTGAGACTTTTTTTAAAGACGTGGCTGGATTCGATGTCGGAAGGAAAACCCTTTGATGTCGAAATGAAAGTACGCAACCAGCAGGGAGAGTGGCACTGGTTCTGGGTGAAAGTCGTTGCTGAACTCACTCCTGGTGGACAAGTAGGAAGTTGGTTGGGAACTTGTACCGACATCAATGATCGCAAGATCGCAGAATTAAAACTCATTGAAGCGGAAAAACAAGCCAAAGCGGCCAGCCATTCAAAGACCAGCTTTTTGGCCAATATGAGCCACGAAATTCGCACACCGATGAATGCAATCCTTGGTTTTACGGAGCTGATGCTGGATCCGAATCAAACCCCCGAAGAACGTGTGAACTGTATTCACACCGTGCAAAGAAATGCCAGCCAGTTGCTTAAAATCATCGATGAAATTTTGGATATCTCCAAAGTGGAGTCCGGTCACATGCAAATGGAAAAAGTCGCTGTCGATGTGCCGATTCTTTTGGATGACCTCAAAAACCTGTTGCAGTTGCAGGCAATGGACAAGGGACTGGAGCTCCGTTTTGGCTTAGACACGGAAATTCCCCGCACAATCATTTCTGATCCAACAAGACTGCGCCAGATTCTTCTGAATCTTATTGGTAACGCAATTAAATTTACACAACGCGGATTCGTTGAAGTCAACGTGGCGTGGCACGCGAAGGAGCATCCGGGTGAAAAAGACAGAATGGAATTTCGAATCAATGATACAGGCGTTGGAATTTCCCGCGAACATGCCGAAAATCTTTTTCAACCTTTCGTTCAAGGGGACAGTTCTACCACACGCAAGTTTGGTGGGACCGGGTTGGGACTGGCTTTATCACGACAATTGGCGCGGGCCATGGACGGCGACATTTCTTTGGTAAGCAGTGAACAAGGGCGCGGTAGCAATTTCTTGGTTATTGTTGAAGCCCCGGCCTTACCGGACACAGCTTTTGTAAACAACTTGGCAACAGCGACAAATCGAAAATCCAAAAAATTTCCAAAGCGTGGCGATGGTCGCTTGAAATCCATGCGCATTCTTTTAGTGGAAGACGTTGTCGACAATCAGGCATTGATGGTGCATTTCTTAAATCTTGCAGGCGCTCAAGTCGAGGTCGCAGACAATGGACACGAAGGCGTAGAAAAGGCTTTGGCTGGAAATTTCGATGCTATCTTGATGGATATTCAAATGCCATTAATGGATGGCTATGAAGCCACCCGACAGTTGCGGGCTCAAGGCAATAAAACACCTATCATTGCTTTAACTGCCCACGCTTTAAACGAAGAAAAAGATAAAAGCATTGAAGCTGGTTGTGATGATCACCTTTCAAAGCCTGTTGAATTCAACACTCTGATAGAACATCTTATAAAGCTTGTACCTAAACGTGACAAAGAAGAAGGGGAGCGAAGTGTCGAGTGAAATCCCCTATGAAATCCGCGAATTCATAAGAAAATATATTTCTTCTGTGTCTCTCTTGGAATTGCTTTTATTGTTAAAACAAAATCCCTCTCGCTCTTGGACTGCCGCAGAGTTAAGTGGAGAAATGCGCACAAACAATTCTTATGCAGCGGCACAGCTCCATGAACTTGCCAGTGTGAAGTTGGTTGTTCCCGATGAAAGAACGGACAGCTTCCGTTTGACTGACGAACCAGATGTCGTACGGATCATCGGTGATCTTGAGGTCCTCTACGCTCATCGTCGCTCCAGCACAATTAGCAGTATTTACGCTCAACCCATGGATAGCATTCGAGACTTCGCGAATGCATTTAAAATTAAGAAGGATTAGCTATGGTTTATTTTGTCTACATGCTTTGTTCGTTGATGAGCCTTGGCGTGGCCATAGTTCTTTTGCGGGCCTACCGGCAAAACCGTACAAGATTGTTATTATGGAGCAGCATCTGTTTTGTCGGTATTGCTATTAATAATATTCTTCTTTCGATCGATTTCAGCCTTGGCCCCAACTATGACCTCACGACGGTGCGGGCGTTTTCGTCTTTAATAGCTATGGCGGTTCTGCTTTACGGTTTGATTTGGGATACGGTGTAGTATGGACAAGGTTGATTTAAATAATTTTATTTATGGCGCTGTGATGATGGCTTCGTTCGTCGCAGGCATTTTCTTTTTGAAGTTTTGGCGGAAAACCAAAGACCGCTTTTTTGCGATCTTTGCCGCCGCTTTCTTTTTGCTGGCCATTGAACGATGGTTTTTTCTGTTTATACAAATACAGAACGAGGTTCACACCTATATTTTTGTGATTCGGCTTCTGGCATTTTTATTAATCTTAGGAGCTGTGATAGACAAGAACAGGGCGTAACTAGCCGCCGCCGCCATTGTTGTAATTAGGATTTTGCACCCACTTACAAGTGTTTGAAATCAACTTCAATCGTTTGTTGTGACACTCGAAATTCACAGCACCTTGATACGTCCAATAACCGTTGTCATTAAAGCGATTGCCGTAACCCCAGTCGCCATCATAAGACGGATTGGGTGTTGGCGTGTGAATGCGCGGAATTTCTGTGCGACAACTGATATAAGTTTTCGCGACATAAGCGAGAGTGCTTGGCACATTGTAATCGTAAAGCTTCGTGTAACTGCGATACTGATAAAGGAAATTCATCGTGTCGTAGCTTTGATGCAATAAATATTTTCCGCGCGGACTATCAAAGTAGTCAGCGAAATATCCATAACCGCTGTCATACGTCGCGTTGGTGAAAGTGAAATAAGAACCCGCAGGGCAATTGCCCGCCTGTTCTTGCACCGTCACGCGCGCAATCGAGCTTTGAATGCTCTGGCCTTTGGCGTCTTTGACAACAATGTGATAGTTGCCTTCTTTGCTGTAGGAATAAGCGGTGTCGAAGTAAGAGCTGTACTCACCCATGCCGTTACCGATCGCTTGATTGTCTTTGTACCATTGATAAGTGTAAGGATAAGTTCCGCCAGACACAGTCGCATCAATAGTGAAGCTTGCACCTTCTATCACTGAAACGCTTTGCGGTTGTTTTGTGAAACGGAAACTTGTGTTTGTTGTAGTTCCACTGCCACCAGCCGTGACGCCGCCGCCACCAGAAGAAGTTCCTCCTGAGGAGCCACCACTTCCGACAGAAATTCCTCCGCCGCCCGTCGCTGAACCGCCGCTTCCGCTGGAGCCGATGTTGACGGAGCCACTGCCGCCAGAGCCGCTACCCACGCCCACTCCCGAGGAATTGCCATTGCCGGGACGGCTGCCCCAGACGGAACCCTTATCTGTCGAAGGACTAGAACTTGCGCTTTCGGTACTGCAATCGGCACCGGAGCTGGTGCACATTTGGCTTTGTGGAGCACAGTTTTGGAAACTCAAAATAGTGAGGAAAGTGATCAATAGACCTGAGAGGACGCGGAAATTGCGGATCCTTTTGAGAATACGTTTGGTCATAGTAACTTTCCCCCGAAATTTACTAGACTAAAATACGGAAGAAATATGGAAACACTTGAGTCAAAAAGCGGATAAATCGCCGGTATTCTCATTTTGACACAGCTAAAGTCCTGCCTCGAAGCGCCGATGTAGGAGGATATGTTTAAACGTCAGCCAACAGACACGCAGTTTCTTTTTATCACTCTTGTTTTGGTTCTCTTAATGGGAATTCCGACGTTTCACACGCTGACGGCCAACGATGAATTTTCTAACGATGAACTTGCGCAAAATTCCGCGACAACAATCGGCGAGCGTCGTCCTGCCAGCATTCCTGCTGTGACAGCGGCGGCGGCGATGGCTCCGGCTATTTCGCACTTCACTCACTATGATGTGAGCTGTGCAAAGAAGGCTTTGAACAAGTTGGATGTCTCTGGTGGCTTTGTCCAATTTCAGGGAAAAAACTGTCTTAAAAACTTCAAAGATGGCGACATTGAAATCGTCAACAAGAGCAATGGTTACACGGCTTCCGTTTTCATCAGCGGGGCTGACAAATATCAAACCGACCTCATCCAGCTGCAAAAGGGCGACAATGAAATTGCGATTCGTTATCGCGAACGCTCCGGAAAAGCCGTGGAAGAGGTCATCCGCGTGCGTTCTTCACAAATTTAACATAAACAAATCAAATCATTAGATAAAAACAAATAATAACAAATTAT
>NZ_CAMLDV010000011.1 GCF_946478835.1 uncultured Bdellovibrio sp. | reverse complement strand
ATATCTTAATGCGTGTCGCTAGAGTAGTATCAATTGAATTGATATTCCCTCCCTCTGCCTTTAAGTTAGCCGCGTTGTGCTCGTCTGCGTCCATTTGACAACACTGCTGCAGAGGCTAAAACGGTTGGAATAGATTGATGATGCTTGAAGGATTTTTACAACCAGTGGATTTAAAAAAACGTTCGGACATTCATTATGCTCGAAAGATTTGGCATATGTCGGGAGTCTTCACGATGTTCCTCGCTTATGTCTATCTGCCGCCAGCGGTGTCCATGACGATCCTGGTAATTGCATGGGCTCTTTTTGTTCCTTTCGATTTTTTGCGTCAAAAAAACGCAGCTTTGAATGATTGGGCTGTTCACGCGTTCAAACCAATCATGCGTCAAAGCGAAGTGAAAAAGCTCGCAGGGACAACTTTCCTTTTAACGGGCGTTTTGGCTGTTGATATTTTGTTCCCTCGTCAGATCGTGGCTTTGACTTTGTTGTTCTTGGCTTTCGCTGATCCGATCGCAAGTTATTTTGGAATCTTGTATGGTAAAGACAAAATCTTTGGCCACAAATCCATTCAAGGATTCATGGCTGCGTTCTTCGTGTGCGCGGGTGTGACATTCCTCTATTTGCTCTATCATAATTACTTAATGGATCGTCTTATTGTGGTGAGTCTTTTTGCGGGCCTCGTGGGAGCGTTTGCAGAGTTGATTCCAATCGGAAAACTCGATGACAATTTGACTCTTCCTCTGATGAGCGCCGTCGGCCTTACGATCTTGTTTTATTTCTTTGGATTTTTCACCATTGTCGGCTAGGCTGCTGTTGAAAAAGGCCCATCCGACTGCGTTGTCGGGCCTTATCCTCCACTCCGACGTACATTAAGTACGCCTCCGTTGCGGATAAACCCCTCCGCCTTGCGGCTGAACCTTTTTGAACAGCAGCAAGTTGTCGGAGATTTATGGCTATTGAAACTCAATTAGATTCTGAAGATGTTAGAGCACAACGTTTGGCGATGTACATTTACATCCTTCCAAACTTGATGACGACGGGAAATTTGTTTTCCGGTTTCTTCGCAGTAATTCAATCCATCAAAGGAAATTATCTTTACGCAGCTTACGCGATTGTTGTCGCGGCGGTATTTGACCAGCTTGACGGTCGCTTGGCGCGTTTGACTCGTTCAACAAGTAAGTTCGGTGCTGAATACGATTCTTTGTGTGACCTTGTGAGCTTCGGTATGGCTCCGGGCGTTTTGTTGTTCTTATGGGCTTTGCAACCGTTCGGCCGTTTGGGTTGGGTGGCGTGCTTCTTGTTTGTCGCTTGTGGTGCTCTTCGTTTGGCGCGCTTTAACGTGCAAGCCAATGTGGTTGAGAAAAACTATTTCCAAGGTCTGCCAATTCCCATGGCCGCAGGTATCGTGGCGTCGTCTGTTTTGGCTTTCCAAGATTTGGAACTAGAACCGCTTGGTAACTATGGTCTTTTGATCATGACGATTTTATTGGCCCTTGTGATGGTCAGCAATTTCCGCTTCCGCAGCTTTAAAGATTTGGATTTGAAAGAGCGCCTGCCATTCCGTTACCTCATCTTGGGTGTCGGTGTGTTGGTTGTCGTAGCACTTCGTCCTGAAGTGATGCTCTTTGTTCTTTTCATGGGCTATGCCGCATTGGGCGCAGTCTTTGGTATCTTCAGACTTGGTAAAAATATTCGTAAGATTAAGCCGAGTGTGTACGCTCCAGCACAAGTGCACGAGAGCGACTTAGTCCTCGAAGAAGAGGAAGAAGAGGCCAAGAAAGATGAAAAGAAAACTTAAAGTCGGAGTGGTCGGCGCGACCGGAATGGTCGGCCAAACGTTCATGAACATCTTAGCAGAGCGCGAGTTCCCAATCGAGGAACTGCGCCCTTTTGCTTCCGAAAACTCATTGGGAAAAAAGATCGAGCTGCAAGGCAAGGCTTGGCCCGTGCAAGTTTTAAAAGAAGGATGTTTCGACGGCCTCGATTTAGTTTTCTTTTCTTCCGGAGATGACATCTCTAAAGAATGGGCTCCAAAGGCAGTGAAAGCCGGAGCGTTTGCAGTGGATAACTCAGCCGCCTTCCGCATGGACCCGAACACAGTGTTGGTCGTTCCCGAAGTGAATGGCCACCTGGTCGATAAAAATTCAAAACCACAGATTATCGCAAATCCCAACTGTTCAACAATTCAGTTGGTAGTCGCGTTGAAACCTCTTCAAGAAAAATTCGGTTTGGAAGAAGTGCGAGTCAGTACATATCAAGCGGTGAGCGGCGCCGGTCAAGGTGGTTACGACGAACTTCTTGAACAAACAGCGAACCACGACAAACCTCAAGATCCAAAAACATTCCCGCACACGATCTTGTTCAACTGCATCCCACAAATCGGCTCGTTCGGTGATGATGGTTACTGCAGTGAAGAAGTCAAAATCATGAAAGAGACCAGAAAAATTTTAGGCCAGGAAAACCTAAAAGTTTCAGCATTCACAGTGCGTATCCCAGCATTGAATGCGCACAGTGAATCCGTATGGGTCACACTCAACAGAGCCGCAAATCGCGACGAAGTGATGACAGCTCTTTCAGGATTTGAAGGCATCGTCGTCCAAGACGAACCAAAGAAAAGCGTCTACCCATTAGCAAGAGACGTTTCCGGAAAAGACCCGGTTTACGTAGGCCGCGTCCACCGCGACCCAGAAAACCCAAAAATGTACCTAATGTGGGTCGTATCAGACAACATCCGCAAAGGTGCAGCCCTCAATGGAATTCAAATCGCGGAGAAGATCTTTTTTAGTTAGTTCCGGGTGCGGAATTTAACCAGCTAAATCCCTTACCTATCCGGTCACTGCTCAGACAGTCCTCGCGGACGCGATCCCTTTGGGATCTGCTGCTGCGGAACTCGCGATGCCCGAATAGGTAAGGGATTTAGCTGGTTAAATTCCGAACGCAACTATCTCCAAGAGCGTCTCGGCAATTTAAATCCATCTCGCTTGGGACATGTTGATGTGTCCTCAAATAGCGCGATTTTCAAGCTACAAAATAATGTTCTAGTTACTGAACTTCGTCGGCAGTGTGGGTGTAGGAGCCTTAGGCACTTCCGCGGAGTCAGACCTCCGCGCCGACACGATGTCGTATCAAAGCGCGGCGAGGCAGGATGCCGTGTCTGACGGAGAGGGAGTGCCTAAGGCTCCTACACCCACACTGACGTACCGAGAGCTCACGTATCTGGATCTTGTTTTGAACGTCTCTGAATGTTGCGACAAAAGTCTTGGAGGGTGGGTTTTTTTGACTTCCGGACTTTGGCATGGTTCGATTAAGTATGGCTCTATTTCCAAGGATTGGAATTCAGATGGGATCTGTTAAGGCTAAAGCTTTTATGGCTTTGGTTGGTGGTCTTTTTATTTCTTCTTCTAGCTTTGCCACGATGACTTTGGTGTCTATCAGTGGGGCTTCTAATCAAGATATTTCGGATGCTACTAAGCCTAAGATTTATGGTGGTTTTGCTGGAACTTGTGCTTCCGGAATGGATGGGACTAGTACTTGTGATAGTTGCACGGGTGCTGATATCGGTGGCTCGAAGCTTTGGCCTTGTAATAAGACAAACGCTTATGTGAATTTGAATCTTGTTATTCGTACGTCTTTTCAAGGCGCTGCGGGAACGAGCCCTTCTCCGTTTGTAAAGGTTGGAGAAGATAAAATAAACGCCGTTACACAAACTGTTGAGGATGGTGGAACCATTCTTAATACACAAATCCCTTGGGGAACATTGTGTGGGGCCGCGAATAACGACAGCAATTGTAAAGCAAGCTTCAGTAAGGACCTTACCGTTGGAATTGATACCACAAGCAACGGAACCACTACGACTGAGTCTTTAACATTTACAGTGACTGTTCGTTATGTTGATAGCACTACTCCGGGAACAGAGTGGTTCTACACAGATTGCAATACGACGGCGTCAGCGGATAACAGTGGCTTCTGTCATTTCAAAGCTTACCCTGGCGACGGAAAAATCTATGCTGATGAGCTTGTGATTTCTGCAACAAAACTGGCAACCCCTTTAGGGGGTCTTGAATATTCAAATCTAGTGTTCTTCACTGAGGCAGAACAAACGACGGGTGAAGCGGAAACGGCCATTCTCGCTCGTCTTTCCAACGCTTCAACTTACTACAGTGTTTCTGTAAATAAATCCGCAGATCCTCCGGTCGCGGATGATCGCATCACAGGCCTTGATAATGGCGTTCACTACTGCACGGTCATGGCGAATCAAGATACCACGGGAATTATTTCTTTCTTTACGCCCATTCCTGGAACACCGGGATCTCCAGTAACGGTGGCAGAGCTTTGCACGACGCCATCGGAAGTGATCGGTCTTCTTGATGATAAGCACTGTTTTATTGCGACAGCGGCTTTTGGCAGCGACATGGCTCCGGAAGTTCAAAGCTTTAGAGATTTCCGTAACAAATTCTTACTCACGCATTCTTGGGGCCGTTCGTTTGTAAAATTCTATTACAAGCACAGTCCTTATTACGCCAATCTCATTGCCGAAAGTGAAGTAAGCAAAGGCTTTGTACGCGTCGGACTTTGGCCTCTTTTATTTTTTGCACGCATGAGTGTGGCTTTTGGATTCTGGACGACTCTTGTTATCTTATCTTTGGCGACACTTTCAATTATCGAACTTTATCGCCGTCTGGTTCTGGGAAGAAGATTCCGAGGTGAGCTGTGAGATCCTGGCCAAAATACGTCGTTGCATTGCTTGCCGTCGTTTCCTTTCATACCGTTCGTGCTCAAGAAGAATCTGCTCCGCAAGAACCTCCTTTTGTGCAGGAAGAAAATGAATTTGATACTCTTCAGAATGCACCGACTTCTCCGGATGAAGCGGAAGCTCTGTCCATTGAAGACGAAATCAAAAGTTCTGAGCCTGAAGCTCCTGCAAAAAAAGAAACCGTGAATTTGAACGAGCAACCTAAGTCCGACAAAAAATTGGAAGAAGAGTTGCAACTTGAAGAAGAACCGCAAGCCCCTGTTGTGGAAGAAGCTCCAGCAGTGATTCCTGCTGAACCGGTTGTCGAAGTAAAACCTGTGCAACAAGCACAGCCTTCCAATGTGGTTCAACGCACTTCCAAAGGTGGTGTGGAATACATTCACCATCCGCAAGCCGCCAAAGGACTTATCGCCATCACCAAAGAAGGCGCTTACGTTTATAAAACAAAAGAGACTGGCAAGTACGATCAAACAGGTTCCTTCCGTTTTGGAATGATGGACCCGCCAAAAATCACAGCCGCCGATGGAACGACGTTTGAGATGATGTACTCTGACGGTCAACAGCCGGTGATGATGTTTGATTATGAGTGGCAACCTTTTTCCGGTTACGGAAAATTGGGTGTGCAAGCCGGTGTTGGATTCTTAGTCGCGCACGGAAACGGTCGCTTCGTGGATGCATCCATGGGCGGACTGACTCCGAAAGAAAAATACACTTTCGTAGCCATTCCTTTAAACGTAGGTATCGTCTATCGTTTGGAGTGGATGTCACGCCAATGGCTCGCTCCTTATGTCGCGGGTGGCGGAACTTACGTCGCTGTGGGTGAATTCCGCGACGACGGAAAAACACCGTCAGCGGTCGGAACTCCGGGAGCTTACGGAGCTGCGGGACTGTTGTTTAATATCTCTGCGATGAATAGAGACACGGCTTTCACTCTTCGCTCTGAATACGGCATTTCAAATTTATGGGTGTCTTTGGATTATCGTTATCTGAATACATTTAACGAAGACTTGGATTTCACATCGAGCATCGTTGGCGCCGGTGTGGTGGTCGATTACTAAATGATTTTTCTAAAATTTAAATACAAAAAAACCCGAGGTCGTCGTGACACTCGGGTTTTTCATTTTGCTCAATTAGAAAAGACTAGCGAGATTGATCAAGCGCGATTTCCATGCGGTTGATACCAAGATTCACACCAAGACCTTTTGCGAATTGCAAAGACACTTTCAATGCCATCTCAGGAAGGTCTACGCGAGTTGCCGTGATGATACCAACACCACCAAGAACCGCACCTTGAGCTTGTGCTACATAGTATGTGCCCAAGATTGATTCTGGATTGCTGTCAAACAATGCGATCTCTGCCGCTTGACCTGTCAATTCCATGCGACCGATGGCTACTTGCGGAGAAAGCGGAGCTGCTTTCATAGAGACTGTCACAGGGTAGTGAGCAGTTTGACCTGTGAGGCTCACGCAGTTCAAATCACCGCGGCCTTCGTAAGAGTATTTACCCAAGATCACTTTGAAGCCGTGAGCCGTTCCTTTGAAACCCAAGTTACATGCCCATGCTGGAGCCGTGTATGCTTGAGCTTGTGCTGCACCCAATACCAACGCGATTGCTACAAATAGTTTTTTCATTTTCATTTCTCCTTTAATAAGGTTGTTTTGTTTTTGTTTCGTATCTCGGAACACGACTAGAAGTATCCGACCTGAATTCCGGTGTCTAGACCCTGGTCGGGACATAGTGTCCCGACTTTTAAAAACGGGACAATCCGTCCCGAGAGCTTGCATTTAAACAGGGTTTGAGCTAGTAATGCGGCATGGAAATGACTGTAAAAAATCTATTAATCCAGGAATTAGCGAAAAGACAGATGCGCAATTCCGCTTATTCCATCCGTGCATTTGCCCGCGATTTAGATGTCGGCGTGACAAGTCTTTCAGATGTTCTCGCTGGAAAAAGATCTCTCTCTAAATCCAATGTGCAAAAAGTGATGGATAAACTTTTGATCTCTCCTCTGGAAAAAGAGCAGATTTGGGCGAGCTACAAAGAAACCGCGGCACGTACGGAAGTCGACGATCGCACCATGCTCGATGAAGACACGTTTCGTCTGATTGCGGATTGGCATTATATAGCGATTCTGAATCTCGCAAAGCTTAAGACCAACTCTGCAAAGCCGGAATGGATTGCTGAACGTCTTAATATAAAGATTGAAGAAGCCGAAGTGGCTTTAGAGCGCCTCTTTAGATTGGAGCTCATAAAAAAAGTGCGCGGGCGTATGGAGCGCACAGTAAAACCATTAACAACTTCTAATGAAATTCCTTCAGCGGCAATTAGAAAGCATCACAGTCAAAATCTGCGCCTGGCTGAAGAATCATTACACCGAGATCCCGTCAATACGCGGGAATTCGGTTCTGTGACAATGGCGGTGAACCCGGAAAAATTGCCACAGGCCAAGGAAATCCTACTAAAGACTCGTAAAAAAATAGCTAGTTTGCTAGAAGAGGGCGAAGTTTCTGAAGTCTATACGCTCTCTTTTCAACTGTTTCCTCTCACTAAACTTCAGAAGGAATCGGAGGACTAAATGACGAAGTTGAACGCTCTTATCCTGAGCCTGATCGTGAGTGTCTCAGCCGTGTCTGCCAACGCAAGAATTTTGCGCGGCGGAGATCTTGTAAATAACGGTGGCGGTATTGCCGAGAAAAACGTCTTCTATGCTTACGAGAAACTCGATAAGTACATTCAGATTTGCTTGAAGTCAGATTCCTGCAAACTCAACGAACGCCAGCGCGGTCTTTTGCAGGAGATCTATGACCATATGTCTTTGGAAAAGGCGAACAAGCAACTGATCTTTGCCTCTGAGAAAAATGCTCCAGGTTCTTTTATTATTGATGGCCTTGTTCGTGTGGCAAAAACAGGAAGCACTGTCGGAAGCCCGATCTATATCAACTCAGATCTTCTTTACACTAAGAGTGAAGCCGAAGGTTACGATCCGGTCTCTATCCCTGAAGCTGTTGCGATCCTTGTTCACGAAATGGGTCACCACTATGGGAACTACACTCACGAGGAGTTGGATTTATTAGGTGTGAGAGTGTCTTTGCTTCTTCAGCAAAAATTTATTTCCACGCCATTGATTCCTTGGAACTCTGAAATCTCTGCGACGGTGTTTAATCCAAACCTAACAACGTCATTCCCGGAAGTTCTTTTGAACGTCGGTGATGATGTGATTGATATCAGTGAAGAATACAAAGAAGCTGTCGCTTGCGTCGGTATTACAGTTCCAATTCCGATCTTGCCGATTCCGGATTTAGAGCTTTTAAATAAAAAGCCTCAAGCTTCGATCTTGCACAACGTGCACTGGTCTAAGTTTAAAGAAAAAGATGATACATTGAGCGTGATGATCACAGGAAATGTGTCGAACAACTGCGTTTATAAGACAAACATCTTCATTCGCAACAACGATTCAAAAATCAACATCACATTCCGTATGGTGAAATCATCGACGGGAAAATGGATCTACATCAAAGACTCTTTGGGTGTGGATCAGTACAAAGATCCTTGGTGGAAAATCATCCGCCTGCCTCTGAACCATCTACAGACTTGGTAGAAATAAAAAAACCGCATGAAGAACTCATGCGGTTTTTTTTTGTTTTTTAAACTTTGAAAGTTTAAATTATTTTTCTACGCAAGCTGCTGTGTAGATGGATCTGTTCATGCGGAAGATGTTGTATGTCTTGCAAGTCAAACCTTGAGTCGAGCAATCAGCGCGAAGTTCAACAGCGCCCGTTGAATAGTTTTGACCCATAACTTTGTTGTCTTCACACCAGCTCAAAAATTCAACTTCGAAATCGTCTGGGCGAGAGCTGATAGTTTCGTCTTGTACATTGATTTGCGCCATTGCAGGACCAGCAACTAACATCATAGCTACGATAAATGCTTTCATGAGGTACTCCTTAAAAGGGTTAGGTTTTTAAAATGATGGCAAGAAGTACGATGAGCGCCGTATTTCGTCAAGGGACCCTGAAAAGAGGACAATGTCGTAAACGTCATTGTCCCTCGGAAGCTCGTGGAATGTGTCGACTCTTTTGACGGTCCTTTCCTAATTTCCCGTTCCGCGAGGGCCTTATTGTGGGAACCTTCGAAGACCTGTAAATTCTGCTCTCATGAAAACATTATTCTTTCTTCTCAGTTTTGTGGTGGCTTCTACGGCGTTGGCTGAAACTCGTTATTGCGATGATATCAAGCGCGTCGTCGACACTCTTCCTCACTTGAACTCGGATCAGTTCAGCCGCTTCATCAAAGACAAAAAGAAAGTCGATCGCATTTTGGTTTCTAAAGATCGTAAGGATCTTTACCTGATTCAAGACGACGTGGTTCTTAAGACTTACAAAGTGGCTTTCGGTCTTCAACCCAATGGTCACAAACAATTCGAAGGCGACCAAAAAACTCCTGAAGGCATTTACTATATCGACAGTAAAAATCCGCAAAGCGCTTACTACCTAAGCCTTCACGTTTCTTATCCAAACAAAGCCGATACGGAATACGCGCGCTCAAAGGGAAAATCTCCCGGCGGCAATATCATGGTTCACGGTTTTCCAAATCCTGACAGACCGGATTTCTTAAGATTCGTTCAGGGCTTCCATCCGTACAACTGGACAGCAGGCTGCATGGCTGTAACGAACGAAGAGATTCGTGAGATTTACTCCGTTGTTGACGTAGGTACGACAATCGAGATTTGTAAGTCATCGACTCAACCACCAGCACAAGCTCCAGCTCCAGAGGCTCCGGCACAACCGAAGACTCCGTAAAAGAAAAAGGTACCGGGTCCCTTGTGAAGACGAGGCGAAGCTGGTACTTTCCCGCCATGACTACAAAAGTGCGCTTTACCGTCGCCTATGACGGGACCGGGTTCTGCGGCTGGCAGAAGCAAAAACAAGAAGACCAAATTTCAGTGGCTTACGTGATCGAAAAGGCTTTAGAGAGAGTCTTTAATGAAAAGATCACGCTTTTTGCCTCGGGTCGCACGGATGCAGGCGTCCATGCTTTGAACCAAGTTTGCCACTTTTCTACGCATCGCAAGATTGATCCGGCTAAGAAATGGGACATTTGTTGGGCTTTAAACTCACATTTGCCTCCTTCTATTGTCGTGAAAAAGGCGTGGATCGCTCCCGAAGAGTTTCATGCCACTTTATCAGCGACCCACAAGACTTACCGTTATTTGATTCTGAATCGTCCTCGCCCGAGTGCTCACATGAACCGTTACGCCGATTGGGTTCGGAAGGACGTGAGCCTTGAACATCTGCAGGCGAGTTCTAAATTTCTCTTGGGAAATCATGACTTTAAGAGCTTTCAATCGGTCGGAACACCTATTAAAGACACGGTCCGCGAGATCTTCCAGGCTGACTGGAAATGGCGCCGTCCCGATGTTTTGCAGTTCGATATCACGGGCGATGGCTTTTTAAAGCAAATGGTTCGCAATATCGTGGGAACCTCGCTAATGCTTGAGCGCAAAGGCGAAAACCCTAGTAAAATGGCGGAGATAATTAGTGCTATGGATCGCCGCCAGGCCGGTCCTCCGGCGCCAGCTCAGGGCCTTTATTTGATGAGAGTTTATTATCCTCAGGACCTTGACAACCGGTGTATAGAACTTTAAAACATCCCTTCCCGCAAAATAGTGTAAGAGCCCGTTGTTAAACTCAAACATATTTTTGCCGAATGCACAGACGGTAAAACTGATGCGTTCAAATGAAACTGGAGACCTTTATAATGAAAACTTTCAATGCAAAAGCAGATGAAGTTGAAAGAAAATGGTGGATCGTTGATGCCGCTGACCAAAAAGTGGGTCGTGTAGCTACAACTGTTGCTAACATTCTTCGTGGTAAAAACAAGCCTATCTATACTCCAAACGTTGATACTGGTGACTTTGTTGTCGTTATTAACACGGACAAAATGGAGCTTTCTGGAACTAAATGGGATGACAAGAAGTACTTCCGTCACTCTCGTTTCTTCGGTTCTTTGAAAGAGATGACTGCAGCTCAAGCAAAAGAGAAAGATTCTACTTTCATCATGCACGAAGCTGTGCGCGGAATGCTTCCTACAAACAAGCTTTCTCGTCACGTTATCATGAAATTGAAGGCGTACACTGGTGCTGAGCATCCTCATGCTGCTCAAAAGCCAGCTCTTTACACACTTCCTACTAAGAAGTAATCGGAGTAGACAATGGCAGCAGCAGATAAATTCTATTATGCAACTGGAAGAAGAAAAACGAGCTCAGCGCGCGTTTTCTTGAAGCCTGGTAAAGGCACAATCACAATCAACGGAAAAAAATCTGATGATTATTTGAGCCGTATGCAATCACGCATGGTGATCGTACAGCCTCTTGATCTATTGGGCCAACTTGGCAAGTTCGACGCTAAAATCACTGTTTCAGGTGGTGGTGAGTCTGGACAAGCTGGTGCAATCCGTTTGGGTATCACTCGTGCATTGATCGCATTCAACGCTGAATTCAAAGGTACTTTGAAGAAAGCTGGATTCGTTATGCGTGATCCTCGTATGGTTGAGCGTAAAAAATACGGTAAAGCCGGCGCTCGTCGTAGATTCCAATACTCTAAACGTTAATCGTTTCGAGTTTTCGGAGAAGAAAAGGGAGCTGTTTCAGCTCCCTTTTTTTTTTGATTTTTTCTCTCTCGAAATTCTTTCCGAATTGTAATTCTCCTCTGATTGATTCGAACCTTTCAGGATGTTAATCCCGAAGATGAGGGGTTCATCGTGAAAGTTATTTTTGTTTTCACTTTCATTCTTAGCAGTATTTGCCTGGCGCAAGAGCCAGCGGTGATGACGTCGGTCGCGCCTGCGAAAAGTGTTGAGCAAAGACTTGCGGAACTCGAAGCCAATCAAACTTTGAACTACTTTTCTTTCAGTGGAACTCTGGTGAGTTCCTACAATGATATCGCCGTTAAAGAAACCTACCCCGTCGCTAAAGATCACAAGGGTTTGGACTATTGGCATTTGCGTTTTTCTTTGAACGCGGATGCAGAAGTCAGTCCGCAGATCAAAGTTTACTCGCGCACGACGGCGACAAAGTTTTTCAATCGCTGGAGAGAGCAAGGATCTGACGGTGTATTCAATGATGACTTGGATGTTGCCTACGGGAATACGGGGTCTACGATTTATCTTGAGCGGGCGTATGTGGATTTATCTCCGGCGCAAAGTGCTTGGACGTTATCGGTAGGTCGTCTTCCCACGGTGCATGGCTCTCCGACAAATTATTGGGATATACGACCGCGCCAGGGAACTTATCCTTTAATGAATTACAACTCTCCTTTGGATGGTGCGGCCTTGACCTATCGTCTGGATTCGCAATTGTCTGAGGGAAATCAATGGGCGCTGCGAGCCTTATACACACCTTTTAGTGATGTGAACGGCGGACGAGCAGGGGCGAATGATGAAAACCTCAGTCCTCCGAAGTCTGACACCAACGCGGGAGTTCCGACGGGAACTTCTTTAAATACCTTGATTGATTTGGTGGCGCTGCAGTCGGATTACTCTTCAAAAAATATATCTTTTACGGATGAGCTTGGATTTATTCTGCAGGCCTATCAGTTTTCCAATCTGCCGTTTTCATCAGGTGCGGGTACTTCCAATTTGAGTATCACTTCCCGTGCGGCTACCGCCTCTGTGGAAATGTTAGGAATTGATCGCGGAAATTTTGATGTCTCTTTAAACTACACTTTCAATCAAACAGAGAGCGATGGTTTTTTCAACGGACCGGGAACTGGCTTTGGAACGACGAAAAATTCCGACACGCTCAATGGACATGTTGCTCTGATTTCTTTGCGTTATAGAAAAGATCAGTGGGCAACGGGCTATGAGTGGTTGGAGGGTTCTAAGAATTCTCTCTATTTTTCTTCGGCTGACGAAGACCTCACGCGCTTTTATCGCACCAACGGGGTTGGTCATCACTTTTATTTCACGAAAAAATGGATGGACTTTGCAACGGTCCGTGCAGGATTTCGTTGGCAGCAGTTTTCAAATTTACCGACCTTCATTGGTCCGGTTGTATCTTCTGATCGCGAAGTGAAAACTTTGTACCTCAGTTTAAGGACGGATTTCTAATGATGAAAATCGTCCGATTTATTTTTCTTATTGTGGCTTTGCTGTCTTTAAAATCTCCGGCGTATGCTGGAAAGGTCGAGTCTGTTCAAGACGTCATGAAAAAACAATGTTCAAAACATGTGAGCCATCAACAGGCTTTGTCGTTGATACGTCCGCTTTATCTTACATGTATCCCGGGAACTCTTGTCAGCGTCGATGAGAAATGCAAAGTGCAGTGCTTGAAATCCAATGCCGGTGCGGTGATCGGAAGATAGAAATAAAAAAGGCTCCCTTGTGAGGAGCCTTTTTTGTTTTTCTTGTTAGCAAAAAATTATTTTGTTGTGCAAGAAAGTGGGTAGATGTTTCCGTTAGCTGCAAGGAAACCACCGAAAGAACCATCAGCTTCTTTACCCAAGCCCAAGAAACCTGTGTTTTTGATAACGCCATCTTCTTGAGAAGATTTGTCAGTCAAAGCCAAAAGATTCAAGAAACCATTTTGGATTTGCGCCGCTACAGTGCCTTTATCCATTTGAGAGAAGAACACAGATTGAGCGCTCTTTTCATTCAAAGAAACGATAACGAAATCTGCTGATTGATCGTCAGCAAGATCAATGTTCAAGCTCACAGAAGTACTTTCTGGAACTACACATTTCAAAACTGTTGTGTCTGCCATTGCAGAAGAACCGATAAGAACCAAAGCTGCTACGATAAGCTTTTTCATGAATACCCTCCATTAGGTGTCTAAACGGTAGGGAGGCTATTTCACGCTGGACTGTGAGGCAATGCAAATGCATCGCACTATCGGGCGATAGGGTGGAAATTCCTGGAAAAATGGACGCATATTCTTTGCTAGCACAAAGTCTGATTCATTGTGATTTAACGGACAGAGCTGCGTTTGGCGGTTATTCTGATTGTTAAGGATAAATAAAGAAGGACGTTACTGTGAAGATCGTTTTCGCAACTTTGATTTGCATCAGCTTCGGGATTTCTTTCGCTTTTGCTCAAACTCCGCCAGAGAAAAAATCTCCAGAGTATTCTAAACCCTTGTTCTTTGCGGTGACGGATCAAGAATTGAAAATCAAAAATCCGCAGATTGATTACGATTTAAAAAAATCCAAAGGCAAATCGCTGGAAATCAACGGTCTTGTCTTTGATGGCGATTCTTTCTCTGCAAAATTGGAAAATGAATCTCTGAATTTCACATGGAATCCGGAATTAGTTCCAGGTGGCGAAATCACCGTCATCAATCAGCAGGGAAAAGAACTGTGGAAACAGAAGGCCGAGGGCACAGGCGTTTGGTCGTTTAAAGATCTAAAAGGAGCAAAAGCTCCGCAATGGAAAGATGGCGAGCATTTTCGTTTCTGTCTACGTTCTGAAGTCGAAAAAGGTTATTCCAGTCTTTGTACTGCGTGGTACGGAATTGAAATCAAAGAATCTAGCATGCAAATGGGACCGGCTAAATCAGAAGCCACGGCTCGCGTGATTATTCAAAACGAAGAAAAGAAATTAAAAGGTGTCGAGGAGGTCGCTGTTGGTGCCCCGGTTCAGTTCCTAGCGACACTGAATAATAATGCTACTTATGAATTCGTTTCTGAACCAATTTCTCCTGTTATCAAAGACATGATTGAATCTGAAAAAGAAGGTCAGGTGACTCTCACGGGGGAACTTCCTGCTCCACTGAAAGCGGAAGCGCAGATTCTTCCTGGCAATGACTATAGCAAGGTCACAAAATTTTTGGGTTTTGAAAGCACCATTGGAGCTTCTCGTGATTTGTGGCAGGCCGACGTCGTTCAAAAAAATGCGCGTTTGATCCTGCCTGGAAAATCCGGCGGGGTTTTCAGTTATGCCTTGGAAATCACAGATCCTCCTCGACAGAAAGACCGCCGTTATATTTCTGATAAGTCGTTGCTGGGAACTTATTCGGCGAAGGACAAAATGACGGTTAAAGATGCTGAAGATCATTTGCAGGTCTGGGAGTTTTCTGCTCCTGAAAAATTTGCGATGAACACGGCCTTCCTTGAAGTTCCAGGCGAAAAAGTAACGCACAAGTCTTATTTGGACATTTATCGCGGTGGCGCGGGTGAGGCGAGTTTGCGTTTGACGGGGGTTCTTACCAGCGGCAGTGACTTTGTGATGTTAGGTGAAGGACACGTTTCTTGGTGGTTTAACGACATCTTTGGTTGGCAAAATTACTATCTTTCAAAACAAAGATGGGGTGTGAGCGCTCGTTATTTCACATCGATCACGAAGCTTCCGGCTTCCGACGACACGGGTTCAAGTGAAGACGTCGATCTAAAAGTAGCGCAAGCGGATCTGCGCTATCGTTTCAATCCGGGCCTTTGGGAAAAAGATGAAACGGTGGGTTTGATTTTAGCTTATGAATCCATGCAAGTCGGTGATTTGACCGTTCCAAAAACAGGTGTGGGTCTTTTCTGGGCCCGCTCAATGCCACGCGTGTTGGATTATTGGTTTAGCAAAATTCCATTTATGAATTATCCAAAGTGGGTGGATATGGAATTTATTAAATACGTTTCCTCCACAGACAGCGACATTTCTTTGGGTAACGATTACGTTATCAACTTTCATGGAAAGGTGATGTGGACGCCCCGATTTTTTGGTGAAGCCGGTTTTGGTTCGAAAAATTATTACTTTGAAAAAAAATCGGATGGCTCTGGCGCGAAGCTGACGACGTTCTTTGGAACTGTCGGCGCAGGTATTAACTTCTAATTGCGGGATCGATGAAACAAAAGCTGACACTGGTCCACATTTTTTGGCTCAATCAGTTGGTGACAACTCTGATTCTCCTTTTGGTGATAGGAGTGTACGGTACGCATTTGTTTATTTCCGAACAAAGAGCTATCCGGGAGCGCATGGAGCCCGCCCTTTCCCGGGAAGTCGACCGTCTTAATACGGATATTTTTATTCTTGAAGCGAACGTTCAAAAGTTGAAAAGCATGGTGGATCTTTTCGAAGCTATGCCCGCGTCCTCCCGTGTAGAAAAGTTCAGAAACTTCGCTGCTTCAACGATAGCACCTCACTCAACGCAGTTTAACGCGTACTTTGCTTTGGCTCCGCAACTGGCCAAAAAATATTTTGGCAAAAGTTCTTATGTCTATGTGGTGCACAGGGATTACTCTCTCTTTGCGAATCCGAAATACAATGACCCTCATTATTTCGTGTCTGAACAGTTTCCCGAGCCTGGTTATTACACGGATCCCGAAGCGCAATGGTGGGCTATGAACGATGGCCACCCGGGAGTGAATTTTTCGGATTTTTATTTCGACAAAGGCTACATGGAAAAAGTCATGTTTAGCACAACCATGGGGATCTATTCCGATGGAAAACTTGAAGGTGTTGTCGGGATTGATACCTTGGCCAGCGATATCGCGCACCGTCTGGGTTCGTTCCGTTTAGGAGAAACCGGTGGAGTCATTATCGTGGATAGTCACGGTCGTCCGGTGCTGCCGCTGATTGCTCGTGATCTTCCTTTGGTGGGATACAAATATCTTCGGGCATTCACGAAAGATGAATTCCGCCGTATGCCGACAATTGCGCAAAAAATATTTAATATTCAAGGGCAGAAGCTTCAGGATTTTCCCGGAGCCGATGGAAAGACGTATCTCACTTATTCTAAACCTCTTAAGGGACGTCCTTGGCATATGATTATCTACCAGGAAAAAACGGAAGCCTACTCCGGCTTGTATTTCCGTTTGGTGTTCTTTGGTTTTGTGGCTTTGACTGCGTATTTCTTTTTAACGCTGATGGTGTGGCTCACGGGCAAATATGTAGTGACTCAGGATAAATCGGTTCTAGAAGAACTTCGTGAGTCTCGGGATAAAGCTGAAGCGGCAACCAAAGCAAAGTCCTTGTTCTTATCGACAATGAGCCATGAGATCCGCACGCCGCTAAATGCAATGTTGGGATCGGCAGAACTGCTCGAAGAAACTCCGCTCAACGGTGAACAAAAGGATCTTCTGGGCGCATTGAGAAGCGCCGGCGATACTTTGTTGAGCATGCTCAATAATATCTTGGATTTTTCAAAATTCGAGTACGGTCGAATGCAATTGGAAAGTCGTGAGTTTTTACTGAGTGATTTAATTCGTGAAGTAGAGGCGTTGGTTTCAACTGCAATTCTGCGCAAAGGTTTGCAATTTCATTTTAATGGACCAGAACAAGATCGTTGGATTGTTGGCGACTCTTTGCGCTTAAAACAAGTGCTGATGAATCTTTTGGGTAATGCCGTGAAGTTCACAGATCGCGGCACCATTGAACTTACAGTGAAGCCTTTTCCGGGGAACGATGCGGGACATGAATATTTTCTTTTCGAGGTGAAAGATACGGGTATCGGTATCGCTCAGGAAAATATGCAAAAGATCTTTGATGAGTTTGGACAAGAGGACTCTTCGGTGACTCGCCGATTTGGTGGCACGGGTTTAGGCTTAAGTATTTCCAAGAAAGTCGTGCAACTGATGGGCGGGGAGCTGCACTGTGAAAGTCAGCAATATCTAGGATCGAAGTTTTATTTTTCAATCCTTATGAAAAGCCGTAAAGCAGAGCCGTGGAATGTGCGTTGGACAACGCGAATTGCCGCACCTCCTATCCAGCAGCCGGTGCGTGAACCGGGAGTGATGGTTCGCCGTGTTTTGATTGTCGATGATATGGATGAAAATCACATGCTCTTAAAGGCCTATATGAAAAAGCTGGAATTCGTCATCGTGGATTCTGTGTATGGTGGCTACGAGTGCTTGGAATTGTGGGAACGCAATCACTATGATTTGATTTTTATGGACGTGCAAATGCCGCGCATTTCGGGCCTTGATACCATTCGCAAGCTTCGTGATTTGGAACGCATGCAGAATCGAACGCGAACACCGGTGATTGTGATTTCGGCGAATAGTTTTATGGAAGATATTGAGAAAAGTCTCAATGCCGGAGCCGATGAACACTGTGGCAAGCCCGTGCGCAAGCAAACGGTGGTGGAGCTTGTTCAAAAATACTGTCTTCCTCAAGGTGAGACAGCTCCTGCAAACTCTTAATACAGCGTTAAGTTTATAACAGGTTATCCCGATATTACGTAGGTCTGAGCCCGGAATGGATATTGCTTTTATTCATTACGAGACGTGAAATCAGGGGGGAATTGTGAAAAGAGTCTTGGCACTCGTAGCGACATTGTGTCTCGTTTTGGGATTCCAAAACTGTGCTCAAAACCAGATGCAGTCATTGGATATGGCGTCGAATGAAGTTTCCGTCAATCTTCCTCCGCAAAGCTCCAATGGAGAGTCTTCGACACCGACAGCCGGTAAAGTGACTTACGTTGAAATTCCAAACATTTCTGAAGATGGTGCTGTGGCTCAAAAAGCATCGGAAGTCACACCTTATCGCCTGGTGATTTCTTTGCAGTCAGGGTCCATTCAATTGATGGATGATTCCAACGCCGTTTTGCAAAAACGTTGTTTGGATTCTGGAAGCTTGCAAGAGCTTAAGACCATCTTAACCGGTGCGAATATTTGTGCGGCGTCAGCTCCAGCAGACGATCAAATCTGCGCGATGAAGTATCAACCGGGTTATGCTTCGTTATTTGTGAATGAAAAGCGCGTGAACTTGGGTGAAGAGCAAGACTCGTGCGGTCGCGGCCGTAAAGATCTTTGTGGCGCTTTGACGGACGTTTTCCAGGCTTACGTGTCTCACGTCAAGCAGCACTGGACAGAGATGAATTGCGAGTAGTCTAAAATTCAAATTGAAAAATAAAAAAGGGAGTCTTTCGACTCCCTTTTTCTTTTTAAACACCAAGAAGTGTTTTTACTTTATCAAACGCCTGAGGCAGGCTGCCACGATTGGGGGCTGCGCCTTGAGCGAAGTCAGGGCGACCGCCGCCTTTTCCACCCATGACCGCTGCGACTTCTTTTAGAAGATCACCGGCTTTTGTTTCGCCTGTGATGTCTTTAGAGACGCTTACGATGATAGGATGAGAACCTTCACCTTGGCCGACAACAACGACAACACCATTTTGAATTTTGTTTTTCAAATGGTCTGTCACTTCGGCAAGAACTTGTCTGTCATCCAAAGCCACGTCGGCAAGAACCAATTTCGCTGCAGATCCTGATTTCGTTTTAAAGCTCAATGCTTTGGCTGCAAGATCGTCGACATTGATTTGTCCGCCTTGCAACTTCTTCATTTCTTTTTCCATTTGTTTGATCTGCTCTTTGAAAGCTTCCACACGGTTGGCCAATGTTGAAGTTTCACCTGTCGCTTCAAGATGTTTTAAGTAGTGAGGGCTTTTTTGAAGACCCGCAGCTGTTAAAGCATCATCGAAATGATTGATGGAGCTCATTGCGTATTTCACGGCACCGTCGCCTGTGATCGCTTCCACACGGCGAACGCCAGAGCTGACACCCGCTTCAGAAACGATTTTGAACAAACGAATTTGTGACGTGTTCTTCACGTGCGTACCGCCGCAAAGTTCGCAAGAGAAATCGCCCATTGTTAAAACACGCACTTGGTCGCCGTATTTTTCACCGAACAAAGCCATCGCTCCTTTAGCTTGAGCTTCTTTCGGGCTCATGATTTCAACTTTCACGTCATGAGCTTGCGCGATTTGTTCGTTTACAAGATCTTCGATTTGTTTGATCTCTTCAGAACTCAACGGTTTGTTGTGAGTGAAGTCAAAACGAGTCTTTTGTGAATCCACCAAAGATCCCGCTTGCGTCACGTGTGCACCCAAAACTTTGCGAAGGGCTGAATGCAACAGGTGAGTCGCTGAGTGATTGCTCATTGTATTGCGACGTTCAAATGGATTTACAATCGTATCAACGCTTGCTCCCACTTTGAAGTCACCGTGTTCAATTTCCACATGATGAAGAATGATATCGTCAATCTTTGTTGTATTCACAACTTTCGCGCGAGAAGGGCCTTCCATGAGGTAACCAATGTCACCGGCTTGACCGCCGCCTTCACCATAGAAAGACGTTTGATCAAGAATGATCACGCCATTTTCGCCTTGTTTTAAAGACGTAACGACTTCATGACCGTTAGAAAGAGCTGTGATCTTTCCGCCATCTGCAAAACCATTGTAACCTGTGAATTTCACAGTTTTACCGCTCGCCAAATAATCTTTTGCGAATTTGATCAAGTGCTGCTCATCCGCACCCAAAGCTTTCCCTTTCCAAGAGGCTTTGGATTTTGCACGATTCGCTTCCATTTCTTTTTCAAATGCCGCTTCATTCACTTCCACGCCGTTTTCATTGGCGATGACGCGAGTTAAGTCAGCAGGGAAGCCATAAGTGTCGTACATTCTGAAAACAACTTCGCCAGAAAGTTCTTTAATACCTTTGGCTTTTGCTTTCGCAAGTTCATCCATCAAGATATTTGTTCCGTTATCCAAAGTGCTGATGAAACGGTCTTCTTCGTCACGGATTGTATTCAAGATATGATCACGACGCTCTTTGAGTTCCGGATAAACAGAGCCCATGCTTTCAATCAAAGCCTCTGCCATCCCAGGCAGGAACGATTGATCTGCCGACAGCTTACGACCGTAACGAATTGCACGTCTCATGATACGACGAAGAACGTAACCGCGTCCTTCGTTGGAAGGAAGCGCACCATCAGCAATCAAGAAGGAAGTCGAACGGCAGTGGTCCGCCAACACGCGAAGAGCCGCTGTTTTTTCCGCTTGTTCTTTGTCTTTCGCAAGAATTTCGCGATCTGTGATGTACTTCACGTTTCCGATTTTGCAAGCAAGCTCGATCATCGGCATGAACAAATCAGTGTCGTAGTTATTAAATTTTCCCTGCATCGCTGCCACAACACGCTCAAGACCTGAACCTGTATCCACCGAAGGCTTTGGAAGCGGAGTCAATGTGCCCGGAGGATTTTCAAAGTACTGCATGAAAACCAGATTCCAGATTTCGACGAAGCGGTCTTCACCCGCTGCGATCCCTTTGTAAGGATCAGAAATCGTTCCTGCTTTAGGACCGTGATCGTAGAAAATCTCTGTACAAGGACCGCAAGGACCCGTGTCGCCCATTTTCCAGAAGTTGTCAGAGTCAAAACGGAAGATACGATCTTTCGGAATGCCTTCTTGGTTGTGCCAGATGTCTGCCGCTTCATCGTCGGACAAGTGCACTGTCACGTACAATTTCTCTTTCGGAATTTGTAATTCTTTTGTCAAAAACTCCCACGCAAAGTGAATAGCGTCCTTTTTGAAGTAATCGCCGAAAGAAAAGTTCCCCAACATTTCAAAGAAAGTGTGATGGCGAGCTGTGAACCCGACGTTTTCCAAGTCATTGTGTTTACCACCGGCACGCACACACTTTTGCACAGTCACCGCGCGAGTGTAGTCACGCTTCTCAAGACCCAAGAAAGTATTTTTAAATTGATTCATACCCGCATTGGCGAAAAGCAACGTCGGATCATTTTCAGGAATCAAAGAAGAAGAACCCACATGAGTGTGACCATTCTTTTTGAAATAGTTCACAAAGGCGTTGCGGATATCAGAGCTTTTCATAAATAACCTTTCTTACGGTCTCGGAATCAAAACCACGGGAAGCCAGGAGTCGTCCGACTCGGGCTTTATCCTCCCGCGAGAATTTATAATCTTCATCATACTTATTTTTGACAATCGAAAGAGCCTTTTCAAGCTCCAAGTCTCGGTCTGTTTCTACCGAAGGTAGACCTTTTTCGCGGAGGTAATTGTTGATGTAGTGTATGCCCTTGTTGCGACGGTGAAGCATATCAGCCAGTCGATGGGCGAGGTCCTTGGGATCTCCCAGCCAGTTGTTGTCCTTGGCAAAGTCGATAGCCTCATCAACAATGTCCCCCAGGTCCTCTTCGTCTGAGAACTTTTCTCGCAATTTCGTGCGCAGTTCTTTTTCGGAATGGTCCCGACGGGCAATAAGGTCCATGACCTTCTTTTTAGCTGCTTGTCGGGTTTTGAGGGGATCTTTCTCTCGAGACATCCCCAGATTATTACTCTGTTTTTTAGTTCTTGCGAAGAACAATTTCGGTCAGCTCACAATATGTTCCAAGGCGTAATTGCGGACCCCAATAACCTGTCCCTTGATTGACATAGAGCTGCATATTTCCTAGGCGGTAAAGGCCCTTGGAATACTTCTCAAAAAAGATGATCAACCAATTCCATGGGAAGAATTGGCCACCATGAGTGTGACCAGAAAGCTGCAAGTCGTAACCGGCGATTTGTGCATGCGCCGCTAACGAAGGCTGATGAGAAAGCAAAAGTTTAAAGCTGCCTTCACGTTGCTGGCTTTGCAAGCGGGCAAAGTCCGGCCCTTCGTGTTTAAAATGTCCTGCGGCGGGATCGGGAACTCCGGCAACCTGCAAAAGAGCTGAACCCACCGGAACGTTGGCCGTTTCATTTACCAAAACTTCAAAACCCAACTCTCGGAACGCCTGAAGTCCCTTGTGTGCGTCCCAATAGTATTCATGATTTCCCGGAACGTAATAAATCCCATGTTTGGCTTTGAGATTTTTAAGAGTTTTAAATTCCTCTGTGTGTTTTTCCACGAAGCTATCCAGAATGTCGCCGGTGAAAACAATCAAGTCGGGTTTGATTTCTAAAACCTTCGACACCAATTTTTTTACAAACGAAGACGGAAGGCTTGGGCTGATATGCAAGTCACTGATGTGAACGATGCACAGGCCCTCAAGTTCTTGCGGAAGATTCTTGAAAAACACCGGAACCTTTTTGCGACGAGGTCCGATTTGCACGACTGCATTTCCTAATACGATGAAAAGAACCGGAAGCCCTAACAAGGCCACTGTGGCTTGGGAGCTGTATAGATGATCAAACGGTGTCGGCATGATTAAATTATCGGCGAAGGCAAAGAGATCGCGCAGGATCACAAAGCTCACTAAAAAATTAATATAAGCCATGACCGTTAAAGAGCCATTTAACAAACGATCTCTCCATGGTTTGTGGTCCAAATTTTTTTCTTTCCAGAAAAACAGAAAGGTCCCAATCACCATTGAAAAAAGCAGTGCCAAAAATGCCACCAATGAAGTCGTGCCCACCCACGTAAAATCCGTGAAGCGAGTCAACTGGTGAGAAACGTAGACGAAGATAACCAGAATAAGAGAGCTTGCGATGGTCCGAAATAAACCCATAGGCAAGGTCATAGCACGGTTTTCCTGTCTTTGCACAGCTCATTGTAAAAACACAGGTCGGCGTCTAGGGAATTCGGTGTTACCCTTAGTGAGTCCCTGGAGGTTTGTATGAGTTTTCGCAGTGAATTCGAACAGGCGAGGGATTTTTTAATTCTCCATCGTTCTGACTATAACTACACCTACAGTCACTTTCAATGGCCGCAGTTTGAGGAATTCAATTGGGCCTTGGATTATTTCGATCCAATGGCGGAGGGCAATAATAACTTAGCTCTTTGGATTGTCAGTGAGTTAGGAGAGCAAAAGAAGTACACCTTTGAGGAACTCTCCAAGCGTTCCAATCAAGTTGCAAATTTCCTTAAAAATCAAGGCGTGCAAAAAGGCGACTCGGTTTTTCTTTTGATCGAAAACGAAGCGGCTCTCTGGGAGATCATGCTCGGCGCAATGAAAGTGGGAGCGGTTCTAGTTCCCAACAATCCTTTGCTTTCTCAGCAGGAATTGAAAGATCGTTTGGATCGAGAAAAAATCAAGCTCATTGCAACAACGAAGAAACATGCTGAAAAATTTGATGTTTCTAATTCCAGTGTGATCTCTCTGTTGGTCGATGGTGAGTTGCCTGGCTGGACTGCGTATGAAAAGTGCTATCAAGAAAGTAATTTCTTTGAACCTGCGGAAAAAACCAAGGCGACTGATCCGCTTCTGCGCTATTTCACTTCGGCAAATACGGTGAAGCCTAAAATCGTAGAGCACTCTTATGGAAGTTTTCCGATTGGTCATCTTTCAACGATGTACTGGATTGGCCTTCGTCCCGGCGACATTCACTTGGGAGTCAACTCAACGGGATGGGCGATGCATGACTGGAATAACTTCATTGTTCCGTGGAATGCGGTTGCGACGATTTTTATTTCGAAGCAGGAGCGCTTCAACGCGAAATTGATTCTTGATACTTTAAGCGAATACGAAATCACTACATTCTGTGCGCCCCCGACAGTGTGGCGTTTGCTGACTCAGGAAGATCTTTCCTCGTACAAAGTGCATTTGCGAGAAGCTGTGAGTACAGGAGAAGCCTTGAGTGCCGAGATTATTTCGAAGGTCTATAAAGCATGGGGAATTTTTGTACGTGATGGATACGGGCAAACGGAGACCTCAACCCTGATAGGAATCCCACCAGAAGAAAAAAACAGTTTTGGTACGATGGGAAGACCTTTGCCTGGATATCAAATTGCTCTTTTAGACTCTCAAGGTAACAAGGTCGATGCTGGTGAAGTGTGTGTCTCCTTGAAAAACCATCCATGGGGATTGATGTCAGGTATTGATGGTTCCACAGAATATTATCATACCGGAGATACGGCCTATGTGGACGATGCCGGGAATTATACTTTCTCTGAACGCGTCGATGGCATCTTTAAATCTTCGGACTATCGCATCAGTCCTTATGAATTAGAATTTGTTCTTAAAGAATTTTCCGCAATCAGTGAAGCGGTAGTGATTCCAAGTCCTGATCCGATCCGTGAAGCTGTTCCTAAAGCTCTTGTGTCTCTTGTTAAAGGGGTTGAACCTACAAGAGAGCTTGCATTGGATATTATGAACTTCGCACGAATGCGTCTGTCTCCATTTAAACGAATCCGTCGCGTAGAATTTATGGAAATTCCGAAAAACACCTCCGGAGAAATTCTTCGCAGTGAGCTTGTCGCACTAGAAAAAAACAAACGCATCGCCGGAGAAAAATCACCATACGAGTTTTGGGAAGAAGACGCAAAAATCAATCTTGGTGAAACCTGGGCGCAAGAGTTGCCCTAATGATTTTTATATGTGAAAGGAGAATTTTATGGCATTGCAAACACAGCCTTCCGAAAAGAAATCAGGATCTCCTTCGACGGGTGAAGCGGAGATCACTCGCTTGATGGAGCAATATGCGGAAGCCGTCAGTAATAAAGATTTAGAAGAGATCATGTCTTTTTACGCTCCCGAAGTGATTGCTTTTGATTTAATGCCGCCACTACAAATTCTTGGTAAAGATGCTTACAAGAAAAACTGGAGCAACATCACACAAATGGGAGAAAGTAATTTTTCAATCCGCGATCTGCATGTGACAGCGGGTGAAGACGTGGCTTTCAGTCACTGCCTTTGTCACATGACGGGTCAATCGAACTCCGGTGAAAAATTCGACAGCTGGGCTCGGCAAACAGCATGTTACAAAAAGGTCAACGGCCAGTGGTTGATTGTGCATGAAAATTACTCTGTCCCCGTGGATATGCAGGCCGATAAGCCACTGTGGAGTTTAGATCCAGATCAAAAAACGGAAGCGCATTGAAATTTGTTCGGGCGGGGAACTTATAGTTTTCCGCCATCTTGATCTGGCCTTGTGACGAGGCAAAGAAAACTCTAATCTTTGTTTATGTACAAAAGTGGCACGATTCTGACTTTCATTTTTATCATTGGCTGTTCAAGTCCGTCTGCTCGAAGGACGGCGAGTTCACAAGAGTCGACCTTCACTTACACTCCCTCTTATAATTGTGCTGGTTCTGAAGATCCCTCTGTATGGAGTGCCTTAGCCGGCTTTAAAGTAGGACCGTCTTTTCGTTCCATTTTCAAAAGTCCAGACGAAAAAATCCTGCGTCCTTTTAGCGCTGATGGTTGCAGCTTATCTCCGGATGGAGTTCCTCATGAAAAGGCCGAAGCAGCTTGGACCCAATGCTGTGTTTCTCATGACACTGTTTATTGGGTGGGCGGGACTTTAGAAGAAAAAAATAGCGCAGATCAGGATCTTGAAAAATGCATCGCTGAAAAAGGATATCCAAAAATTGCGCATTTATATAACTTATCCGTCGGCCAATTTGGCGGGCCTGAAAGTTCTCAAGATTTTCGCTGGGGTTATGGATGGAATTACCGGCGCCCTTATGCTCCTCTGACTGATGAGGAAAAGAAACAAGTTCAAATTCTTTATGGCGGTAATCTTGAGAAAACACAAAAAGATCTTAGAGAGAATTTTAAAAACCTCAAGGTTTCTTGCAGCACCGAAGACAAGGCGTTGAAAGGTTTTAACAAAGAAGAAAAGTGGATTTATTCCTATCTAAATAGAAAGTTAAAAAAGGATGATACCGTACAGTGGGCGCGCCGCTTTTCTCATGAAGAAATTCAGGAATATCTATTGAAGTTCGAAGGCTGTTCCACGCCGGTCGCTTTTATGTTTTCGGCAAAAAGTAAAACACTGATTGGAGTTCGAAGCTCTTGCGAGGAGCTTTAAGAGGTAGGAGCTAAATGCTCCCTACGCCCATAATCTTTTTCATCTCTGCAACGGTTTGTGCGACGACTTCGCGAGCTTGTTCGGAACCTTTGCGACAGATCTCTAAAACTTCACCTTTGTCTTTGGCAAATTCCTCGCGACGTTTGCGGATTGGTGAAATCATTTCTTCTAAAACTTGCGTCAGACGTTGTTTCACAGTGCCATCACCCAGTCCTCCGCGACGATAGTGATCTTTTAATTTTTCCACTTCTTCTTTGTTGGGATCAAAAGCGTCTAAGAAAGTGAAAACAACGTTTCCTTCCACTTGTCCGGGATCTTCAATGTGCAAGTGGTTGGGATCAGTATACATCTTCTGTACTTTTTTCTTCAGTTGGTCGAAGGGTTCCGCCAGTGAAATGGAATTTCCCAGCGACTTGCTCATCTTCGCTTTACCGTCGATTCCGGGCAAACGCCCTTGGGTTCCTCCCAGAGCTTTGACCTTTTTGAATAGTTCCGTGTTGTAAAGATGATTGAATCTTTGGGCAATTTCGTTGGTTTGTTCAATCATTGGATTCTGGTCGTCTCCGACGGGAACAACGTCGGCCTTGAAGCAAAGAATGTCGGCAGCCTGGCTCACGGGATAAGTTAAAAATCCCACGGGCAGATTTCTTTCGAAATCTTTTTGCGCGATTTCTGTTTTCACTGTGGGGTTTCGTTCAAGGCGCGCGACTGTCACAAGATTCAGAAAATAAAATGTCGCTTCGAAAAGCTCCGGAATCATTGATTGAACAAAGATCGTACTTTTCGCAGGATCAATGCCCACGGCTAAATAATCTAAAGCCACTTCGACGATGTTCTCGCGAATCATCTGCGGGTTTTTAAAATTATCCGTCATGGCTTGCGCATCGGCGATGATCAGATATTGCTTGTGAGTGTCTTGCAACTCCACACGATTTTTCAGTGAACCAATATAATGTCCCAAGTGCAAAGGACCTGTGGGACGATCTCCAGTCAAAATGACAGGTTTCATAAAAGAGCTTTCAAACTAAAGAATTAACGAACGTAACACGGAACTGTTCTTAAATTATTTCCCATCATAAGTTGCACGATGCGTCCTTGGCCATCATGGGAAAATTTCAACCAATGCTCATAATAGTCACCCAGTTCGACCTTGATGTCTTCTCCAAGGCCGGACCACTGATTTGTGGATTGGCGAACTCCGTATTTAGCTGTGATGGGAATTTTAAAATTGATCTTCTGGCCGCTGTCGAAGCCATTGGAGTTAAAATTGACATCTAAAACTTCGACCCATTGATCGCCGCCGGAAAACTTGCGCAACTCACGAGAACTGCGAGTCTTCAAAGTGCAGTTCATGTGAGGCGCCATTTTCCCGGCGCCTAAAGTTTTAGATATAAAATCGAACATTTCGGTATTCAGAGTTTTATTGACCTTGGGATCGTCGCTCGCCATAGGAACTTCCTGAGCGGAAACGATCGAGTCGGCCAAATAAACGAGGGTAGCAAGGATAACCATCCACTTAAGCATTAGAATCCTCCCCAGATCCCGAAGCTTTTGCAGTATCTGTAGTAGAGTTCATAAAGTCGAATCGCTAATTTTGATGGGTGCTATAAAATTTTATTGTAGGTGAATGCGGCCAGCAGCTTGTGTTTTGACGCCCATCATTTTGCTTTGCAATGCAAAAAGGTACGGCGTACCTCCTATCTATGCGCAATTTCTTAAAGCAATTAGCAACCTTGTTTGGCGTTGGTCTTTTTCCTAAAGGCCCGGGCACAGCCGCTACTGTCGCAACGATTCCGTTGGTGTTTCTTTTGTCGAAATTAGGACCCTTGGTGTACATGGGGGCGATTGTTTTGCTGCTCCCTGTCGGAATTGCTGCCTGCGAAGTTTATGAGCAGGATAAGGGTGGTCACGATCATAAAGAGATCGTAATTGATGAGGTTTTAGGTTTTCTTATTACTATGGTCTGGCTTCCTTTGACATGGCAGGCCATTTTAATCGGTTTTGCCCTGTTCAGATTGCTGGACATCACAAAGCCTTTATTCATAGGATATTTAGATAAGAAGATCCAAGGAGGTCTTGGGGTGATGGTGGACGATGTGGCCGCGGGGATAATTGCGAGTCTCATCATGCAAGTTCTCTACACTCAAACCAATTGGTTGGGCTCTCAGGTGTTGGTGCCGTAACAATGTCACTGGACAACGAGAAGCTTCAAGAACTCATTAGATCCCTTCGCGACCGAAAACTCACAGTGGGTTTTGCAGAAAGTTGTACTGGAGGTGCACTTTCCGCATTTTTGACAGAGCAGCCTGGCGTATCCGACATCTTTTTAGGCTCTGTGGTTTCTTACTCTAACGAGGCGAAGGTGGATCTTCTGGGGGTCCGTCGAGACACTCTCATGCAAGAGGGTGCGGTGAGCGAGAAAGTCGCTCGTCAAATGGCGCACGGAGTGCGTCGACAGCTAAAAACTGATTGGTCTGTGGCAATCACAGGCATCGCTGGTCCGACCGGTGGAACACCGACGAAGCCAGTGGGCACTGTATGCATTGCTATTGCTGGACCGGGTTTTGAAGACTCACGAAAGGAATTCTTTTCGGGAGATCGCAAGGCCATCCAGCAGACGTCCGTCGACTATTCAGTTCGTTGGCTATGTGAAGTTCTCGACAAGGTTTAAAAGATCGGCCCCGGCCGGCAAACATTAACACTAAAGTATCGTAGCGGGTGCTACGGAGAGGGAAACGCAGATGGCAACAACAACTGTGGATACAAAAGCAAACAACGAAAAAACAAAAGCATTGGAATTGGCTGTTTCAGCAATTGAAAAGCAATTCGGTAAAGGTTCAATCATGCGCTTGGGCGCGAATGAATCTTTGGTTAAAGACGTAGAGGCGATCAGCACAGGCGCATTGAGCTTGGATATCGCTTTGGGTATTGGCGGTCTTCCAAAAGGTCGTATCGTAGAAATCTACGGACCTGAATCTTCTGGTAAAACAACTCTTTGCTTGTCTGTGATTGCTCAAGCTCAGAAAAAAGGTGGCGTTGTTGCTTTCGTCGATGCAGAACATGCATTGGACGTAAACTACGCTCGTAAATTGGGTGTGAACACTGAAGATCTTTTGATCTCTCAACCAGACACTGGTGAACAAGCTTTGGAAATCACTGAAACTCTAGTTCGCTCTGGCGCGATTGACGTATTGGTTGTCGACTCCGTAGCAGCGTTGGTTCCTCGTGCAGAGATCGAAGGCGACATGGGTGATTCTCACGTAGGTCTTCAAGCTCGTTTGATGTCTCAAGCTCTTCGTAAGTTGACTGCGGCTATCAACCGTTCAAACACATTGGTTATTTTCATCAACCAAATCCGTATGAAAATCGGTGTGATGTTCGGTAACCCGGAAACGACTACGGGTGGTAACGCTTTGAAATTCTACTCTTCTGTTCGTTTGGATGTACGCCGTGTGGGCGCGATCAAAAATGGTGAAGACGTAACTGGGAACCGTACTGCTGTTAAAGTTGTGAAAAACAAAATGGCTCCTCCGTTCACTAAAGTTGAATTCGATCTTATGTACGGTGAAGGTATTTCTGAAGAAGGTGACTTGCTAGATCTAGCAGTGACTGCAAACTTCGTTGAAAAATCAGGTGCATGGTTCTCTATGAATGGCGAGCGCATGGGCCAAGGCCGCGATGCTGCGAAAACATTCTTGAAAGAACACCCAGAATACATGACGGAGCTTCGTTCAAAAATCTTGGCAGCCAACGGTATCGGTAAATTGTTGGTAGACGCTAACGGTAACAACGGCGAAGACCACGAAGGCACAGAGCCAGTTGAAGCTGAAGAAGCAGCACCTAAGAAAGCTAAAAAAGGTAAGCACTAATCCGCGGACGCGGGCAGTGCCGAAGCGCCGGACGGCGCGCAGGCTGAAGCAACCCACTCTTCGGAGTGGGTTTTCTTTTTTCGAAGTCCGCAAGTCCTCACAGTCAGTGCCAAGAGTCTTCTTTGATTAATCTTTAACCGTATATTATAACGGGATATGATTTTAAAAAATCTCTTCCTGATTTCTCTCATTCTGCTTTCGTCAGTAAGAGTGCTTGCTGTTGAAAAGTTGTTATTTGCTTCCTCGGACAGCTTGCCGCCAAAGATTTATAAAGAAGACGGTGAACTTAAAGGCACCTACGTCGAAATCATTCGTGAAATCTGCAAGCGCATGAATGTGGAAGCCGAATTCGTCACATATCCATGGGCGCGAGTGATGGTGATGGCAAAAACTGGAAAGGTCGATGCGATCTTTCCGCCCTTTAAGACACCTGACCGCGAAGCTTTTTTGTATTTTACCAGTGAACCGATGAGCCACACTCGCAACGTGGTTTTTGCTCCGAAGAAGAAACACATCACCGTTAAAAATTTGAGCGACCTTCAGGGGCTTACTGTCGGAATTAACGACCAATATTCTTATGGCCCTAAGTTTGACGCTTATAAAAAGAATTTGAATCTTGATCTCAGTAACAATGAAGAGATGCTTGTGAACAAACTGGGTCGCAAAGGCACAACGAAACGAATTGATGTTGCTATTGCCTCGGAAGAAGTCTTTAAGTTTTTAAGTAAACGCCTGGGCTTTTTGGACGATTTCGAAGTGGTCTATGTTCTTTCCGCCCATCCTTCGTATGTGGCCTTTTCGAAAGCCAAAGGTGTGAAAGCAAAAGAGTTGGCAGAGCAATATAACAAAATTCTTCTACAGCTTAAGAAAGAGGGATTTGTGCAAAAGATCTTAAACAAATACATGGAAAACGAGAAATAAAAAAGCCCTCCGAAGAGGGCTTTTGATGGAAACTATTTCCAATCCTTAGGGATAAAACTCACGACAAGTTCTTCACCGCTCATTGCGGACCAATCAATCTTGTTACCAAGAATAACGGCATTTTTAACAGAGTCATAAACCCAACCGTAGTGCATATCTCCGGCAACCAGAGTCGTTGCTCCGAAAGTTACAACGATGCTGCTTACATCAGGCGCGGCTGTCAGAGGAATTTCCTGAGTGACTTGGCCAACAAGACCGGCACCGAGTTGACCTAACTGAATTCCATAATCTTGTGCGCAAAGGTTGATGATTTTTCCATTCAGAAGTTTAACAGCAGTTTCGATACGGTCATTTTGATCTTCTGAAGTCATGCAGGACCTATCATTCGTCGGAACTTGAATTGCAGCGACAGTGACTTGGTTTGGATTTGGTTTCAAAGCTTTAAGAAAATTTGAGAAGATTTCCGGAGTGACCTGAGGTGAACTCTGGTCGCCGGCATCGGTCAACATCACGACAGCCAAATGGGCTTGAGGTCTTAAAAAACCAGGATGGTCTTGAGACAATGCGGGTTCAGATAAAGCTGCGATCGTGGTATCGAAAGGTCTTTCGGTCGCGCTTCCGTTTGTATTAACGTTCAAATTCGCCGCTAGAGTTGTTAAGAAGTCAGAACGGTTGCTATCAGCAATTTTATTTGTACCATTGAACTTGCCAGCACAAATACCTGCATAACTGCAGTCCATTGTCGTCGTTGTAACACCTGCGTGAACATGCACACCGTTTTTAAGAGCCGCTTTCGTTAAAGCAGGAATATTTGTGATCAGATTTTTTTGATGCTCACTCATGCTGCCAGAGTCATCGATAACAAAGAGAACATCGAGTTCACTGACTTGTGGTTGAACGTGAATTTCAACTCGGCCAGGAAATGCAAAAGTTGTTTTAGTGATTTGAGCAGCTTGTGCCACCGAAAAGCCCGTCAAGAATAATGCAAAAATAAGCAAACGCATTCGTCCTCCCATATTTTTGGTGGCAGGCTAGGGGGAGGAGTTGACAGATTCAAGGTTATTCCGTGCAGGTGTTCCATAAAATTCTGCAAACGAATTTACGCATCTTGAGAGCGGCGAAATGCGTCGAAAAATAGAAGTTGGCCGCATCGCTGCGGCCAACTTGTATAGTAAAGTTTTAAGTCTTTTTTAGCGGTTGAATTTTCTTTTCAAAGGACTGTCGTATTTTTTTAGCAAGGAAGTCAGTCGAAACTTCACTTCTTCTTCGTGAAGGCCGCATTTTTGCGCCACCAATCCGTAAATGGATTTGATGCTTCCGTGAGTGAGTTCCAGTTCATCCGCTGAAATATCCTCCCACGTTTTTTGAATTTCCATTTTCAGTGCAGGCCAATTTTCTTTAGAGATTTGCGTGTTCATCATAATCACTCTCCCGTCTCTGGCTAGGAAGAGAAGCAGGGGGAGTGCCAAGGTGCAAAGGGCTTTAATTCGTTCTAAAGGAACACCTTGGGGCAAAAATCCCTGAAGGCGGGGATTGTCACCCCTGACAGGGATTCGGGAATTATTTTCTCTTAAGCACTTTCCTAATACCGTAAATTGGACCCTACAGCGGCAGGTTTATTGAACAGTGGGTTCGCTGATGAGGTGAACATGCGAAAACAATATCTCCTGGCGGCTCTGTCGTTCGCAATTTCTATGGGAACAGTGGCGCCCCGAGCTTATGCGGAACCTATGACGGCGATGAACTCGTTGGTGAGCTCTCAAGAGTATCTCAATACTCTGAACGCGCTGGATATGTCATCAGTGCGTGAAGCGCTGGTGAATATCTGGTCTCACGGTATGAACCCGAATGCTTATTGGACGCCGGAGATGGAGCAAGCCTTCATTTCAGGGCAGATCGAGCAAGCTCCTTTGCGCCGTCAAGTTTTGCAAGTGTATTTGCAAGCTTTAAAAGATGTGGCGATCGGAAGCACAGATCCTCAAAGTCTTGCGTCTGATATCAAAATCAAACGCAAAGATTTTTTCACCGTTGAGCAACTCAATTCACTGGTTCTTGCAAATGGCGGAAGAGCGGATCTTGTGCTGGAGCAGGTTTCCCCGCAATCACCAGCGTATCTTTCTTTGCGAGAGGCTTTGCGCCGCTTGTATCCGCTTTTGTTAAAAGGTGGTTGGGATCGTATCAGTCCCGTGAATAAGGAACTCTCTTTAGGCGTACGTCACCCTGTGATTGTGAAGCTGAAAGAGCGTTTGCAAGTTTTGGGTTACAAGATTTCAAGCATTGACGATGTTTTCGATCAAGAGATGTTTCAAGCGATCAATGATGTACAAACAAATCTGCGCATGAAACCCGACGGAAAAATTTCTCCGGGCGGTCGCACGTGGGGATTTTTCTGGGTGTTCTGTGGAGAACGCGTTCGTCAAATCCAAGCCGACATGGAAAAACTGCGCTGGTTGCCACAACGTCTTGAGGACCGTCATATTTTCGTGAATACGGCATTCTCGCATTTTGTTTTGACCGACAAGGCACAAAACAAAGTGATGAGTTTTAAAACCATCAACGGAACTGCCGAAAGAAAAACTCCGACAATGCGAGACAAGGTGACCTATCTTGTTTTGAATCCGACGTGGACAGTGCCGCCGACGGTGTTCCTCAATGATAAAGTTGAGATTATTAAGAACCTCGATAAGAACGGTATTCGCAAATACTTTACGGATAACAACTTTGAAGTCTATACGTCCGATTTTTCACGCACGATTGATCCGACAACGATCAACTGGAGAGGTATTAGCTCGGCCAACGTGAATTTCTACATCCGTCAAAAACCAAACTATATGAATGCTTTGGGTGTTGTGAAGTTCATGATGACAAATCCTTACGCGATTTATCTGCATGACACGAACCAAAGAGAGCTTTTCGCTGAAGCTCAGCGTTTGCGCAGCTCTGGCTGTGTGCGTTTGGAAAAACCTTTGGATTTAGCAGAATATCTTTTGGCCGGAACGGAGTGGTCACGTCCTCAGATTGAAAACTTTGTCGTGAAACCAGGACAAGTTCTTCCAGACGAAACACGCGTGAATTTGAAGAATCCCATTTATGTATATTTAATTCCTGTAACTTCGCAAATGAACTCGGATGGTGTAATCCGTTTCGTGGAAGATGCTTACGGCCATAATCAATTGATTTTAAATAAAGTTCGAGGAATCGGAAGGTAGTTATGACAAAATTTATTTTAACTCTGGCATTGTCTTTTTCTTTCACAGCCTGGACTCAGCATGCAAATGCAGCTCCGATTGCGGCGGCTTCACAAGTTCTAGTAACAGGTATTGTTGAGCACGTTGAAGCGATGGAAAACGAAGCAATGGTGAAAATCATGGGCATGCAGCAGCTTTTGATTATTAAAAACTTAATGAGTTTTCCAGAAGCCAAAATTCAAGCGTTGGTTGATAGTCAAGAACACAGAACCACCGTTCGTATTAAAGTGAACGAAAAAAATCAGATCATTGACGTGATTCTTTAAATGAAAAAGGCCCCTCTCTAAGGGCCTTTTAGTTATTACTGAACTTTTTTATCTTTTTTTTGAGCGCGTTCTTCCTTACGAGCCTCTTTTTTTTCCTCTCGTTTTTGCTTTCGCTCCTCTTTACGGGCTTCGCGCGCTTCTTTTCTTTCTTTTTTCATTTCAGTGTCATCTTGTCTATGCATCGAAGATACGGATTGTCCGAGAACTTTAGGATCAACACCCAATTCTTTGGCTATTTTTCCCCAGCCCATCTTTTGTTCTGTGCGCATTTTTAGAATTTCATCAACAGATTTGCCGGACTCTTTTGCAAGAGCACCGACCATACTGTACTGCGACTCAGAAATTTTAGAATCTTGCATCGCTTTGATTTGTTCGTCCGTGAAGCCGTATTTTTCCTTCAGCTTCGCCAGATTGTCAGAAGTCGAAGCTTCCTGGGTGGCTGCGGGTTCCGTACTTGTGGCTTCGTCTTCGGCATAAGCGGCCAGTGGGTTGATGAAGGCGCCTGCCAAGAGAAGCACGAGAAGTTTTTTGTTCATACAACACTCCTTTGTTAGTAGTTGACGAGAAACTTTCCTAAAAGAACCGTTTCGTTATAATCCTGGTAACCACTGCGGGATTTTTGCGAATAATTCTGCAATGAGAATCCCGCAGACATATCAGAAGACAGAGTCCGGTTGGCCTCGACGGTCAAAAATACGGTTGAATATCTCTCCTTCGCCGTGTCGACTTTGCTGACGACTTGGCCATTCTTGCGCGTGATCTGTGTCTCTGTCGTCAAGTCCCTTGAAAGAAAATTTGTTTGTTTGAAACCGAGTTCGCCCGTGAGATCCCATTGTGATGTCAGCTGATATTCGATAAGCCCCGACGCCAAAATGTAATAAGAACTAAAGGCACTTTCCGAAGAAAGATTAAGACCTATTTCACCAGTGGCTTCAAGGTACGTCGCCGGGTTCAGCTCATAACCATAAACCGCATTTTCACTTAAAATGTGATCTAAGCGATTTAAAGAATAATAATCGCGAGCTTCATAGGCCGTAGTGAGATCTAAAGTGGTTCTCGCTGAGAAAGCGTAATTTTTTTCTACGGAAAAAGCGGCACCATAATTACTAAAAGAATTATCCGTGGTCATCGGTTCGCCATAGACGTATTCTTGGCCTCTTAATTCGACCTGACATGTTTTATCAGACCAGCATTTTAAACGGTCTGAAAGACCCCATGATAAAACGTCGTTGGAGTTTTCTTTGCTGTAGTCTTTATAACCTAAGCGCAAGCCAAAGACGTTATCGTCGGTCTTAAGAGAGTTTCTTGTTCCCAATGAAAGAAAGAAGTCACTTTCTTTATGGGTGTTTGTCAAAAGAGCGTTGTCTGTCATTCCAAGTTCCAACCTATTTCTCGAAGTCCAGTCTGCGAGTGCCGATGAAGTCAAGACGAGGAGGAGTGTATGTAAAGCGACGAGGTGTCGTAAGTATTGCATAGGATCTAATTATAGAAAGCTTTGGACGCTTGAAAAGAGGAAAGCTGATTTGAAATATACGAATGCCAGGCTGAGACTGGCCATGATTGATTCTGATAAGATTGATTTTGTGAAGATCTTTTTGACAATAAAAAAGCCCCAGATCACGAAGAGCCGAGGCTTTTTTGGTTCTCTATTTTAAGAGTTTTTTTACGGCTGTGGTTGAGGCTGTGGTGGTTGTTCTGGTTTTTGGTTCACCAACCAAGTCGCCACGTGATCTAGCATCGTTGTGATTTGAGAAATGCTGTCGTAAGTTTCTTTGTCGTCGCTAAGAAGTTTTTCGATGATCTCCTTAAGTCCTGGTTGATTGGCATCAAAACCTTTGTAAGCAGGATTGATCACAGCTTGGATTTTGCCGTTCACACCACCCGTGCTTGCCGATAAAACAGCTTGAACAGATTTAAGTTCAACGTCTTCAAGTTTCAAGTTTGCAGGAAGTTTCGTCATATCGATTGTCGCGTTGATGCGCAATCTTGCAGACTGTACGTTTCCTTGAGCATCTTTTTGCAAATCTTCCATCGCGATATCTAGGATAGCCGCTTCGCCGTATTTTTTTGTGTATTCAGAAGCAAGATCTTTTGCCAACTGATCCAGGTCTGTACCGAATTGGTTGATTGTCTCTTGGCCAAAAGCTTTTTGAAGATCTAATTGCAATGACAAGTCTGCCGTTGCCGTTGGCGCAGAACCATCACCGTAGTGGTAGCTTGCATTTTGAAGTTTCAAAGCCAGTTCGTTCTCAGGTCCTTTTTTAGTCACAGTCGCAGCAATACCAAAATCCAAAGCGCGAACAGCATCGACATTCAAGTCAGTGAAGCTGATGTCCATTGTTGTTGTTTCGTTATTGAACGGAGCCACAATTGCAGCGACTTTTTTATTCACTTCTTCTTTAGTGATAAGAGTAGCGGCAACAGCGAGTGAAGAAAACACGAACACGAAAGGCGTTGCCTTTTTAAGCAATGATTTCATTTAAAACTCCCTTATGGTTTGTTGATGTGAAGGCTTGTATCAGAAGACAGTGCGCAATGGGAAGAAAATGCGAGCGTTGAAATCATTTCTTTTTGTTCATTGCACACGGGCAAGGATCAGTTCAGTGCGGAAAGCTTTTGGCAAAAGAACTTCAAAGCTTCGCTGTATTCACCCAAATCTTTGATCACAGTTTCAGCGAAATTTTTTGAAGGTTCGACGAACTGATTGTGCATAGGTCGGACGTGCAGCTCGAACTGTCTCTGAACGCCTTCAGGAGTGCGGCCGCGCTCATTCACGTCGCGGTGAAGACGTCTTTGGTAGCGAAGTTCTTCAGGAGTGTCAAAGAAGACCGCCTCATCAAGTTCCGCGCGCACTTCGTTAGAATGAAGAATCAAAATACCATCGACTAATACGATTTTTTTCGGAGAGCTTTTGATCGTTTCAGGACGGCGGGTGTGAGTCACGAAATCATAAATTGGAATTTCGATGTCGTGACCTTTTTTGAGTTTTCTTAAGCCCGCCGCAAGAAGAGAAAAATCCAGACTGTCAGGGTGGTCAAAGTTGACGGAGCCGCAGCCTTCAAAGCGGTGTGATTGATCGATGTAGTAGTTGTCTTGGTAAAGGATCATGCAATTGTCGTCGCCCAATTGCTCTTGCAATTGTTTTGCGAAATGTGTTTTGCCTGACCCGCTACCACCTGCTACACCGATAATGTACACGCTCATGCTTTGATCCTACTTTGTTTGAAACAAACGGTCCCCGGCATCGCCAAGGCCCGGAACGAGGTAACCCAGTTCGTTGATTTCAGTCTCAACGTTCACTGTGTAGATCTCGACATCGGGATGGAAGTGCAGGATGCGCTCAAGACCTGTTTGGCTCGCTAAGATGCTCAACACCTTAATGGAACCTACTCCGTAGTTTTTTAATCTGTCTATAGCTGCCACAATAGTGTCGGCAGTGGCAATCAAAGGATCACAGAGTATAATTTCTTTATTCTGCACGTCCTGAGGCATTTTAAAGTAATACTCCACCGTATTGTGAATGAATTTATCGCGGTAAATGCCAATAAAACCGGTGCTGGCCCTTGGAATCATGGATAAGACGGCATCTAGCATTCCGTTCCCGGCGCGCATGATAGAGACCACCACAGGCGGTTTTACAATGCGCTCAGCGACCGTTTTAGCGATCGGGGTCTCAATAGCCACGGTTTCCAGGTGCTTCCAGTCGCGCATGGCCTCGTAAACGAGGATTTTTGAGACTTCCTTCACGATTTCGCGAAATTCGTGAGAGTAGGTGTCCTTATCGCGAAGGTAACCAAGTTTATGTCTTAAAAGCGGGTGATCAATAACTTTTACTTTATTCACGGGAGACTCCTTAAAAAACGGTTCCATCGCTCTCGATTTTTAATGGCGGGGAGCTATCCGCGCGCAAGGCTTTGGCAGCTTTGCGACCAGCCCACCACGTGCCACCTTCAAGAACTTTGGCAAGAGGGAATTCTGAATCTGATTTGTTTAGTTTATGGCGAACCTTTTCGCCGATACGATCTAAAAGCGAAACCGTGAGGCCGCGCCACTCGATAATCAATTCGGAATCAGGACGGTGAGATTTTTCTAACAGAGCTTGGTCCTTCAAAGTGATGAGTCCCAAATCCAAAAGAAGTCCACCATTGCGATATTCAGCTAGGCCCGTGAGCTTTTCAACTTCGACAAGCTCAAAGCCTGCTTCCATGAGAGGCTCCATCAAAGAGTAACTCATCCATTGGGAAAGCTTATGGAATGCCGCTAAACCGCCTGGAACTTTGGAGTAAGACCAGATATCGCCAAGATTCACACCACCGACTTTCACGCGGCCCGGCCAGATTTCTCCAAGGCCATCAAGCACCGCACGCAAAACTTGCGGTCCCGTGATTTTCTTTCCGTAGCGATTGTGAAGATAATCCACCAAACCACCCGGACGAGCGCCAGGGAAAAGATCTTTTTTAGAACTCACAACTTTTCCAAGATTGTGCAGCAAAGACAAACGACCTTCGACACCCACCAATGGATTTTCCTTCGAAACTTGGAAAGCTTTTTCTAAAGTTTCTTGGGAAAGATGTTGCAAGCCTTCGCCTGTAGCACGGAATGGATGAGCTTTGTCGCTAGAAAGCTTTCCTTCCATAAAAAGATAGAAACTTGCGACGCCTAAACCTTCAGATCTGTTAAAAGTTTTTCCTGAAGAACCTTCGCGGTAAGACCACGTGGCTCCGGCACCTGCATCTAAAAGAACAGACGTGATAACTAAATCAAACTTCGTGCGCGCTTTTTCCATGGGATCAAAGCCCGCCATTTTTTCTTCCAACGTTTTTACGCGATCAATACCGCCGACACGGAAGTGTCCCCAGCGTGAGTGAAAAGGGATTTCCAGACTTGGATAATTGGCTTGAATCACTTCGACCACGTAGTCGACAACGTGATTGAATTTTTCAGGATGGTATTGAAAATGCGTTTGTCCTGCTTGTGTCAGTTCTAAAATTTTCTCGGCACTTTGGCGGATCGCCAAAGGAGACAGCAAAAAGTCCAAATCTTTTTCAGTATAAGTGTGATTATTCATCGATCGGTCTTCCTTTGACGTTTTTAAGTTCTTCTCCTGATTTTGCGTCACCGGCGTTGAAATAGCCTTTGGCTTTCTTTGCTTCGATTTCCACTTTCGCGTCAGCAGGGATCAAGTTTTCAGGAATGGAGATGCGATTCACGACCTCAATGCCGCTTTTAATGATTGCATCGTATTTCATATTGCTCATGGAGTGCAGATTGTGAATTTTTGTGATTCCAAAGAAGTGCAAGATGTCCGGCATCAACTCTTGGAAGCGCGCATCTTCGACACCCGCGACACATTCTGTGCGGTGGAAGTAAGTTGCTGCAGAATCACCACCAGCTTGACGTTTACGAGCGTTGTAAACGAGGAACTTCGTCACTTCGCCCAAAGCGCGACCTTCTTTACGGTAGTAAGCGATAATACCTACGCCACCGCGTTGCGCGGTTCTTGCTGCATCTTCAATTCCGTAAATCAAATACGGACGGCATGTGCAGATATCAGAACCGAACACGTCAGAGCCGTTGCACTCATCATGCACACGGCACGTGAGTTCCACATTTGGATTTGCAAGATCTTGCGGGTTTCCGAAAATATAAACTGTCGTATTGCCGATGGGCGGCAGCATGACTTTCAAATCCGGTCTTGTCACAAGTTCTGGGAACATGCCGCCGGTTTCTTGGAAAAGAATTTTTCTTAATTCACCTTCGTCAACACCCAAGCGTTGAGCTATGCCCGGCAAATACCACACAGGTTCAAAAGCGACTTTTGTGATTTTGATATCTTTGTGTTCGTTGATAATTTTCCCGTCGATTTTTAGACGGCCTTTATCAATGGCTTCATAGATTTCAGGAATTTGTAGATGCGCCTGAGTGACGGCCACTGTCGGACGAACATCGTAACCTTCATCAAAGTATTTTTTAAAATGAATAGGAACGTCAAAACCCCAAGGATCAATGGAAACCATTTTTTGCGGATCAAACCAAGAAGCAAAAGGGCCGATTTTCACAGGGCTTTCGGTGTTGTGAAGATCCGGTTTGTGAAGTGTTGAGTATTTTCCTTGAGCGATCGAAAGTGCGCGATACACGGTATAACTTCCGCTATGTGTGCCGATGGCATTTCTTTTTTTCGTGTCGGTCAAAGAAGCAATGACAGGGCCACGCACAGCAGGGTCTTTTGCGCCCCAGTTGATCGGTAAGCTGTCTTTGAAAACCTGACTTGAATGTGACGTTAAAATAACATGCGATGATCTTTTCATAAGAACCTCTGTTACGACATCCAGTTGTTGTCGTCTTGTTTTTCCCATTTCACTGTGACTTTTTTTACGTTCGACCAAAAATCCAAGGAGTGATGGCCTGTGATATCTCCATGACCGAATTTGGAAGCATTCACGCCGCCAAAAGAGAACGGTTCACGAGGAACTGGAACGCCGACGTTCACGCCGACCATTCCTGTCGAAGCCATGCGCACCACTTTTTCTGCTAAGTTTCCGCTGGAAGTGAAAACAGAGCACGCATTGCCGTACTCAATGCTGTTTTCAATCTTCATTGCTTGAGAAATGTCCTGACAGCGGATGATGCTGAGAATCGGCCCAAAGAGTTCCACCTTTGCGACTTCGCTGTTAGGGGAAACGTTGTCTAGAATTGTAGGACCAATCCAGTGTCCGCCTTCCATTCCGGCAGGGGCTTTGGCTTTACGACCATCTAACAGAACTTTCGCACCTTCTTGTTCAGCTTTAGCAATCGCAGTGTTTAAGAAATCCACTTGGGATTTTGTGATAATCGCTCCCATGTCTTTTCCTAAAACCAAAGAGCGGGCGCGCTCTGTGATTTTTTCGATGTGCTTATCGACGTTACCAACAGCTAACAACACAGCAGCCGCCATGCAGCGTTGGCCTGCGCATCCCGTGAAGGAATCGCTGATACCGATGCCAGAAAGTTCTGGATTCGCATCTGGTAAAAGAACGATGTGATTTTTTGCGCCACCAAGGGCAAGAACACGTTTACCCAATTGAGTTCCACGTTCATAAACTGTTTTTGCAACTTTTGTTGAGCCAACGAAACCAACAGCTTTGACGTTTTTATTGTCGATAATCGCTTCGACAGTTTCTTTCCCACCTTGCAGAACTTGGAAAAGTCCGTCAGGAAGTCCGGCTTCTTTGAGAGCGGCTGCAATTTTTAAAGAAGTCAGCGGCGTTTTTTCAGAAGGCTTCCAGATATAAGCATTTCCCAAAGTCAGAGCGATAGGAATCGTCCACATCGGAACCATTGCAGGAAAGTTGAACGGGGTGATATTCGCAACAACACCCAAAGGCTCGCGACGGTATTCACAAGAAACTCCGCGGGACACTTCGCTTTTTCCACCGAGATCCATGTTTTGAAGAGCGATCGCGAATTCCAGAACTTCAATGCCTTTTAAAAGACCCGCCTTTCCTTCAGCGAAACTTTTTCCAGATTCAGAACTTTTCAGGTGAGCGATTTCATCAAGGTCGCGCATCAAGATTTGACGGAAGTTGAACATCACTTTCGTGCGCTCTTTCATCGGAACTTCAGCCCACTCTTTTTGCGCGGTCACTGCATCGGAAATCGCGGCGTTCACGTCATCCGGCGTGGAGTTACAAAATTCACCAATTTTTTTTCCAGTGTAGGGGCTGATAACTTCGGTTTTTGTACCGGAGCCTTTTTTAAATTTTCCAGAGACAAAGTTCTGGCATTCGATCGGTTGAACAGGGATCTGAACAGTCATAGTTTTCCTCTTGCCGAAGCAATAAAAACTAGAATGATTGCTCAGCCCCTTTGCTTTGCCAAACGAAAATGAGTTGC
>NZ_CAMLDV010000010.1 GCF_946478835.1 uncultured Bdellovibrio sp. | reverse complement strand
GAAGGGCAGCTTGCAAGCCTCTTCCGCCGTCCTTTCGTAACAAGATTCAAGTATCTATATGACTACGATCAAAGAGGCTCTTTGCTCAATACAGAGTTCCTCTATTATCCAAGTCAAAAGTGGGCCGTTGTTATGGGCGGTGATATTTTAGGGGTGCAGGATGAGTCCTACAACCCTTCAAGTTTTCTCAATCAATATCGCGCCAATGACAGGGTCTACGGAGGCATGACTTATGTTTTCTAAGACTGATCTAAAGAGAGGCTTCGCAGCACTCTCTTTTTGCATTTTATCGGCTGGAGTTCTTTCGGGTTGTGACTCGAAAGTCGGTGAGGAACCACCTCCGCCAGAGAGCCAGGAATTCAGCGGCACTCAATGTCTTTCGGAGATGAATCCCGTTGTGAAGGATTTCATCGTCGGAAACGCAAAAAAAGAAGACGTTGAAAGAAGCTGGGATTGCGCGACGAGTGCGGTTGAAAAATTTAAGCGCTATGTGCGTGGACGTGCAGCGGATCGTTACACTCCCCAAGAACTCGCAACTTTCTTAGAAAAAAACTTTCTTGATCCAAAACAAAATCCTAAAATCACCGTTGGCTTGCAAACAGAATTCATGAAGCTTAAGCAGGTCTTTGTTGGTGGAAGTCCTGACTACATCACTCGTACTGAAATCGATAAGCTCATTGTCTTGTTTAAAAACTTCCGTGAAATGACGGTGGCACTGAATCCGTATATGAAAGTCTTGTCGCTCAATTGGGCGGTGACGGATTCAAACAAGCTGCAACTGGATGTTCGCTATTTTGAAGATGCGAATAAAGAAGTTCAAAATGCCGCTCGCACTTTGGCTTCCTTGATTGAGAAAAACGGGCAGGGTTATAAACTTTCTGACTTCGTTTCATTGATGGAAGAAATGAGTTCTTTCTTTGGTGAGAGCTGGGAATTCCCGAAAACAATCATGAAGTACATGCCGGTTGTCCAAAAGGTTAAAAAAGCTTTGGCCGGTGGTGATGAGAACACGATCACGCCGAATGAATGGCGTCGTTTTTCTTTATTGGGTGCCCGCGGTTACGTTCAATATCTTCGTTATTATTACTTCATTAAATCTGTACCCGAAACGGGAACGGGCTATCGCCTTTCTTATCTTTCACGCACGGTGGAAGATGTCTTGTCTGTATTCCAAGACTTGGTTGCAGAAAAACCTGAAGGCGTTGTTTCTCGCGATGAAGTGACGGAACTCCTTAAAACATTGCAAGTGGTGTGGCCTGATTTCAAAGTTTCAAACAAACTTGTTTTTGAAGCGATGAAGGTGAAGCAACTCTTCTTTGGTGGCAGTGTTGATTCCTTTACGACGACGGATTTTGAAACAGCCCGCTTGAAAGTCAGCCGTATTAAAATCTTAGTAGAACGTTTCCTTCCTTATTATTCTATCTATGGCCGTGAGTGGGAACCAGAGATTTACGAACCGGAAGAAGCGCAAAAGCTTTTCATGGAGTCTCAGTTCGTTCTTGAGGCGACAGTTCGCGAAGCCGGTGTTTTATTTGAAGGCGCTTACGATCTTAAGGATCTCACCAGCCTGATTCACGAAGTGGAGCTTTTGTATCCACCAAAAGAAGTGGGCTACGAAGAACAAGTGAAAAAGTATCTGCCAATGGTGATCGATGTGAAGAACATGATTCTGGGCGGAAACGATTCTTCTTTGCGAAAAGGCAACTGGAGTGTTCTTTTAGGTTTTGCTGCCAGATTTTATTCGGACTTCCTTTATTACGATTACTTCGTAAAAGAAAAACCGATGGAGCAACCTTTGACGGTGAGTTACTTGTCGGTACTCTCAAATCAAAGTTTAAACATCTTGCGCGATCTTTTGATCGCGAAAAAAGAGAACCAGTTCACTCGCGCTGAACTTAATAAAATTGCAGAGCACCTAATTAAGCTAGAAGTTCTACCAAAGGGTTTGAAGGCCGAATCGCTCGATCAAGTTTTGGGTGTGGTGCTTAACAATATCTTTGTGAACCCAAATCAGCGCATAGATGGTTACGTTCCTAATGCTCTGAACTTGGCTTCAATTGAGGTCATCCGTCATGAACTGCAAGTGTGGTTAGACTCTGAACTCTTTATTGCAACACTGACTGAAAATTGGAAACCTGAAGACGGTCTTAATGCGAAAGCATTGAGCGATGTTTTAAAGAACGCTAAAAAAGCAGATACCGCGACAGAGCCATTGCAGGCAGGTTTAGGTGAGTTCCTTTTATCGGTAGACACTCCTGTGCCAATCACTTTGGACAGTGAAAGCCGCGTTATTATCTCGAACAAGTTCGAACAAGTTTACACGAAGCACACTCTTCGTCAGATGAATCTTTATAGAGGCATCACAAGACTTCTTCTTCGTTCTTTTGTGAACGACAAAGAGCGTGTAGCGACATACAAAGGAGCCATCCTTGATGAGGTTCAAGCGGCTTTCTTTACTTTGAAACCAGTCCTGGTGGAAATGGGATTGATTGAGCCGAAGAATGTGACCTTCGCATCTTCGCGTTTCCGCGAGGCGAATATCTTTGTTCCGCATTCCGATGGAAATACCTTGGCCTCTTACGCGGAAGTGACGGACCTTGTCGCGATGATCTGGTCAGGCGTGAACATCAATACGATGTTGCGTGAAGATCTAGTGCGCGTTTGCTTTAAGCACGGCGAGAAAGTGACAAACGATTCTCTTGTTGGTTTGAGTTGTGCTCGAGCTGCTTACAAAGACTCTATGCCCAAAAATATGACGGCCACGCCGGAGTATTTGAAGTTTATGAAAGCGGTTTCAAAAGACGAGTGGGCTATTTACATGAACAACGTCTTTAAGGCCGCGGGTTATGTTCCGAATGATCAGAACATGGCGAAGATGGAAGACATCTCCTTGGCTCCGCACGTGATGCAATATATTGAAATGGTCTTCGCGCGCTTTGACAAAAACAAAGACGGTTTCATTTCAACGGGCGAGTCGTTAAATGCCTTCCCGGCGTTTAAAGGTATTCTTCTTGAGCTTGCAAAAGATCAAATCGCGAAGGGGACGTTGAAAGAATCAGACTTGTTGGATCTTTTCACGTACATCCTTCGTTATGGAAAACCACCAGAGACGATCAAAGAAAAGCTTCGTTTCGTCTTGAAATGGAGAGGCAAACGCGACAATTGGGACGTGTGGGCCGACCGTGTTCAGCTTTCTGAAATCTTAGGGTATATCGCCGACCAAGTGAGTGCGGCGGCGAAGAAGGCCAAGGCAGAAGGTTCTAATCAAGAACTTTCTGTGAATCTAAACGTGCTGCCGTCACCGTTGAGTTCTGAATAATCAAACCGGTAAATGAACCGCCTCCTCGTTGAACGGGGAGGGACGAATTTAAATCTCCCGAACGGTCCGTATCGACATCCGCAGTGGCTGGAGCATATTCCACCATATTGCGTCTCCAGACAAAGACTCGCGCTTTGGAATTCACATTGTGAACCTCAACGATCACATCAATAGAAGTTGGGAAATAAAAAGACATCTTGGAGCTATTCACCATGGCCGAGTTGCCGTTGAAGCTCACTTGCGCATTCACGCTGGCGCCGGAGCGGCTGAAGGTGACGGCGATACCATCGTTTGATGGGATGATGCTGTTGGAAGAATAAAGAACGACGGCCACCGAACTCATCGAAAGCGTGTCCAGCGAGGCTTTTAAGGCGATAGATTTGCTGGAAGAGACATTCAATAGTTCACTGAAACGAATGGTTCCGGAGCCTTGAATTTTATCGGTGCTGTATTCAGAAAAAGTAGAAGAGACAATAGTGTTAGAGTCGATACCAGAAACTTCTTCCGGTTCGACTCCTGAGCACGCTGCTAATGAAAAGAGACTTAATACTAAGAGGGACTTTAGAATGAGTTTTTCCACATCATTGACTCTACTGGAATTGGTTTTTTGTCGTTATACTTTGCCGACGGTTTGACGTTGTAAGCCGTCAAAATATCGCCCTTTACTTCAAAGTATATCAACTGACCAATCGGCATACCAGTGTAAACACGCACTGGCTGTTTCACCGAAATTTCCAGAGTCCAATAATTGCAGAAACCGACATCGCCTTTGCCTGCTGTGGCATGGATGTCTATTCCGAGACGACCTACGCTTGATTTTCCTTCTAAAAATGGGACGTGTTTCAGAGTCTCTGTGTACTCTAAAGTAACGCCCAAATAGAGAGTGTCCGGCATGAGAACAAAACCCTCTTCAGGAATTTCAAAGGTGCGAATCTTGTTATGCTTCTTGGCGTCCAGCGTCTTTTCTTCGTACACAGCTAGAGTACTGCCCAAATGAACATCGTAAGAGTTCGTTCCCAGGCACTCTCTGCGGAAAGGCTCAACTTTAATGGAGCCTGCTTCCATGTGTTGGAGAATCTGCTGATCCGTAAGAATCATTACTTAGTTTCTCTGTGAACTGTGTGGCGTTTTAGATTTGGATTGTATTTCTTTTTCTCAAGACGACTAGGAGTTTTAGTTTTGTTCTTAGTCGTAGTGTAACGAGAAACAGGTTTGCCTTCAGCGCGAGCTTCTGTGCACTCAAGAGTGATGATGATTCTTCCTGATTTTTTAGCCATTGCGGTGCCCCTTAAACTTCAAGTTTGTACTGCCATGCGTAATATGGAAAAAATGACAATACCTTTTCAAAGGGGGTCAAGGTATCAAAGGAAAAAGGAAACTTCAACAGACAATTTCGTGTCTAAGGGGAGAATTCGTGAACTCTTGGAGCCTTTTTCTAGTATCCGTGCTTTTGTCGGCCTGTGCTCATGCCCAAACTAGTGGCATTTTGAGGGGAAACACCCAACAGCCGGTCCTTTTGCAAGAAGCCGTCGGTTCTGTTGCCCCGGGTTCCATCGTCATTATCGGAGAAAACCACGGGTTTAAAGAACATCAGACCCAACAGCTGGCGATTATGACAGCTTTGCGGGCTGAAGGCCTTAAGGTCTCTGTGGGAATGGAATTTTTTACATACACTCAGCAGGACCTGGTCGACTCCTACCGCAAGGGCGCTTTGACGGAGCCGGAGTTCCTTAAAGCCATTGCCTGGGGAAGTCCTTCTTATGATTACTATCGCGGTCAGGCTGAGTTTCCGCTGCTTTCTGAAGGGGCTATGACCCTGGCGTTGAATGCGCCTCGCTCGTTGACTGGCAAAGTCTCTAAGCAAGGTTTGAGTTCTCTTACGCCAGAAGAGTCGGCCTTGCTTCCGCCGCAGTTTTCGTTGGGCCGCGACTCTTACAAGCATCGTTTTTTAAGTATGATGCCTCATCTGCCAAACCCGGAAGCCGGGGAGCGCTACTTTGCTGCTCAGTCTATTTGGGATGATACGATGGCGTGGAAAGCAACAGAATTTATCGCCGCTCATCCTGATCAAGTCCTAGTGATTGTAGTCGGTGAGTTCCATGTTCAATATGGTGGAGGACTCCCAGACCGCATTCACGCGCGGGCGCCTCAGGTTCCGGTTCTGACCTTTTCTCAAGTGAACACTTTGGATTTAACGGAAGAAGAAATTGCGACCGAGATCGCACCTTCTCCGGTCGAGGGACCGCGTGCTGATTTCTTGTGGCTCGCTCCCGCACAAAGTCTAGGGTTGTAAAGATTCTTTGAGCTTCTCTTCATGTTTTCTTTAAACTAAGACTGCAGAGGAGCCCTTACTATGTTTCCCCTAGAAACCCGCATTTTGGTTATCGATGACATGCCTTCCATTCGTGATCTTGTGAAGAACACGTTAAAGGCAATGGGTTATAAAAATATTCAAGAAGCTGCTGACGGTGAAGAAGGTCTGAAGGTTCTTGTTCAGAGCAACACTCCGGGAACGCAAATTCAATTGGTGATTTCAGATTGGAATATGCCAAAGATGAAGGGGCTTGAACTTTTAAAACAAGTTCGTGCGACGGCTGAGTGGAGCAATCTCCCGTTTGTGCTTTTGACGTCAGAATCTGAGCGCGATCAAGTGACGGAAGCCGTTCTTGCAGGAGTTTCTCAGTACATCGTGAAACCTTTTTCTGCGAAGATTTTCGAAGACAAATTAAAAGCCGCGTACATGAAACACAACAAGGCTTAGTCGAATTTTAAATTTAAAAAGAGTGAACGCTGAAGCTTGTGAAAGTTTCAGCGTTTTTTATTTTGGTGTTACGCGAAAATCCGTCGTCTCAAAATGAGACGGCGATATTTGCGCCAAGAAGGACACCATGTTTATTGTCTGAGCGCTCTTTGCACTTCAAAGATGTCTTATTGAGTTTTTAAGCGGGCACATGCTGTGCAGCCTCTGCTTGTGAGGAAAATTATCAAGAGAGGTTCTTAATGAAAAAGTTAGTTTTGGTTTTAGCTGTATCCATGATGTCTGTCACTGCTTTTGCTAAAACTGTGGAGATCACAGGTGAAAAGGCAGAGGCTCTGTTTTTTGAAATGGAAAAATCGGGTGCGACTATGACCATTCATACGCCTCGTTTGACGGAGTATAACTCTAAGAATGTGACTTGCGTTGCGGAAGAGCGCTACACGGAAGACGGCGAGCGCACAGGTGTCGCTGACTTCACATGCTTGATCGACGTTACTAAATAATATTTTAAGCGGCGATAGGCGCTTTCTTGTCTGATTTTTTGAACTCGGTGATGTAGGGCACTTCGACGAACAGTGTGGTGCCTTTGCCGAGTTCGGATTCGACCCACACGCGCCCTTGAAGTTCTTCGGCGGCGACTTTGATCGCATCCATTCCCACGCCGCGACCTGAAATTTCTGTGACTTGTTCGCGAGTCGAAAATTGACTGTCAAAAATATGTTGGATCACTTCTTGGTCGGACTTGTTGCGAGTGTCGACCATGCGTTTTGCTAATTTTTCACGGATCTTCGATGGATCAATACCGCCACCGTCGTCCTTGATTTGAATCATCAAGAACGGTTTTGAACCTGTGTTCTTGATTTCAACATTCACTTCCACATGGCCTTCGGCCGTTTTTCCTTGATCAATGCGCGTATCAGGAATTTCAATTCCATGATCGACAGCGTTTCTGAAAGCATGCACGAGGGTTGAGAACAGAGAGTTGTAAATCTCTGGAATCACCATCACGGTGCCGTTATTGATTTGCAACGGCGCCATCATCTTGTCGATTTTTTCTGCCAGACGAAGCATGACTTCGTTGTATGGCTCCAGGAATTGAGAAACCGGTTCCATCGCAAGTTCTAACAAAAGTTCTTGTGCGACAGGTCCGCCACCAGGCAGAGTGCCTACTTTGCGAGCGATGTCATTTAATTTACTAATCGCGATTTCAATTTGGCGTTCTTCCGATGTTGCAGAAGAACCCAAGATGTCGCGTGTTTCTTCAAGGAATTTAAAGAAGTATTCTTCGATTTCAAAACATTTCGCACGCAGTGAAATAAATCCGGCTTGTGTCCAATTTTCTTTAAGCTCCGCCAAAAGGCTTTCACCTTGATGACAGGCTTCAGCGACTTCTTTGATCGAGAACAGAGCCGCACCACCTTTAAGAGTGTGCAAGTTGCGGAAAAGAGTTTCTGAATCGTAAGGACCGTTGTCCTTAGAAACTTCTTCGCGAACAGAGATCAAAAGACCTTGCGCTTCTTGGATGAAGCGGTGGATCTCGCGTTTGGACTTAATCATATTGATGATAAGTTTTGCGTGCTCTTTTTCCGTCTCAGCTTGTTTTTGAGCTTCAACAAGGGATGTGATATCGGAAGCAACAACAACGACGCCTTCCATCGCGCCTTCGCTGGAACGAAGCGGGTGGTATTCTAAAGCGATATTGCGATTTTTCGAGTGCGGATAAGTGACCGGACCCAAGGGTGCTAAATCTTCAAAGGGAAGCATTTCCATGAAAAGAGTTTGCATCCATTTTTTGAAGCCTTCGACTTTGTTTTCTGGAAGTTTTAAAACATCCCAGATAAGTTTTCCATCAGGTTTTGATTCAACCGTCGTTTCGCAGGCCTTTGAAGAGACATCAAGGATGTGTCCTTCAGAATTAAAGATGAAGAAACCTTGTCCAAGACTGTCGAGCAGGGCTGACATGGTTTGATTCAAACGCGACAATTCGCGTGTACGGTCAGCAACCATTTGTTCGAGGTTTTTACTGTAGTTTTCAAGTTGAACTTTGGCGTCTTCAAGGGCTTTGATGACGTCTTCTTTTTGCTCAAGTTCAGCACGGTATTTTTTCTGAAGACGTTCTTCCAAAGTCACGTCACGCACAAAGACAATCCAATTTTTGTCTCCCATAGAGTCAAAAATAGGTTGCAGCGTGATTTGTACTTTACCTTCGCCTCCTTGAGAAGTTTTGAAATTCACTTCTTTGTAGGGAGTCGCATCGCAAATATGAATCAACTTATCCAGACCTTCAATGGGTTCGCTAAACTCAAAAAGTTCAGAGAACTTCATGCCTCTTGTGATTTTGCGAATAGAAAGACCTGCGACGATCGCTGCCGTTTCATTGCAATAGACGACCTTTTGTTCGGCATTTAGAACAAACACAGGTTCCAAAAGGGTGTCGAAGAGGGAGTACTGAATCTTCATTTTACAAACGTCTCATTTTTCTGATGGTAAAGAGTGAATTCACGCTTTTCTGTCCATTCAGACATTTCAGCGTCGCCTTTAGATTCTGCACGAACGCGCCAATAGATTTTTCCCAGTGGCACGCGGTCTTTAATCAAATAACGATTTCCTTGCAGTGATTTTGCAATCAAAGTGCGAGAGAAATCCGCTTTATCGGAAATCTCGATGCGGTAAGAAGTCGCACCTTCCACTTTTTTCCACTCAAGCCAGATAAACGGTTCCATCTCTGTTTGCAGGAAGATTGAAGCGTTATTAAATGGCTCTAACAACGAAGGAGACGAAAGAGGAGTGCGGAATGTATAAAGCACTTCTTCAATATTTGAGAAACCCGTTAAAGGCTTATTGCTTTCATCCATGGCTTGCACGCGCACGTGGTAGCGACCTGGATCTGGCACTGTCAAAGTTCCCGCATTGGATGAATATTCAAGTTGTTGCGGGTGCGTGAAGTTTTTGTCTTTATCCATTTGCACAAGATAGGATTTTGCAAACGGAACTTCAGACCAACTGATCGGAGTTTCTTTAGGACCCGGAGCTTGGCCAATGGCATTGATGGTTTTCATTGGATCTAAAGTCAGACCATCCATGTTGATATCGATTGTTCCGGTTTCACTCGGCTCACTCATAAGACCATTGAGGCCACGAGCGTAAACGCGATAGAAATACTGGCCTGGACGATATTGCGACCAAGACACTTGGTTTTGTGTAACATCGTATTTTTCAACTTCTTTGAAGCTAGCATCTTTGGAAATTTGCAAAATATAGTTTTTCGTTTGCAGAACAGGCTTCCACGCAAGCTTCGGAGATTCCGGAGAAGCTGGATTGCGATCTTTTCCTGTTGGAACTTTGAAATCGACTTTCTTTGTTACAAGGATAGGGCGACTAGGACGTTCTTCTTTGTGTGCAAAAAGATTCAAAGTGAAAGACACCGGCTCAGACCATGGTGATGGTTTTTGCGATTCTGTCTGACCTTGCACGCGCACCCAATAAGTTCCCGCAGGAAGTTTTGGAGTAACCGCAGCTAAAGTATTTGTCTGACCTTCTTTCACGATGGTTGTGAATTCCGCATCGGAAGCCACTTGCCATGTGAAGTTTTTAAGAGACTCTTGCGCGCGCCATTGGATTTCAGTGCTGGTTTCCAAAGCCTCTTGGGGTTTTACTTTCAATTCAAGATTGATTTGTGCAGCTTGGGTTGGTGTTGTGATTTGCGGGCCAACCAAGTGAGTAATCTGCATGTGTTGAACTGGTGATGTCGTCGCCAACTGACCGTTGTGGTCCATGGCTTTCAAACGCCAGAAATAAGAGCCAGGCTCTAAAGGTTCAACGACTTGAGCTTTTTTATCTTGAGTCAGTTTTGAAATCGCGACATGACTGAAATCTTCTGTGGGGGAGATTTCAAGTTCAAAGCGGGCCACATCACCTTTGCTGTCCCATTCAAAAGGAAGAGGATCATCAGGATTGATACGAAGCCAGTTTGTATTGTCCGCCGTTTTTAAGAATAACTGCGGTTTTTCAACTTGTTTCACTTCACCTTTTTTAGTGACAGCGACCACCGCATTTTTCGGAAGCTCTTTCACAGCTTGTTTCTTTTTATCAACGTACTTCACGTCACCGGAAAGCAATTTCAAGTCGACGTTACCGCTGTGAGCTTTATTAAACTGAATTTTTGATTTTTCAGGGGAGCCTTGTTGGCTCTCCAATTTAAATTCTTCAGTGCCGGATTTGATTGTCAAAGAAGAACCCTGTGCTAATTCACCGACGAGATTCCCGTAACGCAAATCCAGATTCATCTGACCGTTTTTCAGATTCAAAGTGATCAAAGAGTTTGGTTGGATTTTGATTTGCGTTCCGTCTTGCAATTGAATCGTGGCTTCAGAACGATCGCCGGTGAAGATAGAATCATTTTGATAGACAGAGTCTTTGCGAGAAGCGGGGACCCAGCTAAAAGTGTCGAGATTTTTGCGGCGCACGTCGTTTTGTGAAATCGCGACATCGCCAATAAGTTCTAATTTTCCGTTGTTGGCTTTCGGGAATAGCAAAGAGTCGTCGTACAAAAAGTACGAGAAGGCCAACAAAGCAACGATGGCGCATACAAAGATGATTTTTTCTGTTTGTCCAAAACGTGACATAACACTCCTGCTTGAGGGCTTATCGGTTGGAAATGACGAATGATTTACGGACCTTAGGCTAAGTTACATGAGAATTTCTTTTCGGGTTTCCTGTTAAAGGGCATACTGAACCCGTGAAAAAACGTGGCATATCAATAAGATATAAGATTCTTTTACTGCTCACTTCGCTGCCTTTGATTACACTGACTGTGTATTTAATTTTGGCGTTGAAGATTTTTGAAGACGATAAGATCGCCTATGTCTTTGATTCTTCAAGCAGTATGTCAGGAACCATGGCGGCTCAAATTAAGACACAGCTCAATGCTGTGCTTGGAACGACGAAGCCGATCTTTCAAGATTACCTTACTCAACAAAAGTTCACGCCGGTTTCTGATTCTATTTTCATGAATGAGTTCAATCTTGAATCCATCGTGGTGTTTACTCCCTCACAAAACGGCACTTTTGAAAAAGCAGCGACTCTTGAAAAAGTTCCGGATCAGACGGCCAGTGTTTTGGCTTCTTTGCAAAATCAAATGCCGTCGTATTTCGCAGAGGTGGAAGCCACGCGCCGTGTGGTGAAAGTGCCGTTTAGCGACGATCGTATTTTCATCTTTGAAAAAGTCAGCGATGAAACAAAAACACGCAATACGGTGTTTCTTGTCATCGTGCGTATGAGTGAAGCCTCTGAAATGTTCAGAGCAGCGATGTCGCAAAAAATGTATTTGATCTCTCAAGATGGAACTGTGCTCTTTGGTCCGGATGGGATGCCGGGAAAGAAATTGCAAGACACAGTGACGCCGTCCTTCTTGAAAGGCTCTTCTGCGAAAGTAGCGCAAGGGGCTGAGACGGATAAGGCCGCTGATGGCACGGATCTTTTGGTGTCTTTCTCTAAAGCGGGCTTTGGTGATCTGATTGTTGTGACAACGGTAGAAAAAGAAAAAGCGTTGGGAGCCGTACAAATCCTGATTCGCAAATCTTTGATCTTTTTTGGAATCTTGATTTCGGTAACAATCATTCTTAGTCTTTTTGCTTCCAGCGGTATCACGCAAGCTCTGACTCAGCTTTTCAACGCGACCAAAAAAGTGGCGGAAGGCGATTTCAATATTCGTGTGGATGTGAAATCCACGGATGAAGTTGGAAGTTTGGCGGATAATTTTAATATCATGGCGGCGGAAGTATCACGTTTGTTGGATCAAACGGCGGAAAAAGCGCGTATGGAGTCCGAACTTCAAACGGCGAAAACAGTGCAAGAAACTCTTTTCCCTGAAACGCGCGCGAAGATCGGGCCTTTGGCGATTGCCGGGTACTACGAGCCTGCCAGTGAGTGCGGTGGCGACTGGTGGCACTATTGTCAGATCGGAAATAAAATCTTCTTGTGGATCGGGGACGCCACGGGCCACGGAGCTCCAGCTGCCTTGATTACGAGTGCTGCAAAATCCGCTTCGACGATTATTGAGCGTCTCAATATTTCGCCCTCAAAAGCTCTCGAACTTTTGAATCGCAGTATCTATGATGTTTCAAAAGGTCGCATCATGATGACGTTCTTCTTGGCGTCTTTTGATTTGGATACGGGTGAGTTGGTGTATTGCAATGCCTCTCACGAAGCACCGTTCTTGATCAAAAAAGGTGAGGGACCTCTTAAGAAAAAAGATTTAGTGCCCCTTAATGAAGTGAATAATCCCAGATTGGGACAAGCGCGTGATTCCGTTTATCAACAGACGAGTATTCAGGTAGATGAGGGTGATTCTGTTTTCTTCTATACGGACGGAATTCCCGACATTCAAAATCCTGGAAAAGAAGCTTGGGGCGAGAGAGAATTTATCAAGGCACTTATCGCCGCGAACAAAGACTATCCTGGCGTGAACGATTCCGTAGACCGTTTCGTTGTGAGCTTCCAAGGCCATCGTCAGGGAGCAACCTTAGTCGATGACGTCACATTTTTTGTGGTCAAACGAGAAGGTCTTAATTAAATTTAAATCTGTACGTGAATGAGGAGAAGAACCATGGGTAAACTCGATGTGAAAATGAATAAAGCTGCTGATAAACTCACAGTTCAAATGGCAGGCACGATCGATGAGGACGTCGATTTTTCTCAGTTTAATTTGACGGGAAACCAAGCCATTGACGTGGAGTTGAGCGGTCTAAAAAGTATCAACTCTTGCGGTATTCGCGAGTGGATCAAATGGATGGGCACGGCGGGTGGAGCGCAGATTTCATTCAGTAATTGCCCGAAAGTGATCGTCGATCAAATCAATATGGTCGATGGCTTTTTGCCTGCAACCGGCAAAGTAAATTCATTTTTTGTCCCGTACTACAATGATGATTCTGGCTCTGAAAAAAACGTCCTGTTTCGTTATGGGACAGAATTCAACGAGGGCGGCGTGACACCTCCAGCATCTGTGAAAGATGAAGAGGGGAACGAAATGGAAATGGATGTTATTGAATCCAAATATTTTAAGTTCCTCAAAAAGTAAGAAATCTTCGACATAGGTCTAGAAAATGCTGCGGGTCCTGGATGACAGGCCCGCTTTTTCTTTTTTATTCTAAATAGATCCGACTTATAGACCGACAAGGAAATGTGGAACCAGGAAAAACAAAGATCCTAATTTTGGAAGATGATGAAAGTGTCGGGCTGGCTTTAAAAGAAGTCCTCAGTCGCGCTGGTCATCACGTCTTTTTGGCGGCCCGTCCCGACGAGGCCAATTCCATTTTATCCACGAATACCAATATCGAATTTCTGTTCTGTGACTGTCTTTTGCCGCAAATGACGGGTTTGGATTTCATCAAACAAGCGCGCACGAATTATCCTTCATCGCGTTTTAAAGTCGTTTTGATGAGTGGTATCTACACGGATAAATCATTCATTCAAGAAGCCACACAAAGTACACAAGCCGTGGCCTTCTTGAAAAAGCCTTTTGAGATGGAGCAAGTTCTTAAACTTGTTAAGAAAGAAGAAGCTCCGAAAAAAGAAGAATCCAGCGCACGTAAATTGCTTTATCAAATGTTTGCAAACCCTACGGTGACCAATCGTCAAAAAAGAAAGGTCATTGAATCTATCGAAGAGGTGAGCGGGTTTGACTTGCCGTTCTTGTATTCATTGCTTGTAGAAACAAAGAGCAGTGGTTATTTGAATATTTACAATGCCGACGGCTCTGTCTCTGGTATCACGTTCTGCAATGGCAATATCGTCGGCGTGGACGTGGACGATAAGACGACGTTCTTAGGAGAGATGTTGATCCAAAGTGGTTATGCGACTCCGGAAGACGTGCAAACGGCTTTGCGTGACAAGAACAACCGCCGTATTGGTAATTACCTTATTCAAAACAATCAACTCAGTCCTCATGCGTTTGATTTGATTTTGATGGAGCAAATGAACATCCGCTTGGTGCGCACGATCGTGGATCAGAAAATCCGCGTGAATTTCGCTTCGGCTGAAGTCGAGATGAGCAGCCCAAGTATTGATGCTGACACTTTGTCTTATTATCTGCATGACTGGATTGCTTCTAAGATTTCTGTGAGCTGGCTTAAGTCTTTGTATGTGATGTGGTCTGGAAATGTGATCGTGAAAAGTCCGACGTTCCGTGATGATCATCCGGCTCTTTCGATGTCGTTGTTAAAGTCTTTGGATGGTTTGACTGTGAAGCTCAACAACCAAATGACATTGACACAGCTTTTGGATGTCAAAGGCTACAGTGAGGTTGCTGTTTATAAGGCGATTCATTTCCTTTTGACGAAAGGTTTGATCGTCTTTGCTCAGCGTGCGGCATTCACAAATCCGCAAGAGCAGTTGAAAGTTTTAAAGAAAATCTGGGCCGAGCTTGATGGCAAGAACGGTTATGAGATCGTGGCTTATATGGAAACAGGTTCCGGTGGAAGTTCTATGGATTCTGCGTTGGCAGACTTCATGACTATTATCGGGGATCAGCCACAAGATACTGCCTCTGAAGTTTATACGGTGTGGAGTAAAATTAAAAAAGCAGCCGAAGAAGCTGTCGCCACATCTCGTGATACGAATAAGATCGATCAGTTCCGCCAAGCTTCACAAAAATCAGAAGCGGAAGCGAAACTTAAAGCCACGACCTTGATGGAAGAAGTGAAAAAAGCTCTTCAGTACAATCAGTTTGCAAAGGCTTTAGAGCACCTTGCGGAAGTGTCGAAACTCAATCCACAAACGCAGCAACTTCATCTTTATAGTTCATGGGCTAAATTGGGTTCCGTAGATCCTATGAAGAAACAGTTTGTCTTAAAAGAAGTGGAACTTGAGCTTATGCAAGTTCCACCGGATGAACGCTATGATACGTTATTCCCATTCGTGATTGGTTTATTCAACAAAACCAAAGGGGATATGGTGGCTGCACGCAAATCTTTCGAAAAGAGTGTGGCGCTCGACCCATCTTTCATTCCTGCGCGCCGTGAAATCTCCATGCTTTCTGCGGCTAACAAAAAGCAGGATGTTTTCAATATGGACCTTAAACAGGTTGTCTCAGGCTTCTTTAAGAAGCGTTAGAACTTCCAGAAGATTCCCGCATTCACGCCAATTTGGCTTTCTTCTTTTGCAGCTGCCGGATCGTATTTGTAATCGCTGAAATCAAGTCCGTAGCGCAAATACCATTGCGAAGAGAATTGCCAGTAAGCTTGAGCTTTGAGCATGTAGGCTGATTTCAGTTTAAAATCACTTCCTGAAGAACCCGCGAAATAGTGAAACTTCAATTCTGACCATTGCATAAATGGTTTTAACCAGCGTCCTGGTTTTTTTATCCAGAAAGCTCCTAACCCATAAGCGGTGGCACTCGCACTTTCACCTTGAATCATTTGTAAAGGTAATGAAAGACCCCAAGTTTCATCAATCAAGTTGAAGCCTTCTTTAGCTCTCCACAAAAGTTCCAATGTTGTAAAATCAACTTTAGGTTGATCGTCTTTTTCAGTCAGATGTTGTTGTCTTTCTAAAGCCAATCCCCAACGGAAGCGAGACCAGTTGGCGTTGATCATTAAGAAGTTTTCAATCCACCATTGGAAGTCCACCGCGCCAAAAGCAATACCGGACGGCGTGAGATAATGCGCGCCCAATCCTAATCCAAAAGGTTGCCCGCGGAAAACATCGTAACCCACAGTGAAGTCGTGTCCTTCTGAAATCACAGAAAGATAACGGCGAGTTTCAACCCCCGCAGGAATATTGCGAACGGTCCAATAGAATTGATTTTTCTTTGTTGGTTCTAATTGCGCATCAGTATCTTTTTCAGGAACTTTCACCTGCACACCTTCAGGGCTCACGCCACTAAAAGACAACTGGGAAGAATAAGTGCGCGAAACAGATTTAGCTGAAATATAAGGTCTGTTTTTTTCGCGTGGCAAAGTGCCGCGCACGTAAAATTCTTGGCGCATCGGAATATCGCCGTCACCTTTTAAGTACAAAACAGGGCGGCCTTTAGGAAGAGCGATCTGCCAATCTTCATCAGAAAGTTTTTTGACTTTGCTTTCGTCAACGGGCTCAGCCCCTGAAGCGGTGAGGATGATTTTTTCTCCGTCATCAGAAACAACGACATCTTTGAAATCAACGTCTTTTTTGCGAGTTTCAATTTCTAAGAAAGCGCCTGTTTGAGTTTGAGCTTTGAACGCCACGTTTTCACTGCGGTCGTTGAGATAAATAATCCCTTGATTGCCGACGACTTTCCCGTTGATTTCAACTTGCGCGGCTTTCTTGGTGCTTGAGCGCGCTTTCACAACCATCTGTCCTTGTTGTGAACTTAAATAAAGTTCCTTGGAACATAAATACAAACGCGTTTCTTCGCTTTCACGGTAAATACAAAACACCATGAACGGGAAGTACTTCATATCGTCGACGACGTTGGCTTCAACATCGTCAATAGCAAAGGTTGCAATTTCAGAGCGCAAAGCTTCTTCGCCCTCTTGAGAAGCCCCTTGAGAAATTTTTAAATTGTCTTTGGTGAGTAAGGCGTTAAAGACAGCTTTACCTGAGTTGTTCTTAATCGCCAATTCGCCGTCTTTGATGAGTCCAGCAGGCCAGGTAAAACGAATGCTATAAGCACCTCGTTTTTTCGTGGAAGGTTCAATCTGAAAAGTCACTTGGGTTGTGTCGATAAGAATATCACCGACTTTCAAGCGATCTTCATCGAGCAAAGTGTATTCGAATCTTTGGGGAAGAACTTGCAGATTGTTTTTGTCTGCTTGGAAATACAAAGGCTTTAGTTTCGAGCGGCCTTGTGCAAAAGAAGAACACGCGATGCAAAAACAAAGTAGACCCAGCAGAGTTCTCATCATTGCAGAAGCTCCTTTTTGATATCCTCAGCACTTTTGTGAGCCATGATGGCTTTGATGACTGATAAAGACGTTGTCATTTTCGAAAGGAAGTCCTCGTTGTGAGTGATCACCACGCGACGGGGATGGCCTTCCCAGGCTTGTTTGATTTTTGTATTTAAGTCCCAAGCCTCTTGGAAAGTTTCCGTACGAATTGGATTGTTCGTGTCGTAAAAATCCATGGAAGCCGTGTCAAGGTGAATCACCCAGTCGTAACGGGCCAGCTCCTGTTCGCGAGAACTTTGAATGGAGTTAAAGAAATTCAATTCATCTGCAGGCCAGTAGGCAACGCTGTCCAAAGAACCACGATCGCAGACGATCAAAGGCTTTTGGCTGAGTAAGCAGATCATTTCTTCAAGTTCTTTTTGTGTGTAGTAAATCGCTTTTTGCGCATGGATGATACCCTGAGCATCTTTGTAGCGTGGAAAACCGCCACGGTATAAAATACTTGCGGCTTCAGGAACGACAGCGCATTTTTGTCCAAGCTCTTTTTTTAGAGCTTCGATAAGAGTTGTTTTACCGCCCGAAGGGCCCCCAGTGATCGCGACTTTAACGTAAGAATTCATACATATAGGATCACTAATTCAGAGGGCAGGGTCAAAGTAAAAAACTAGAGCATATAACGCAGTCGGAAGGCGATTTTGTAGACAATCCTTGCGAGCCACGAAGGAGCCGCAAAATCTTTCTCGGCAACCAGTTTGGAATTCTTAATATCGACACTCCATTGCTGAAGCATGTTTGCAAGGCTCGCCTCATCGCGCAGAACGACCTCCACCTCGAGATCGTGCAAAACACTGCGGTGATTGAGGTTGAAAGAGCCGATAAAAACATCGTTATCGATGATCATCGTCTTCGCATGCAAAATCGTCTTCTGATATTCGTAAATGGAAATTCTTTTTTGTAAAAGAAAGCGGACGATATTAAAAGCCGCCCATTTTACTGCGGGCACATCGGACTTTCCGGGAATAAGGATTTTAACGTCCACCCCGCGACGGGCGGCTTTTAAGAGAGCCAATAGCAAAGACCGGCGGGGCAGGAACTAAGCCGTCGTAATGTACAGTCGCGACTGCGCTCCAGAAATACGGCGTAAAAGATCACGATACAATTGACGACGCATGCGTTGAGTGGTGTTAAGGCGTAGCAAGCTGTCACGCACATCCATGCGAAGTCTCCAGCGGGACACCCAAGAAAGCAGCCTTTTTACATACGTACGCAGGTAACTGATTTGAAATGCCAACACCAAACGGCTCAACTCTTCGCCTTCAACATAAACGCCGGTGTCTCTCCAGGCTTTTTCTCCAACAAGACTTTCACAATGATCTTGTGTGAAATTTAAACTGCCTAAATAAGCGCGCTTTTCATCAATGATCGTGATCTTGCGGTGGGTGCGACGATTCATGTGTTTCATGATGAGTGACGCATTTAACGAATACTTTGCAAAAAGACGTCTTGCCCACAAAAGAGGGTAGGGAAAAGGATGAAAAACACGGAACTCAATGCCGCGCTCTTCACACATTCGATCGAGTTGCGGAATGTAGTAGTAGGAACCAAAACCATCGACAACAATCTTAACTGTGCAGCCGCGCTCGCGCGCTCTGGTTAATTCTTCCAAAATAGTTTGCGTAAGTTTATCTATGGCAAAAATATAAGATTCGATGGTGATACTACGCTGAGCTTTGCGTATATCTTCGACGAGACTGTGAAAGTACTCATCTCCTGAATGAAATATGCGAATCTGACTCCATGACTCCATATGTCGATTGTTCAATAAATAATTAAAAAAGTCGACAGCAAACCAAGGGGGAGGGCAAACTCGAAATATGACTAAGTGCAATCTATGGAATTTTAGAAAAGCTGTGGCGGGTGCCGTTTTAATTTTGGCTTCTTGCGGAGCGACATGGGCGCAAGCGGCGTTGCCTCCGACAAAAACGACAGTGATTTATTTTGGCCAACAGAAAGCTGAAGACTTTGAATTGAAGGTAAAACCTGTTTTTGAAGAAAAGGTCCGTCCTTGCAAAAGCTGCGAGATCGTTAACTTCACTCCTTATACAAAAGAAGGCGCTGTTGACCTGGAGGCTTTGCACGAACGTGTTGAGTCTTTGCCTGTTGGGACAAGCTTTGTCTTTTTTGATTTCAATATGAAAGTGAATGAGGCCAATAAAGACCTTATTGAAACTTTAAATAAAAAAGCTGATTCCGGTTTGATGATTGTTGGAACAGCAGGCATTCCAAAAACATCAGAAGCTTCGGGGCCTTTGAGCCGCACTGTTTTGGGTCAAATCCACGGCGCCATTATCATCGGCGAGCTCGGAGAAAGAGACCGTTTGATGCCGACAGGTTTTTATGGCCCGGAAATGCTCACAGCTCTTCGTCCTCCCAAGGATATGTTGGGACAAGGTTACAGTCCTTTGATTTTTGCAGCAGCTTTGGCTGAGAACTGGCAAAAACGCAGCTCTTCAGAATGGGTTGAGTATCTTAAGAATAAGAAAATGAAAAGTCGTAAGATCTGGTTGGAACTGGGAGATATGTTCTAACTAGCGTCCCGGAAAAAGCACCACGCGTTCATGATATTCGGAAGGAACGCGTTCCCGAATTAAGCGAAGTGCCTCTTTGTCGGAATAGCGGCTGGAGGCGTGAATGAACACAATCTGTTCGCTTTCAATATCTTTCAGTCGTGGAATGATTTCGTCTAAATGTGTGTGGCCCCAATGGCGGGCTTGTTCGACAGTCTTTTTTTCATCAAGATAAGTGGCTTCCAAGAAAAGAATTTTAGATTTTCGAACCCAATCAAAACTATCTAAAAACTCAATTTGCGTGTCCCCAGTGAAACTCACAACCGGAGTGTGATGAACCTCATTGACGTCGATGTTTTGGCGACGAAGTTCAACGATTTCCTCTTTTGAAAGACCGCCGTATTCTTTTTTTAGTTTTTTATGAGTTTCAAAAACCGTGTAGCCGAAGGATTCAATTCGGTGAAGGGTCGGGAAAACCTTAACATAAGTTTGCGCGTTCAAAGGAATTTCATCACCACTTTGCACGCCGATAAAATCATACTTGTATTGGTGCTTTTCGATTTGTTCCCAAAGCTTCATGATTTGATCAAGAGGATCCACTAAGGACTTCGGCATATAGAACTTGCCGGGCTCTTGAGAAGTCATGGCTTTTTGCGAGATGATGTACGGAATGCCTGCCGCGTGATCAAGATGGCCATGACTGATAAAGAAATGCTTTAAGTTTAAAAGAAAGGGGTAACCTTGAGCCACGTCAAAGCTCAAAGAGAGTTCCGGCATGGCTATCGCTGTGCGAATGCCCGACAGCGACAAGCCATAGAATTTATACTTTTGATAATTCCAACTCTCTCCGGCTTGAACTGACATACTACATACAGCGAGCCACGAGGTCGTGACCGATCCATGCAACTGGAGATTTTGGTTTCCAAGAATCATGCAACATCACGTAACCACAAGATTTAAAGACCACTTCGCTTAATACAGCGGTGATCAAATTCTTCTGGTCTTTGTGAAGGTCAAACAAGTAGTCCGAGCTTTTTAGCATGTACTCCATTTGATCTTGGCGAGAATGCTGTGGCCATTGCTCGTATTTTGAGAACGCCAAAGTCAGATCATTTGTGAGGTATTCATCGGTAAATTTGATGATCTGATCAAATGTAACATCATCTTTAAGCAGAGCTTTACATTGTGCCAACACTTGTTCACCGTGTTTTTTATCTCCAGCATCTTTTTGAATAGCTGCAAGCAAAGGATAAAGTGATACTTCAACACCTTGAAACACAGAACTTGAGTTCGTCAAAATCTCGGGGCAGTTGTAAACGCAGCAGTGCACACCTTGTTTTGCGAATTCTTCAGAATATTGTTCCAAGGCCATTTTCGCCCAACCTTGGAAATAGCAAGTGTAAGTTTGCCATTTGTACTGACCACGAATCATCACTTCTGTTCCGTGATAACCGTAAGCTGTGTAAGACACGTGGCTGCCTTGCGCTTCCAATTTTTTGCGAAGAGGTGTTGAAAGGTCCACCAAGTGGCGGAATGTTTCAGCCGTCACTTCTTTAAAGTTTCTCAAACTGAATTGACCGATTTGGGAATCCAAAAGGGCTTGCGTTGGGATATGGCGATCGCCTGTTCCTTTAAACGCACGATTCAAAAGTGGCATCAAAATTTTCGCGCGGGGAACACCACCGGCCATCAAGTGAGCAAACAAAACGTTAGCGCCTGCTGGGATATGCTTTTCAAGCTCTTTCAAGAAAAGTTCGGTGTTTTTTCTGAAACGGATAGTGCCGTTCTTTTCAGACTCATCGATGGACTTCCAATCCAACGTCGCCTGATCCCATTCTCCCATTTTGATATCTTTAAGCTGATCGCAAGGAGTCACTCCCTTAGAGTCGGGCTCCATATCGAAACCGGCTTCTAGAGGAACGTTGATGAATGGTTGGGGAATGTTTGCGGTTTCTTCCGCTGTCAAAGCACGAAGAGATCCGTCTTTTTCACGGCGACCGACAGTGGCGCGCACAATCGTCATGCCACGACGTTCGGCTTCTTCAACCAAACCGTTTGCGTAACCGCGCGAGAAAAGTTCGCCAAATAACACAAGAACGTCGCCTTTTTTGTACGGGCTCAATGCGGGTTTCTCGTGAAGAGGGAAGAGTTGCGTCATAATTTAACCTCACTGTTAGAGGGCTATACTGTGCCGGGCACCACGGACGGTCAAGCTTTTGACTCCGCTTGGCTCACTGGGTAATCTTCAGATTTGGAGGATAATAATGCGAGTGGTAAGTATGGTCCCTTCTTGGACCGAGACGCTATTAAAAGCGGGTGTGCAAGTTGTTGGACGCACGCGTTTTTGTATTCATCCTCCGAAAATGATCACGAATATTCCTATTGTCGGCGGCACCAAAGAAGTTTCTTGGGATTTGGTTGTCGATTTAAAACCGGATTTGGTTCTTCTGGATGAAGAGGAAAATCCGCTGGAAATGGCCGAGGAATGTCCTGTTCCTTATTTGGCGACACATGTTTCTTCGTTACAAAGTCTACAGACAGAATTAGCACGCTTGGGAGAACATTTTAAAAATCCGCAACTCATGGAACTTTCTGTCGATTGTCTGGATATTTTAGAGGCTCCCGTGCCGCAGTGGGATTATCAAAAAATTCCCGCGTTCATGGAATGGGTGAAAGCGCCGTCACAAGAATATAAACAAGTCGCTTACATGATTTGGAAAAAACCGTGGATGAGTGTCAGTCGTGAAACTTACATCGGCTCTGTTCTAGAAAAATTAGGCGCAAAACTCGTCGAGTATCCTGAAGGAGAGAAGTATCCAGTTGTCGAGATAGAGGAAATGAAAGACACGTTCTTCTTGTTTTCGTCAGAACCATTTCCATTTCACAAAAAAATCGGCGAACTCAAAGACCTGGGCATTGAAGGTGCCATTGTGAATGGCGAATCCTATTCGTGGTTCGGTGTGCGTGGCATTGAATTTTTGCGCGAAACTCTGTTAAAAAAATAATCTGTGTTCTGGCACTCGTGCTTTAAAACAAGCTGAGAAAATAAAAAATCTCCTGTAAGAAAATTCTTAAGGGAGGTCTTATGCTTTTCACGTTAGAATCACCCGCATTTAAACCTCATGAAGAAATTCCTTCAAAATACACTTGTGAAGGCGACGACAAATCGCCACCTCTGCGCTGGAAGGGTGCTCCGGCCGGTACAAAAAGTTTTGCGATCATTGTCGATGATCCCGATGCACCAGATCCAGAAGCTCCAAAACAAACGTGGGTTCACTGGGTGCTTTTTAATATTCCTGCTTCTGTGAGTTCCTTGCCCGAGGACGTGGCAAGTTTACCGAAAGGTTCCTATGAAGGAGTGAATGACTGGATGGCTGTTGGATATCGAGGTCCATGTCCTCCTATTGGAAGACACAACTACCACCATAAAATCTATGCCTTGGATACGATTCTTCCGCACATGGAAAATCCCTCGAAAGCTGATTTGGAAAAAGCCATGAAGGGTCATGTTTTAGCGCAAGCGGATTTAGTGGCGACGTACAAGAAACATCACCACTGAAGTTTTATTGCACTAAAAACATTCCCGGATACGCAGGACCTGACATTTGGAAAAGCTGCTCCATCATTTTGGTAGCTTGAACTTGTGGGTCCTCTTCTTTTTCTGCCGTTGTCGGCATCTTCGCGTTGCCTTTCATCGCAAGGACGAATCTGTTAAAGTCATTCTTAGAACGAAGAGCGATAAAGAAGTTCCTGTTGCGAGCGTCACCATTGTCTTGCATTTGGGAGCTGTTAGATTCCTGGGCAATCAAATAGTAATTCTCTGTGATATCCACTGGAGCTGTGCGTACAGTGCCTTCGCAGATCATCAAACCGCGTGTCGTTGCTGTCGCCATTTCTTCTTCCGTCAAACGAGGGTTTAAGAAACCTAAGTAGTCGCGGCGACCGAACCAAGACTTTGTGTCTTTGATGAAAAGAATTGGATTTAGACGAACCACAGCACATTGCTCGTACTTATTCACACGCACCTTAAAGATGTTTTGTTGCACCGTCATCGATGTGGAACCACTCACAGTCACAGAGTTGCTGGCACTATTTGAATCCGATGTTGCCCAGGACATTGAGTATCCCAAATCCACGCCGATAGAGAAAAGATCCAAGAACTTTTTCGACAGACCGAACTTCGCACTGATGCTTGTCGAGCGAGTTTTCGAAGTCGAGTGAGAAGCGCTTACTGAAAAACTTGTTCCCACAGAAAGACCTTGGTTCAGACCTTTCACGAATTGAGAGCCGCCAAGTTCTTTAATCATCATCTGTTTTTCTACCTGGAAGAACGCGGAAGGATTTTTTGCAACGGCATTGTAGCAGCTCATACCAAGACCCATCACGGCTTGTTGGCTTACCGCGCCACCTTTATTGGCATACATCTTTTGCAAGTAATCAGAAGCCCAGAAGGCACACAGCTTTTGTGCAAGCGCTGGAGCCAAGGTTCCTTTATTCACGAAGTCTTGCAAATCCGCCTTCGTCACGATCAAGCGTTCATTCAGTTTCGTTGAACCCACCAAAGCTTTTACAAGGGGAGCTTGAGCATCGGCATCCTTCAATGAAATCAAATCCAAATTGTTTTCTTTCGCAAATTGCGTTTTTTCAGAGCGAGCTTGAATTCTTTGGCGCTTTTCTGCCTGCACCTTAAGACCTTGCTCAACAACTTGTTTGACCACGAATTTTTGAGAGGCTTCATTAGTGCCTTTTCCGTTGAGCAAGAAGCTGCTCACGCCGGAAGCATCCAACATGCGAAGAGGGCGAGACGCCTCATCAATATTCAAAGTCACAGGACCTACAAAAGTCGGCGTCTCAAGACCTGTTGAAGTATCAATCGCAGACTCTACAGAGTCGTTGGCATTTTTCAAAGTCACTTGGCCGTTCGTGACAGTCACTTTGTTTTCATCAATAGGGTAGATCTCAACAAGCATGTTGTTGCGATTTCCCAAGGCTTTTAAGTCTTGGGTTTGGAAAGTGATGTCCGTGTTGATTTGACCACTCAGAACATTCACAAGTTTATCCGCAGATGTAACATAAGTGTTCGAAGTGTCGTAGTCGCGGTTTTGCACGACCGCAAGTCTTAGCAAGTAAACACCGTCACGAAGCTTTTCAACTTCCGCGCGACCATTTGCCAAGCTTGAATAAACAAGAAGACGAGGGTCCATCTTCATTTGCACCTTCTTTGTCACAGTCAGATTCAACATCGAATCCACGCTGTAGTTGTAAGAAAGAGTGTTGTAGCTAAAGCCATCCACGATCAATTGCGTGCGCGGGCGCTGAGTTTCTTGGCAGCTCAAAATCAATTTTTCGCTTGGATCGACGTAGCGCATATCACGAGCCACCGCACCTTGAGATTCCCAAGGATTGACGATGATCTCAAGTTTTTCGTTCATACCTAAATCTTTGTTTTCGATTTGAACGAAACCTTTTAGATAGCGTTGGCAGTCGAAATATTTAAACGTGATGCTTTCATCCCAGTTAAGGCAAGAGTTGTTATCAGTTTTTACGCTGACGCTGGAAGTTTCTTCCGTCTCTGATTGACGGAATTTTGTGATTTTAAATGTATGGGCACGTGTGTTTTTCTGGTCAAGACCGTTACGCACACAAGCTCTGATATTGTAAAACACTTCGCGAGTGGCCGTTTTTTCCTGGCCCACGCGAATGAAGCGGAATTCCAACTGAGATACTTCGATTTTTGGCTTTTGATAAGTTTCTGCGTCAATTGTTGAAGTCGTGGAGCCTTCTTGTTGTTGGTCTGTTTGAGATTTCTGAGTCACTTCAGTCAAAGTCGCGTTCACGTAATTAGAAATCTTGAAATCTTTTGTTTGCGCCACCAGAGTATTGAGTTTTAAGAATGAAGATCCTTTGATTTGGTCGTATTCACCCAAAAGGTAAATACCATCAAAGCTTGTAAGACCTTGCGGACCGTTCACTGGTTGCAACTCAAGACCCAACATGATTTGACCACGCGTTGGAATTGCAGGTAAAGACATTGTGGATTTCACAGCCAAGCTGCCGTTATCCATCTTCACATCCATCGGCGCTGTCTCCGTCAAAAGACGACGAATTTCTTTATCACCTTGTTGATAGATGTGAACAAGCTTCAAGCGCGCTTTAAAAGATCCCGCCGTCAAGGGACGAAGGAACATCTCACCATTCATTTTAGTCAGTTGGATAGAAGGATTCGGGCGCATTTCAACAAGAAGCTCAACACCATCGCGAGTGAGTTTTTGTTCTGTTACGAAAAGACGGCCGTCTTCCACCCACAAAGGACGTGAAGTGATTTGGTTGTCTTGAGAAAAACCTTTCAAAGCAAGCTTTGCCGCTTGAGCGTCATCCACCAAACGAGGAATGTTATTGCCATCATCAGGATTCAAAACGGGCGCAAGGCTTTCACCATGCGACCAAGGATTGATGGCGAACGCCACCTTTTGCGAACCTTTGTGAAGTCCTGTTCCTTTGATATGTCTTTCGATACGAATGTATTGAGATTCGGCCAAAAAGTTAAAACTCACGCGCTCAGCCCAAGTCAGGCAGCCGGCTTTATCGGAAGTCACTTTGGTATTTACTTCTTCGATGATGAACTCATGACCGGAAATCGCTTTATCATAAGCCACGTCTTTTACGCAGGCTTGAAGATTGAAAACTTTAGAAGAAGGTAAAGCGAAAGTCCCTTGAACAGAAACTTCAAGAGCTTTGGATTTATCCGCCATCGCCTGCGCTGTGAATGTCGCAGCACTGGAACCTGTGTCGTTCTTATCTTTAGGGCTTGGCAAGTTACAAGCTGCCAGGGCCGTTAAAGCATAAAGACCTAAGAATGAGTGGATGAGATTTTTCTTAGAGATCAGCATAGAAAGTCTCCAGCTTAATGAACACAGTCTTTTCGCGAGATTGCACAGTGTTAGCAAACATCACTTCGGAATCAACATACTTAAGACCGACAAGGAAGCCCTCTTTATTGAAAGCCAAAGAGCTTTCAGCGGCATAACCCACGCGGTTTGTTTCAAAACCGGAAGCATTGAAATAAGCTACAGCAGCCTCTGGTGCGACAGAGAAATAACTTCCGCCAATCACCAAATCCATATTTTTTGTCAGGTGAATTTCGCCGTTAGCATAATAACGATAAGCTTGGTTGTCTTTAGAAACGGCTTTTTGATTCATCAGGTATTCACCGCCAAAGTTCAAATCCAACGCCGAGAAAACTGGAAATTCAAACTCTGTCGAAGCTTCGATGCCTTCATATTTATTTGTGAAGGCATATTGAGCATCAGAAATTTTGTCGACTTCGTTACCGAGCAGACGAGATTGCTGAGCTACTGCAGAGGGAAGATTGTTAAAAACAAAATATCCCGCCGTTGTTTTCCAATAAAGATTTTTAGCCGCTTGCCAGTTGAGTTTTAAAGCTGCCGCATTTAAAGAGGGCGTTGCTTCAAGCTCTTTTGTGTTTGTGCTTAAAGATGTTGAAGTTGGAATAGCGGATTCCAGAGCCAAGCTTGATTTAAAGTTTCCGTATTTTAAAAGACCTTCCATGCGAGCTGCCGGGAAAGCCAAGTTGTCCATTAAAAGTTGCGTGTGCATGTGCCTTTGATTCAAAGCCCCTGCAGAAAGACGCAATCCTTGGAAAGGAAGATAGTGAGCCGCCGCTTGATTTAAAGTGATCTTGTTTTCTGGTTTATCAGCGCCATCCACAGACTGAGTTTGACCTGATTGCAAACGCAATGTCGGTTGAATGTCGAGTTGAAGTGAATTGCTCAGCAGATATTTCGCTTTGATTTCTGCACGGATATCAACGATTTTGGCTTGGCTTTGTTCGTCGTGCACGTCAGAACCCGAAAGACGCAAACGCCATTCCGCAGAAAATTTGCTTTCCTTCTTTGTCTCAGGCAAAGCCGTACTGATCTGACCTTGCGCCCAAGTTTGCGCAGTCAGTATCATAATGAGACAAACTGTTGATATTGCGGTTCTTTTCATTCCAACCCCGTATTCCTACAGGGATCATTTCAAGTTTCATGCTGAGGGGTTGGAGTTTCATTTCAAAAATAGAAGGTTTGGTATGGGCACCTTTATACACCTGACGTTTTTTGTCGCCAAGGCTTGGCGGGCATATGAAGAGATCTCGGGTCTTTAGTAGACTTGCTCACAGGCCTGAAGGCAGCCTTTCGCGTCTTTCTGAGACTCACCAAATGTTGCCCCACGAAGAGTCGCAACATAGTCTTCTTCGTCATAGTGAGTGTTGCGATTGCAGTCTTTGAGATCTCGTTCTTCTTTAAGCCATCCGACGTAATCGGCGGTCTTATAATTCGTGCTTTGCGAGATTCTGCAGCCCATATAGCAATGAGCGCGCTTGTCTGATTTCATGGAGTTCGCGAAGGCTTTTTCAGACGAATAAACATTATAAGCTTTTAAAAGGGAGAAAGGATTCGGTGTGCTAGGAGCCTGAGATCTCCACCGAGAGAGTTCTTCTTGATAATCTTGATCAGTTGCAAAGGCTTTTCCAGTACGTGGATTTCCCTCACTTTGATAGCAAAGGGAATCGGCGAGAGCGGGAGAAGAAATTAAACTCAGTATCAAGATCCAACGTTTCATAATTCATCTAAGATATCAGAAAAGGACAGACCCAGGTGCGGGAACAATTGGGAACGAAAAGTTTTTAAAAGCAGTGACGAAATAGGACACAAGAACATCAAAGTCTTGTAACTTGCCTTGGTTCCTTTCCTCCTTGAGAATAGAGACTATGTTTCGTAAACCGTTTTCTTTTTTAATTTCTTTACTCATCTCGTTCTCTGGAGGAACGGCGTTTGCGGAAACATGGGTGGTGGCAACCTTGGATTGGCCTCCGTATATCTGCTCTTCGTGTCCTCAAAATGGAGCCGCGGCAGATGCCATTCGCAAAGTTCTCAGCAAAAATGGGATCACGATTGAATTTATTTTTTCTCCGTGGGTGCAAGCTCAGAAAAATGGAGCGAAGCCGTCTTTTGTGGGCTACTATCCAGCCTGGAAACAAGAAGTTTTGCCGGGATTTTATTCTTCTGAAGCCTTATTCACTTCGCCTGTGGTCTTTTTGCAAAGAAAAGACAAACCTTTAAAGTGGAAAGAATTGAAAGACCTTAAAGGAAAAACTTTTGCGGTGACTCAAGGGTATGGCAACACCGACGAGTTCAATCATTTAGTTCAGAAAAAAGTGATCAAAGTGATACCGCTTTTAAGTGAGACGGCGACCATTGAAAAGCTGGTTGAGGGCCTCGTTGACGGTGTTCTTATCGACTACAGGGTGGCGCAATACTACTTAAAAAACAATTCTGCAAAATACGCAGGGGCTTTGGAAATCAATCCGAAAATCATTGAAACAAAAGCGTTGTTCTTTTCTTTCAATGAGCACAACAAAGAGAAAATCCGAATTCTCAACGATGCGGCAGAGAAAATAAATTTCTCTAAAGCCGTTGATGAATACGTCATTCGCAATCTTTAATTATTGCAAAACTTTTTCAATCGAAGAAATTACACGCAACGTGGAGTTGCGGTTTTTGCCGATTTCGGCACGAATCTCTTCTTTGATATGCGGAATCTGTTCCTGATGCTTTTTCATTCGCTGCAAAAGAACCGCGATATCCTCAGCCGAATGCACCACTTGAACGATCATGCCGGAAGAAAAATTCTTCTTTTGGTAAAACAAAGCTTCGCGGTTATTGCGATGAAAAGGGCCGACCAGAACAGGCAAACCCGCCGCGAGGGCTTCCATCACACTGTGCACTTGTTTTTTAAAAGAACCGCCGACAAAGGCAATATCAGCCCAAGTGTAAAGCTCCGCCAAAATTCCCACTTGATCCACAATCAAAATGGAACCCGCAGGCCATACTTGCGCTTGCGAGTATCTAACAAAACGCAATCCCAAATCGTGCATTTTCTTTTCAAGGCTGTCCAGATGTTCAGGTGTGGTTTCATGAGGGGCAATGATCACCTGCATGTGAATGGCCTTTAGTTTTTCCAGAGCCGGTAAAAGAACGGCTTCATCTTCAGGCCACGTCGAGCCCGCAATAAAAATAAAATCCTCAGGGCTTGGGATCAATTCGCTTTTAAGAGCTTTCGGATTTTCAAGACGGTGAAAGACCTGGTCAAAGCGCGTGTCACCGCTGGCCATGACCGGAACTTTTAAATGCAAGGATTCAAGATTCTGAATGTCTTCCGCAGATACGCAGTGGATCTCTGAAAGATGACTTAAAGCAAAGCGGGTCAAGTAACGAGTTATTCCTTTAAGACGGGAAGAGTTGTCAGCAAAAGTCGCTGAAAACAACGCGGTCGGAAGATTCTGTTTTTTAGCGACAGACGCTAAAACAGGCCACACATCCGTGCGCGAAAATAAAAGAATGCGGGGATTCCATTTCTTGATAAATTTCGCAATTAAAAAATCTAAATCCCAAGGAAGAGCGGCCCACACATCCACTTCATGAAGACCTGTTAAAATCTTTTTTGCTGACGGAGAGGAGTATGTCACAAGAATGGGAATATCAGGATGTTGTTTTTTAAGTTCACGAATCACAGGGCGCGCGTATTCGATTTCTCCGCTGGCGGCGTGAATCCAAAAAGGACGAGCCAAAGCGATTTCATTTTCGCTGTGAGCTTTTTTGATATGGTAAAAGCCCTGGTTTTTATCTTCGATCATTTCGCGCAGTTTGCCATTTAAAAATGGACGGCAAAGCTGCAAAAGAAAATAGGCCAAGGGAACGATCACGAATTTATAGAAATAAAAAACAAGCATGCTCATGGTTGACGATCCAGGATGTTTCTAAGCTCAGCGGCGATTTGTTTTGGTGTGATATCGACAAGGCACTGATGAAACTTTTCTTTGTTCACACAAGGACCTTGTCCGTGTTTGCTGCACGGACGGCATGGCAGCTCGATTTCCATAATTTTTGTGGAAGAACGAGAAGGAAAGCCAAAAGGTGCTGGTCCCATCAAGGCAATCGCCTTTTTTCCCAATTGTTCTGCCGCATGCAAAAGCCACGTATCGTTAGTGATTAAAGTTGCTGATTGGGCAACCACTCCGGCACTCACAGCTAAAGAACATTTTCCCGCAAGATTCATCACGCGCTCTGGAGCCACATCACGAATATCCTCAATGAACGAATCTTCCGGACCACCAAGAAGAACGAATTTTTGGTTGGGGCAAAGAAGAATCAATTCTTTCCAATATTCCTTCGGCCAACGCTTTAGAAAATGCGCTGCGGACGGAGCTAAGGCCACACAGCCATTGTAGTCTTGCAGAATCTCTTGCGCTTTTTTATAGCTCTCTTCACTTAAGAAAAGCTGCGGAGCTGCCGGAGGAGTTTTGGAAACACCCCAAGGAAGAAGGGGTTCTAGCAAATCGCGCTGACCAGAGAACGGCATTTCAAAAGTGTTGATGCGAAAACGGAAAAGCAAAAATCTTTTCCAACGACGGATCGAGCGACGAATAAAGTGCGCGCCGATTCCTAAAAATCCCAAAGGTCTCAACACCCACGAAATCACACGCGAGCGCATGTTGTTGTGAGCATCGTAGATATGTGTGAAATTCTCGCGACGCATTTGCATTGTGAGATTTATCAATCCACCAAGACCGGCTTTGCGGTCAAACTCCCACACGCGATCGATGTTCGGGTGGCCTTTAAGTAACGGCGCCATGTCTTTGCGCGTGACCCAGTGAATTTCTGCATCAGGATATGTTTGTTTGATAGCCGAAGGAACGCTCAAAGTCTGAACGACATCTCCGAAGGCGGAGAAGCGAATGATTAAAAATTTAGCAGTTTTGGCGTTCATTTATACCTCGGGGCGCAGTCCAGTTACACATCCTGCGCCCAGCGCCAAGCCTAGCAAAGACGCCGAAAAAGGTCACTTGTTTAAAAGTTTTTAATAGGATTGTTCGTAAAGTCGCCCTCAAGGGGGCACGGGCTTTGATCTATAAGCGTCTGAATAGGAGGCCTATGCCTTTCGTCCGTCGCTTTTTCTCATCTTTGATGGCGGCAGCTTTTGTGCTGTTGGCGCCCCATTTTGCTTGGTCTCAGGTGCAGACTGAGATGCGACTTTTTTCGGACTCCTTTATCAGCCCGACCTTTGAAGCTACGCAAAAAACCAATTATCAATTTGTAGGGGCCCAGCTTAAAACGGACCCTTTTACAGACGAGACTTGGAAAGTGGATATATCTGGCGGTGTCGCCATGGGCGCGCCACTTCTGAATTATCTCAATTTCGCAGAAGCCTATATTCAGAGCCGTCAAAATGAGAATGAAACTTTTTATTTTGGCCGAAAGCGCATGCTTTGGAATGAACTCGATGCTCGCTGGGATTTAGGTGTGTGGGAGCCGCTTTTTAAGTGGAATCCTCTTGCACCCGAACGCCAGGGTTTGACCGGACTTTTTTGGCAAATCGATAAGCCTTATTACACGCTGATGCTCTTTGCTTCTCCTTTGTATCTGCCTGATCAAGGTCCCAGTTTTGAAATCGAAAATGGAAGTTTCGTGAAAGGAAATCCGTGGTTCCGTCGTCCTCCAGAAAGCATTCGCATTTGGAGTGAGGCGACGGCGATTGACTATAAATTTGAAAAACCCAACGAGTCACAAATCGTTTTGCAAAACTCTTTTGGAATGAAACTTTCTTTCGGTGACCCGCAAGCGTTTCGCGCCCAGCTGAGTTATGCCTATAAACCCGCCAATCAATTGGCGATCGGATACGAGGGAAAACTCGATATCGGTCAGCTTAAAGGAGCTGTGAATTTACAACCGCAAGTTTTCTATCATTCGCTCCTAGGCGGAGACGTCAGCTATAAAATGGATCAGGTGCGTTTTGGCGTCAGTGGTACTTTAGATCGTCCGAATAAAGATGATATTTTTGAAGAGCAGTGGACTCATCCGGTTTTTGAGGATGCATTTTTAGTCAGCCCCTTTGTGGAGTGGAATAACGGCCGTTGGGGTGTGAGTGTTCAGCATTTGGATGTCTTTGGTGGAAACGTGAAAGAAGAAGGGGAGCTTGCCAACCCGAATCGCGCCGCCTTGATGAGCCGCTATCCTTATAAGCAGGCGCAACAGATTTCTCTTTTAACGAATTATCCGTTTAGGAAAAATCGCCGTTTGATTGGGAAACTCAGTTACACGCATTCGGATAAAAACTCTTTTGATTTGATTCGCTTAAGTACGCGATTCCGTATTTCAGGCTTGTGGTCCGTGATCGGTGAAATGCAAATCGTGAAAGCGGGACCTTTGACCGCTGACAATCAAAATGAAATTGCGCAGTTCGAGAATAATGATCGTTTGATGGTAGGAGCGGCGTATGTTTTCTAAAGCTAAAATCAACATCGCCTTGGCTGCGGTTCTGGCTCTTTCCTCTGCGGGTTGCAGTGAATTTTTAAATGGCAAAAAAGCCGAGCCCGAAGTGATCGAATTTTCGGATGCTCGCTTTGCCTGCCTTAAAGATATTCCGAATCAGTTGCAAAAATACTCTGTCGGTGATGCCGTTGAAAAAGATGTGCGTGGCGGTTTTGATTGTATGACCGATGCACTGAAATATTTTAATAAGCGCACCTTTGGTTCCGTTGAAAACGGTTACACCGTCGAGGAAATGCGTAAGTTCTTTGGAAAGTATTTCTTAAAAAAGAACAACGTGTCGCCGGAATTCGCAGCTGAGCTGATGAAAATTAAAAAAGCTCTTCTTGGTGGATCCACCCTTTATATTACGAAAGATGAAATTGTCCGTTTGATTGATATTCTGAATATTGTGCGCGATGAAGCTGTTGAGCTGGCTCCGCACGTGAAGATTCTCTTAAATCAAACCAGCCAGAAAAGCGCCGAGTGGGAGAAAATCACGTCTGCTACCAGTCAATTGCGCACAAGCTTGCAGCGTTTGTTGGTGAATACGCAGATCGTGAAATCAGAATATAGTTTTGACGATGCCAAAAGAGCTCTCTCTGGATTTTCAGAATTCATCCGTGGTAACGAGCCTTTTGCGCCCTATGATCTTTATGGTGAGTGGATCCCGGTTGTTGAAGGGGTTAAGAATGTTTTAATGGGGGAACGCGCTCATTTTGTCGATCTAAAGCAATGGAGCGAAAGTCTTGATACATTGATTGACCTCTATGAGTTGGCCTTAAAATATCATTACTCGTTAAGCGATCTTCATTTTGAGGATTCGGGAAAACTTCGTCAGGCGAGCCAGTTTTTATACCAAGGTGTGAAACTTCTGATGAACTCACATCAAATGAAAACTCTCGGGCGTATTCCTGTTGAAGACATCGATAATTTGATTGATCAGGCTCTTCCAAAGTTGACGATGTCGATCCGTCCGAAGTCGATGAAGAAAACGTATCGTGCGGTGTTAATCAAAATCTTAGATCCGGAAAAAAAATCAGATCCGCGTTCGCTTTTGGGTTTAGAGAAAAAGCATCTCACGACATTGATCGGCGAATTTAATATCTGGCGTTTACAGCAAAGTTTTATCGATAGCATTCCGATGGCGGATTCTAACGGAGGAATCACTCCGCAGGAGCTTTTGGCCGCCTATAATAAATTTAATAAATCCTTTGTTATTGAAAAAGGACTCACGGAAGATGCTTTCGAACAAAGAGCCTTAGAAAACGCCTGGGCTGATTACGGAGAGCTTTTAAAGAATCAAATGCCAGTGAGCTTTAATAAAGAAGGCCGCTTGTTGATTGATCAGAAAAGTTCTACAGCAAAACAAACATGGGCTTCGTTGATGAAGGCCAACCTTATGCGAGCGCTTTCGCGCATGTTGCTTGTCGGTTACGGAGAAAACACCAAAGGTCGTCTGAGTGAAGCGGGAATGACAAAGGCCGGTCTTATCAGCTGGTATGACGACTTCCAAGAGCTGGGTCTGGATTTAAAAGCTTTCGATCCTCGCTCTGCCAATTCCGGAGGACGCAGTTTCCTTGAAGCCAATTTCTTTACGTTCAGCGGAAACGGCAATGAGCTGATGGATCAAAAAGAAACTTATGAATTTGTGAGCACGTTGTTCGCCGCAGGTCTTTCAACGGCAGAGGCGGTGAGTGATCATATGATCGCCGCTCAATGTGCCATTGCTGAAAAAGATGTCTTTGATAAGCCATTTTTCAAAGAAAGCTGTTTTAAAGATCAGCTTCGAAAACACATCGGTGTGTATTTTAATAACCTTCCGGGGCTTGTGCAGTATGTGCAATCTTTGAGCGCCGCGGAGTGGGATCAGTTTTACAATTATTTGTCCGTCGCATCCGTCGCCGTGAATCAAAAAGTCGGTTATGTGGAAACAGCGAACATCCGCACGATGGTGACAATCTTGCACTATATCGAAGGTGTGGTTGTGATGTATGACCAGGATAAAAATCAGCGTCTGTCTTTGGACGAAGTTTATGGGGCATCTCCACGCTTTATTCCGTTCTTTAGAACTGTCACTGATACAAAATCCGAGACTTTGTTAAAAGAAGGATTTGCCTATTTAGTGTTCAAAGGTGGCATCCCGGGGGCGGCAGACCTCGCTGGATTCCAGTTCAGCAAAATGTGGGGTGTCGGAGAAGCCACACGCATGGAAATTGTGCGCTTGTTTGGAACGCTGAAGGATCAATTGAATAAGGCCAAAAACTAAGATACGTTGAGTCTTAATGACTTTAAGGCTCGTTTTATTCTTATTGCTGACACTAGGCTCTAGCTTCACTTGGGCGTCCTCTATGGACGACGAAGTTCCTATTGTTGTTCGTGAGCCCGCAGCAGAAGACGCCCGCGCTCTTCATCCTGAATCCCGTGCCCGCGTTCAATCTATCATCGACAATAAAACTCTAAAGGCGATCAGCACTTTCAGTGACTGGTACATCGGCGAGATCATTGCCCTTGAATCGCAAACTCCGGCCGCCGGCATTATCGGTTTTGTGGAAGTGACGGGTATTGAGAATAAGCAAGACGGCACTTATGAACTGACAGCGGAACTTCTTCGTCAATCGCGTTTGAACTTTATCCAGGTCGGTGATCAGTTGATGCACTTGGATTTAAGTTCGGAGAATGAAAAATACAAGGGCACGACAGACCTGATTGTCACTCAATCGGGAAAAAATATTTCTTCCAAGTACAAACCTCTTTTCACTCAAGGTGTTGCGGTTGGTGAAACGGCGCAAACATTGTGGCAAGGCGAATACATGATCACTTGGTTCGGCCAAGTGAACTACGGACTTAAAAAGTGGCTGACAGTGGGGACGGTCGTTCCAGCGGATTTTTTGGGAGCGGTGAATGCCTCTGCAAAAATGCAAGTGTACGAATCGTATTCGAATGTTTTTGCCGCGGGTTTAACTTACGCTAAAATTCCCAATCAAACCGGCTCAACACTCAATCTGAACGTGCACTGGGATTCGATTTCTTCTGAGAGTGTTGTGTCGCACACGCTTTTAACGGTCGCCCTTTTTACCTTTGATGAAGCCCAAGACGCCACGGCGATCAAATCCTTGGGAACGAGCTCTTTCCAAACGGGTTATGAATTTATCCTCGACAACTGGGACCGCGTTCTTCTGGGCCCGAGTTATAACTTTGAAAAGAAAGCTGTCGGGGGATATCTGACGTACTTAAAAATCTGGGATAAGTTTCATTTGAGTTTTTCTTTGAATGCGACAGATGTTGCGTCGTTAAAATTTTCTCCGGTCGACGGTTACTATCTTTTGTTTGACGCCTACTGGAGGTTTTAATTCATGAATCGTTTTTTCGTCGCGACCCCGTTGGATTATGAGGAAAGCACACTGCTTGAGATGAAAGAAGTGTGGCCGTATCTTTTGGGGAAGGATGCAAAAACTCATTCATTGCCTTTTCCTGAAGTGCAAGTTCTTGAAGGAGGCCTTGAGTTTGAAACAGAACTCTTTGCGGGACTGCAGCTTAATTTCTTTTTAAAAACGGCCAACCGTATTTTGTTGCGTATGGCTTCTTTTAAGGCCCGCGATCTTCCGAAGTTCTATCAAAAATTCAAATCTCTTCCTTGGAACGAATTTCTTGCTCACGGTACTGTCGAGTGGGAAGTGGCGGCGCAAAAAAGTCGCTTGAATAATGAAAAGCGTCTGCAGGAAAGTGCCGAGAAGGCTTTAAAAGAAATCTTCGGTGATAAACAGGGTGCTGAGCCTTGCGCAAGTATTTACATTCGCATGGATGATGATCTTTGCACGATCAGTCTTGATTCCACGGGTGAGCATCTTCACAAAAGGGGCTGGTCTGTTTTAAAAGGCGAAGCTCCTTTGCGCGAAACGATCGCGGCTTATCTTTTAAAAAATCTGATTGGCGATGCAACTCCGGCGGAGATCAGCCAAGTCACTTTGTTAGACCCTATGATGGGCTCTGGAACTTTTTTAACAGAGGCTCGTGCTTTGTGGAACGGGCAGTTTGTTCGTCCCTATGCTTTTCAAAAATGGAAAAAAACGCCGAAGTTATTTTTGTCGCCAAGCTTTGTTTTTAACTATGAGCTTCCTCCGGAAGTGATTTTTAAAAAGTTCGTGGGCTTTGATATCAACGAAGAGATGATTCCTGTTGCGGAAAGAAATTTCGCAGAAGTGGAAAAACAGATCGCGACGGCCCGTAAAAAGAACTTTAAAAAAGCCGAAGCGGAGTTCCTTCTAAGGGATGCCTTAGAAAGCGAAGATCAGCCAGCAAATAGCCGTGTATGGATGATTGTAAACCCTCCGTATGGGGAGCGTCTTCCTGAAGCCGTCAAAGGCGGTCTTAAAAGCTTGGCAGAGGTCCTTTGCCGCCGCTACAAGCCAGAAAAGCTAGGTATTTTATACCCAGAAAAAGAGCGGGTTCAGCCAGTGCCGAAAGGCTACCGCATCCTTAAAGAGCATAAAATCAATAATGGCGGACTCCGCTGCCTGTTCACGGTTTTGACACGCCTGTAAATTTTTAGGAAATGGTTAGAATTAGGGGAAGTCCTTGTACTTCCTCTAGAAACTTCGCGGTTTTCAAGCTAGATTCCTGAGCCATGAAAACAGCCAATATTTTCTCAGCTCTTCTTATTTCGTCTGCCTTGTTAACTTCTGCCTGCACGCCTCAAGATAAGGCTGTGGTGGATAAAAATCTGCGCGCTACAATTCAACAGCAGAACGCTAGAAAAGCGGGTAAAGGTGGCGGTGCTACTCAAAGAAATCCGAATCAGTTTTCTTTAACTGATTATGGTTTGTCAGCGTTCTTGATTGAAAGACAAATCGAAGCTGTAGAGCTTGTGAAATTGGCGACAGGTTCTTTGGATGCAACTAAAACTCAGTATGCTCTAGAAAAACTAGCGGATAACGACAAAGGTTTAAAACAAGCTAAGATCACGGCTGCTAAAGAAAATCTTGAATACGCGACTGAAGATGGTGCTTGGAAAACCAAAGCGTCTAAATCTTTGGACGTCACACATGGCGAGTTGAACGGTGACTTGGGTGTTGAGATCAAAGCTGCGGGTCTTAAATATTCAGTTGATACCGCTGATAAAAATAAAAAAAGATTTTATGTGAATCTTGTAGACAACGTTTATGAGTTGGCGTTGGTTCCGTCAAAAGACAACAAAGATGCTTATGAGTTGGTTGTTAAAATTGAAGGCTCTCTTGGCGGTGCTAAAGGTGCTGGCAACGTAAACAACAAAATCTCAATGGATCTTGCGATGACAATTGATAAAGCGTCATTGCAAACTTCAGAAGTCAAAATTCTTTCTATGAATTCCTCTATGAAGTACCCAGGATCTAACGATCGCGTTTTCAACTCAGGCGTTTCTGGCGCAAACGTGACAATGAAGATTGAAGGTCTTTGCTCTGAGCTTATCGGTAAAGTTAAAGGGTCTGCAGGTCCTAAGAAAACTTACGACGTTGTTGCTGGTAATGAGCAAATTCAAATTAAAAATGAAATCAGAAAGCTTGTGACTTGCGGTAAACGTCCCACTTTGGATTTAAGCCGTTTGTTAAACTTCTAATCCTGAAAAATCTGATTTAAGAATGAAGAAGGCTCTCGTGTGAGGGCCTTTTTTATTTTCAGTGAGTGAACTTGAGAATACTCCGAAACGCGTGAGACCTAAGGAGGGAACTGGGGCCAAGGTTGATTTTTATAGTGCCGACTGCTTAGTGATGCTTATTAAATGAGCACACTTAAACAGGAGGTGCCATGGTCCTAAGAACCCCACTTCGAGCGATTCTTATTTCGTTCATTGCTCTGACATTTGTGTCTTGTTCAAAATCTTCGTCGGGTTCCCCTCCTTCAGAAGATACTAATCACACCGTCGACAATGAGACTCCGTCGCCAACACCAACTCCTTCCCCAACGCCAACTCCACAGCCACCAGTGACGGAAATTCCAGCGATTCCTTCTGCGGATCTTTCTCGTGAAAATATTGGATCGCGTGAACGCGTTTACAATCTCTTTGATCGTTGGTCTTTGAAAAGTTCAGTCTCTGGTGGACGTGGATCAAAATGGGCTGACGTCACAACAAGCTGTCATGGAAAAATTGATCTCTCTTATGCTCTGACTGCACAACAGTGGCAAATCACTACAAAGAGGGGAGAATACTACCGCGACGTGAATAAGCTTATCGAACAAACAGGCACCAAACTTTTAGCAGACCATGGCAATGTATTAACGGGAACGGAAAAAACCATTTTCCTAAGAGCACTCAAAGCTCTTTCTTGGCAAGAAAGCAACTGGCAGCACTACGTTCGTTATAAAGATTGGTTTTTTATTTTCTTAAGTGGTGGTTCTTACAATGTCTTGGATGACTGGGGAATTTCGCAAGTTGCGCGTTCGGGATTTAGCGCAGATGAATTATTAAACGCAGAATTTTTTAATAGCGGAAAATACTGCGGCATTGGCAGCACTTTGTATTATGGCTTCACGGAGTACTACAACAACTACATCGAAGCGCGCTCGGCCAGTTGCAATCAAACCGGAGATCCCATGCATAAAATTTTAGGCGCTTACAATAGATACTCTTCAGGGTACAGCGCTTGTTACAATGGATTTTCCAGAGACTCCGCTTATCGCAACTATCAAATCAATGCGATGAACGGACTGAAGAGTCACTATGATGCACAACCTTGGTTAAGACTGATCGGCTCTGAATAGAACTGCACAAATAAAAAAAGCCGCGTTGTTGTCGCGGCTTTTTTTATTACTTCTTAGTTTTTGATTTTTTCTTCGGTGTCTCTTTTTTGGCTTCAGCTTTAGGAGCTGTATCCTGCACCGGAGTTTTTGCAGGTCCACGTTGCTTCAAACGGACATAAAGTGGGAAGTGATCTGACACACCTTCCATTTTGTCGTAGTCCCAACGCTTCGGATATTTTCCTTTTTTAAGATGAACGTCGCTATAGCGAATCACGTCGATTGTGTTGGGCTCCATTTGATAGCTTCCAGCACCGTCTGCCAAAAGAGCAGGGCCATAGATATGAGCATCCAGGAACGACCAAGACTTGCGATAGTTGTGCGTGCCCGGGCACTCTTTGCAACCTACGAAATGAGAAACGGCTCCGCCTTGCGCAAGGATGTCGCGGAAGATGTGCTCTTTCGATTCCTCCTCGTGAGAAATATTTAAGTCGCCACCGGCCATAACCATCGTGTTAGGACCCTTGTCTTTCATCAATTTCGTTACAAACTCAGCTGCTTGTTGGCGCCAGTAAGTTGGATTTGCTTGTGAAGGAAAGTGCGCTACCAAGAACGTCAAAGGATCACCGTTGGGTGCTTTGACAGTTACTTCAAGAACATTACGTGATTGCTCCATCCATTTTTTGTCTTCCTCGTTTTTTGGTTTCCAAGGAATAGGGTGAAGAACTGGTTTTTTAACCAAAGGAAGGCGAGACATGAAACCCACGTCGATACCGCGTTTGTCTGGGCCTTCAATCAAAACAACAGTTTGATAACCTGCTTTTTGCAGATAATTTTTGTTCCAGATATTAAGAACATTGATGTTCTCGACTTCGATTAGCATCAATACGTCAGGACCGTTGGTGTCGACATTCAGAACCACTTCAGAAAGATTCTTAAGTTTTTGATCGAGCTGGGCATCATTCCAGTCCGTGCTCAAGCACTCATTCAAGCGGTAGGAATTGTCACCGTTGATCTCTTTGCAGGCCTGTTGGTACTTGGGATTGGTTTTTTTCACCATATAAGGCAAGTACGCATAGTCATTGCGGTCTTCATCATGAACTGTGTCGAAAAGGTTTTCGACGTTAAAAGACATCACAGAGACTTCGTTGTCGGCCTTCGGAGGCAGGTCCCAATGTTTCTTTTTAAAGCTAATAGCACAGCCAGTTGCCAGAGAAAGAACAAGAGCGAGAATCAGGTTTCTAAATGACAGTAATTTTTTCATGACCCAGTTGTAAGGGGATTGGGTTTTGGACTCAAGCGCAAAGATTTTCAGGAAACGGTTGAGACTCAGCCTGTCTAAAAATTGGATATTGTGTAACGTGCTGCAATATGGCATAAATCCATGGATTTTCCGATCTTTTAAGGAGTTCTCATGCTTAAAAAGGCCCTGGCCCTCACACTGGCAATTTCTTGTTTTGGACCGTTCGTACATGCCCAAGAGCGTGAGGAAAGTTTGGTTATGTCCGCGGGTGATTCTTTCCGCCGTAACTGGAACGTGACCTTCTTCTCTATCGCCTCTGTTTCTAACATGAGTTATGGCAAAACAGCTTCTGGTGATCGTTCTGTTGATTCTTACAACTACTTTGGTTTCAACAACAAGATTGATGCGGATACAAAGTTCTCTGTTCGTCTTCCATTCACTTACAACACTTCTGGAAGAAACAAATACGACGATCAAGTGGCAGCTACAGCGGATCTTCAAGATATCCACTTCGCTTATTCAAAATATGATTTGGGCTACATCGGCGACATCGACATCTCTGGTAACGTAAAACTTTATTTGCCAACAAGTCCGTACTCACAAAATTCCAAAATGGTGACCAAGGTTCGTTTCGAAGGTTACTTCGAATATGCGATCGGTCGTTTCTCTTCAATCACTTATGCTGTGAAGCCTGATATCTACTGGCAACGACAAACAGCTTACTTCGATCCTGAAACTCCACAGTATGATGATGGTGGGTTCAAAAAAGATCCCCGCAGTACGACGAAGCAATACTCCTTTGAGAACTATGTAGAAGCTGTGATCGACATCAATAAATACTTCTCTGTAAAACCTAAAGTGGGTTTTGATGAAGATTGGTATTACTCTTCTGACGTTGAAGATCTTGAAGGCAGCCACGTGACTCGCCTAAGAGCAGGTTTGGGTCTTGAGATGCGCCCTATGCGTGGTTTGACTTTCACTTTGGGTTTCCAAAACCAAACAACATTGGGAAGCTACAAGGGTAAAGACGTTGCTTACTGGCAACCAGAAAACACGCAGTATTCTTTGATGACCAACGCTTATGTGTTTTAAATCGGCGGACGCCGGCAGAGCGGAAGGCCAGCGGCCTGGAGCTGAAGCAGCTTCCGCTATATCTTAAAATTATGCGATTCTCCTGTGAGCGGGTTGATGAAGCTCAGCTCACAGGCTTCTAACTCAACTCTCTCTTCTTCCCACAATTTTTTAGCACCATACGCATGATCACCCACAATCGGATGATTTTCGCAGCCTAACTGCGCGCGGATTTGGTGAGTACGCCCCGTGTGCAGGTGAATACGCACTTCACTGCGGTTTTCTTCTTTTAACTGAATATCTAAAATCTCAAGCACACAGTCTTGCCAGCCCTCTTGTTTTTCACGCGTCACTTTTTTCGGAGCGCGTGGGGATGGTTCCATATAGTGAGTCAAAATTCCTTTAGAAAGATTTTGTCCCTCGACCAATGCGCGATAGATTTTTTTAATTTCCCGGACGATCAGCATTTTGTTGAAAGCTGTTTGAAACTCTTGCGTCTTTGCATAGACGATCAACCCACGTGTTGGAACATCCAAGCGGTGAGTTCCGTACAACCTGCAACCGACAGTGCTCTCTAAGTAATTCTGCAGATGTTCTTTTTGATTATCGACGCTCGCATGCACGGGAAGGCCCGAGATTTTTTTTGCGACGACGAAATGTTCGTTTTGGAAAATCAAACGCTCGGACCATTTTCCATCGTTGGCTAAGAATCGGCGAGGCTTTGTGTGGACTCTGATGT
>NZ_CAMLDV010000009.1 GCF_946478835.1 uncultured Bdellovibrio sp. | reverse complement strand
TCTGCACGTTGGAATCAATCCCTTGAGGTTGCCCCATACAACGACTTTGCGCTTTTTGTGAATCCCCTTCCGAACACCAATAAATTCCTCCAGCGACACTCGCTACGGCCGAGATATCTTTAGAATAGGCGACCCCCATTTGGACTGCCATATAGCCGCCTGAAGAAACGCCGGAAATTGAAATGGCATTGCGATCGACTTTCCAAGAACCCAACGGGGCCGTCGTTGGAGATTGGTTGAGGTGAGAGGCAAAAAGAGTCGTGATTAAAAGTGCGAAGAAAGCCGACATAAATCCTCCAGGGTTGTAACAAGTTTTTCTCTGGAGATTTTTCTTGTCAATGAGGGCTTATGATTTTGCAAAATAAAAGGCCCGCATTTTCATGCAGGCCTTTTGAAATTTCTAGAGTAGAAACTTAAGGAATTAACCTTTGTAAGGTCTGTATTCCATGTGAAGGTCTTTAGCTACTGGCTCGTAACATACGTAACCACCGTAAGTGTTCAAACCTTTGAACAACGCTGGTCATTTCGCAATAGCGTCTTCAACGCCCATTGCCGCTAGCATAGAACCGTATTTCGCAGTGACGTTTGTCAAAGCGTAAGTCGAAGTTCTAGGTACAACGCCTGGCATGTTAGGCACACAGTAATGGATCACACCATCAACTTCGTAAGTTGGGTTTTGGTGAGAAGTCGGACGGCAAGTCTCAATACAACCACCTTGGTCCACTGCAACGTCAACAACAACAGAACCTTTGCTCATAGAAGCGATCATCTCTTTAGAAACAAGAGTTGGAGCTTTGTGGCCCGTGATCAAAACACCACCGATAACAAGATCAGAATCTTTCACTGAATCTTCGATGTTTTTAGAGTTCGAGAACAAAGTCATGCAACGACCTTGGAAGATATCATCAAGATATTCCAAACGTGCTGTGTTCACATCAAGGATAGTCACAGAAGCGCCAAGACCCACTGCCATTTTCGCTGCATTCGTACCAACAACACCACCACCGATGATAGTGACTTTAGCTGGTTTTACGCCCGTTACACCACCCATCAAGATGCCTTTTCCACCATGATCTTTTTGAAGGTAGAAAGCACCGATTTGAGTCGCCATACGACCTGCAACTTCAGACATAGGAGTCAAAAGCGGCAAAGAACCGTTGTCCAATTGGATTGTTTCGTAAGCAATCGCTTTCACTTTACGCTCGCAAAGAACTTTCGTTAGCTTCGCTTCTGCAGCCAAGTGAAGGTATGTGTAAAGGATTTGGTTTTCCTTCATGAGTTCGTATTCGTCAGGAAGTGGCTCTTTCACTTTTTGGATCATGTCTGCTTTTGCATACACTTCTTTTTTAGTGTCGATGATTTTCGCACCAGCTTTTTCGTATTGCTCGTTGCTGATACCAGAACCGACACCTGCGTCTTTTTCAACGATAACTGTGTGGCCTTCTTTCACGTACTGACGAACGCCAGCTTCAGTGATACCAACACGGTTCTCAGAAATTTTAATCTCCTTAGGAACACCGATAATCATGATTACTCCTGTCGGGGGTTCTTATTAAAACCCCTTCTGTTAAACCTCATTTTTGACAACCCAGGAAATATGCCAGATCGGCAATAAAAAGCAACGGGCCCAAGGTGCCTGACGCAGTATGGGCCGAAAAAAGAAGCAGGCACCTTTTACAGGCTTGTTTAGCGAATAACGGCGGTCCTTCTGAAAAAGGGCCTCAAATGCAATTAAATCGACTTATATGCCGTATTTTTTGGCAGAGGTGTTGCTCCTTCCGTTCCCGAATATAATCGTGGAGAATTTCTATGAAGTTTCTAGGCACCCTCTCGTTCGTTTTCCTGGCCTCTTTTGCGGCTCAGGCCCAGTCTGCGGCGACCCAGTGGCGTATTACTCAGCCGACCTGGACAGACCTGCATGAACGGCAATTTGGCGAGTTTGTTACACGTATTGGTGAGGCCGTTGAAAAACGTCAATGCTGGAAAGTGGATAACTGCCTCAAAAGCTCCGCGAACCCTTATTTCAATTCAGATCCTGCAGGTCTTAAATATTTCGCAGACTGCGCGGATCTTCCTTATTACTTGCGCGCTTATTTTTCATGGAAAAACGGTCTTCCGTTTTCGATCGTGAGCGAAGTTAAAGCGAACTTAGAGCCGGGACAAGATCCTAAAGACATGAAGGACCTTCGTTACAACAACCTCGGCAACTACGTAAATAAACGCTACGACGTTCTCACAAAGAATGGCCTTTTCAAGAACACATACCCGAATGCTCTTGAAGTTTTGAATGACATCGTTCCAGGTTACACGTTCTCTGCGACTTATCGTATGTTGGGTGATGTTGATCAAGACCTTTTCACAGATTTCTATCCTGCTAAAATTGATCGCAATGGTGTTCGCCCTGGAACTGTGATCTATGATCCTAATGGACACGTGGCGATTGTTTATAAAGTCGCTGATGATGGACGTGTGTTCTATATCGATGCTCATCCAGACAACTCTTTGACAATGGGTATGTTCACTCCAAAGTTTGTTCGCAGTCGTCCTGCTCAAGGTGCTGGATTTAAAAACTTCCGTCCTTTGGCGGTGGTGGATGCGAAACTGGATTCATCTGGAAACTATATTGGCGGAAAAATTATTGCTGCCGCTAATACGCAACTCGCTTCATTTGGCTTAGAGCAATACTACGGAACACAACCGGATCCTCAAGGATGGAGCAAAGGAAAGTTTGTCGTCAACGGACAGACTGTGAATTTCTATGACTACGTTCGCATGAGCTTGATGCAAGGTGAACAGCACATTGATCCACTTAAAGATATGGCACAATTGACAGACGATATTTGCGTGAGTCTAAAAGACCGCGTTGATGCTGTCGAGGCCGCTCGCACTTCGGGCGTTTATTTGAAACCTCATCCGGAAAAATTGCCGGCGAACATTTACGGAGCTGAAGGCGAATGGGAGGCTTATGCAACTCCTTCACGTGATGCTCGTTTGAAAGTGGCTTTCATTGATTTATTGAATCAAACAAAATCAAACATTGAACGCTACAAAAAAAGAGATCCAGCCATCCGTTATAACGGGGGAAACTTAGCTGCGGACTTGTTTGCGATTTATGCGCAAAAAGCTCAGGCTTGTCAGTTCTCTTACACGACGACAAACGGTCTGACCGTAAGAATGAACCTGGAAGCTGCCCGCCAAAGATTGTTTGCGATGAGTTTTGACCCTTATCACTGTATTGAAAATCGTTGGGGCGCAAGACTTGATCAGGAAATGGCCTCTTGCACGGACGACGAAAACAAACGCGCGTGGTACGAAAAAGAAAAATGGTTGCGCAACCAACCCGAGCGCAAATACGACGCCCGTATGGATTACACGCTGGATGAGATCACGGGCCCGATGCCCGGCGGAGTCGGCATAGAAACCGCTCCTGATGTGGATATCGTGGGTTATCTCAAATCACAGCGCTAATAAATTTAATTCGTTTCCCGCGAAGAGACACAAACTTGAGTGTCTCTTCGTATTTCTGTTTTTTCGGCACCTAAGGTTATCTATCTTTAATGAAACTTCGCTTCAGGCAAGCTCACTCCACACCGATGAATTATTCATCGGCAAAGGAGTTGCCCATTGAAAAGATTAAGTCTTAAAGCACGTTTCCTGTTAATCTTCGCTCTTTGTATCTTCAGCATTCAGACGTTTAACTACATCCAGTTTCAAAAATCCCTTAACACACAAAAAGAGCATATCGTCGACAATTTCAATCTGCATTCTGAGGCGCTGGCTTCGTCAATTGCAGCGCAGTTTTACGAACGCTATGGTGACGTCCAGGCTTTTGCTAAAAACGAAATTCTTATGAGCACCGAAAAGCCCCGTATCATTGAGGCGCTGAATTCTTATGTCGCTCTTTATGGCATTTATGATCTTATTCTTTTCGTGGCTCCCGACGGGAAATTGATTGCCGTGAACAACCAGGATCCGAAAGGAAAGAATATCGATACACAGGAACTCTACGGACTGGATTATTCGTCGCAGGAATGGTTTCAGAAAGTGATAGCAGGACAGACGACGGATGATTCCAGCAAAGGTTTTACGGGAACCTACGTGGAGCAACCGCAGAACGATTTTTACATCCATCAAGTCTATAAAGAAGACCGCAAAGCAAATAGCTTTAGCGCCATCGTTAAAGACTCTCACGGTAAAGTCATCGGAGTTCTTTCCAACCGTGCAAACTTTAAATGGGTGGAGGACGAGCTTAACTCTGCCTTTCACAACCACCAGTCAAAAGGTCTTTCCTCTGTCTTGCTAACTTTGGTAGGCCCTGATGGCAATATTCTTGCGTCACGCTCCGACAAAGACTCTGTGAATTTCAACGCAAGTTTGCAGGCCTTCACTCCCGTTGAACAAATCCGGAAAAAAGGAAGCGGCGTCTTTCAAGGGATGGATCCTCGCCGCGAAGGCGTTGAACAAGTCATTGGATATAGTTTTTTAGAACACCCTAAATTTATTTCGAATCTTAATTGGGGCGTGATGGTGCAAGCCAATGCGAAGGACCTTTTCGCAGGATTGATTTCAGCCAACACATATTTCCTCGTGGGGCTGTTTGCCTTTACGACGGTGGCTTTAGTTCTTTGCTGGATTGTTATCAGCTCTTTGGCCAAACACATTCAAAGTATCACCGTGCGTATTGCTGAAAACACGATTGATGTGGCGACCTCCAGTGAGCAGGTCAGCTTTGCAAGCCAGACAATTTCCAAAGGAGCTGTTGAATCTGCAGCCTCTATTGAAACGTCGGTTGCCTGCATGGAAGAAATCTCTTCGGTCACTAAGAAAAACAACGACAGCGCAGAAAACGCAGCCCTGCTTTCTCAAGACTGTCAGCAAAAAGCGAAAGTCAGCAGCGATGTTTTGGGAGACCTTCGAGTTTCGATCCAACAAATTCACGCCTCCTCAAAAGAAATCACCGAAATCACCTCTGTGATCGAAGATATCGCCTTTCAAACAAATCTTTTAGCCCTGAATGCGGCTGTCGAGGCCGCTCGGGCCGGCGAACAGGGAAAAGGGTTCGCCGTCGTCGCAGACGCCGTGAGAACTTTGGCACTACGAAGCTCTGAAGCTGCAAAAAACATCAGCCAGCTCATCACTAAAAGTGCGGATATCGTCAGCATCGGCACAAAAAAAGCCGAAGAAACAGAATCCGCCATTAAATCTATGATTCAACTTATTGAAAAAATCGCTTACTTAAATCAGGAGATCTCTCAAGCTTCCAGAGAGCAAACGATCGGGATTCAGCAGTTCGGAAAAACAATGAACGAAATAGATTCTGCATCACAAAGTAACGCTTCGGTCGCTGAAGAACTTTCCGCCACGGCGGAAGTCATGATGCGTAAATCTCAGACCCTCAAAACGGTCACGCAGGAATTAGAGTCCGTGGTCAATGGAGACAAGGCCCACGACCCTCTTCCTATGGGAAAAGAGCCCCAAGGGACTCTGTTATTGGCAAAGTGAACTGATGTGGCTGCGTCTTACATTGGAACAGTCCAGCCGTTGTAGCGCTGGACTTCTTCTGAAATATCCGCTCCCAGTTCGACGTGACGGAAGCTGGTTGGTGAATCCCAGATTTTCTTAACGAGCTTATTCATCACATCGTGGCCGGCTTTATAAAGGACCACATGCCCCATTAAAGGCATTTCCAAAGTCACCAGATCCCCTAAGGCATCTAAGGCTTTGTGACGAACGAATTCATCTTCCCAACGAAGACCTTCGGGATTGATGATGGCCTCGTGATCCAAAACGATACAATTATCAAGGCTACCACCTTTGGCAAGACCGCGAGATTTTAAAGCTTCGACATCTTTCATAAAACCAAAAGTTCTGGCGCCCGCGACATCGCGACCAAAAGACTGTTCATTGATATCAAGATCAATTGTCTGCTTTCCGATTTTTGGATGAGGGAAATCAATTGTCACCGTCAGACGTAGTCCGTGGTAAGGAACAACGTAGGCGTGCTTCTCCCCTTCACTAAAATAAATTGGTTCCGTGATGTAGCAATATTTACGAGGTTGATCTTGCTCCACAATGCCGACCTCTAAAAGAGCTTTCAAAAAGTCGCGAGCACTGCCATCGCCGATAGGAATTTCAGGGCCATCAAGTTCAATAAATAAATTATCAATACGAAGAGCCGACAATGCTGACAAACAGTGTTCAATCGTTGCCACAGAAAAAGCGCCGCCACCAATGGTTGTTTGGTGAGACGTCGCTTGAACATTTTTGGCTGTGACTTTGAGTGAAGGGCTGCCCGGCAAATCATTGCGGATAAAGTAGACGCCCGTATCAGCAGGTGCTGGCCTGAAAGTGAGAGTGCAAGGATCACCGGAGTGAATCCCGATACCATGAACAACTGTTTTTTTACGGATCGTTTTCTGCAAAAACATACTAGTTAGACATTACTCTAACTAGCGAGCCTTCGCAATGCGCATTTGCCCGACGACATCGCCCTTCCAGTTCGTCACTGTCGGCATTGTGTACTTGGCCAAGGCTTTGAACTCCGTCTCATTAAGACCGCCTAACTGCAGTAATAACGAAGCCGTTGCCACTTGAGCGGCGCGACCCGCACCATCGGAGGCTTTGATTGCGAAAGCGACTCTTTTTTCTGGAAGAACTCCGCAGAACACACCTTCAGCTCCACCTTTGATAATGGCTCTTCCGTGTGTCTTTTCAATCACAGCTGTGGCGAAATTGTCACTGCCTGAAATGTAAAATGGAAAACTTCTCACAGCTCGCAAAATGCGCTCTGAAGCGGCTTTCCTTGCGGGAGATTCTTTGGAGTTGATCAAAACTGACATTCCCACGGCCATGTTTTGCAAGGGAACTGCGTAAGTCGGAATTCCACAACCATCAATACCGTAGGCGGTTTTTGAATGATCGTAGCGCATGGTTTCGGTCAAAACTTTGCGCAAACGTTTCTGCGCCCCGTGTTCGTACTTTTCATAACCGGTTGGATCTTCACCTAAGTGCAAACATGTTGTGATGAGTGCTGAATGTTTTCCCGCACAGTTGTTGCAAAGAACGGTGGGTTTTTGCCCTTTGCGGGTCATCTCCAAAGCGCTTTCTTCGTTATACGGAAGATGTGGAGCGCAGACATAAGATGATTCTTTGATACCAACCTTATCCATCCACTGCGTGAGCGCGGTGATGTGATCTTTTTCCCCGCGATGAGAAGAACAAGCTAAAGCAATGTGCTTATCTTCAAGTTCAAATTTATCCGCGGCACCTGATTCAATAAGTGGTAAAGCTTGAAGCATTTTGATCGCACTTCGAGGCATCGTTAGAAACTGCGGGTGCCCCCAGTACTGAGTGATGCTGCCGATTTCATTCACAACGACAGCCATGACTTGATGAAGGGACTCCACAACGGGGCCCCGTAATACTTCAACAACCAACGGTTGCTTTGAAGCCATATTTATTTCTCCGACATTAATACTGTGTTCTTCGCAAACTCAGTGATAACACGTCCACGCTGAGTTTTTTGAATAAAGCCTTCTTGAATTAAGAAAGGCTCGTAGACCTCTTCAAGAGTGTCTCTCTCTTCACTGAGGGCCGCTGCTATTGTATCAATGCCGACAGGTCCACCGTTATATTTTTCTTGGATCAGGCTCAAAATACGACGATCCATCAGGTCCAGACCGTATTGATCCACTCCCAACTGGTTCAAAGCATAGACGGCGATATCCTTTGAAATCGTCCCGTTGCCTTTGACTTGGGCGTAATCGCGAACACGTTTTAATAATCTGTTCGCCACGCGAGGCGTGCCACGAGAGCGACGAGCGACCTCTTCAGCCCCTTCGGAGTCCATTTTCACTTTGAGAATTTCTGAGGATCTCATCAAAATTTGTTGAAGAGCATCCTTGTCGTAGAACTGCAAACGCTCGACAATTCCGAAACGATCTCGGAACGGCGGATTTAAAAGCCCCGCTCTTGTTGTCGCCCCGACCAACGTAAATGGCGCGAGCTGAAACTTCATGGAGCGCGCGCCAAGGCCTTCTCCGGTCACGATGTCGATATAATAGTCTTCCATCGCCGTATACAGATACTCTTCAACGTGGCGACTGAGACGATGAATCTCATCAATAAATAAAACAGAATGTGGCTTCAGCGATGTTAGTACGGCCGCGAGATCGCCTTTTTTATCGATCGCCGGTGCTGACGTCATTTTGATTTCAGCGCCCATATCGTTGGCGATAATTTTTGAAAGCGTCGTCTTACCTAAACCCGGAGGACCACATAAAAGAACGTGATCCAAAGACTCGCCACGGTGTTTGGCTGCCGCGACGAAAACTTTTAGTTTTTCTTTAACGTCGGTTTGACCTGGAAAGTCTTCGAACTTCTGCGGGCGCAGTTCGTTTTCCCAACTCTTCTCCCCTTCAACAGGGTCACCTTCTAGGATGCGACTCATGACAAGCTCCCAGACAGAGTCTGCAAGCCTTTACGAACGCCATCTTCCAAAGATGTATCCGTTGGCAAAGTAGAAACAAATTGGTCGACCAGTTGAGATTTGTAACCCAAGTTGAGCAACGCCGAAGTGATCTGCGTGTGTGATTCTGATTTGGATTTGATTGTTTCTTCGATGGAAACAAGTTTTCCTTTTAAAGTCAGAATGATTTGTTCTGCGGTTTTTTTGCCGACCTTCGGAAGACTTGAAAGACCTTTGGCATTTCCGGCTTCAATCATTTCTTGAATTTGCGCCGGACGACCACCAGAAAGAATGCTCAAGGCCATCTTAGGTCCGACACCGTTCACTTTTAAAAGAGATAAGAAAAGATTTTTTTCTTCCTTCGAATGGAAACCAAAAAGATTCAAAGCGTCTTCACGCACATGCGTATGAATCCAGACGATGATGTCTTTACCCAAAAGAGATTGCAAATCGATCAATGTGTTTGAAGAGGCATGGATTTCGTATCCTACACCTTGCACGTCGATCAAAGCGGTGTCGCTTGCTACTTCAATAATTTTTCCGCGTAAATAACCAATCATAAACTCACCGCTCTCTCAAGAATCGCTTTTTTCTTTAACTCAAAGGCATGGTGGCAGGCCATGGCCAAAGCATCGGAGGCGTCAATGCGATTGATCACCTTGATGTTCAGCACAGCTTTTAAAATCGCCTGCACGTCTTCTTTCGAGGCTCCACCGTTTCCGGTCACACCTTTTTTTACAACCCGCGTGGCGTATTCGTAAACGTCGGCATCACCCAAACCGGCTTCATACATCACGACTCCGCGAGCATGACCGAGCTTAAAAGCACTGTCGGCGTTTTTCCCTAAAAAGATTTTTTCAATCACCACTTGATTCGGTTTGTATTTTTCCATGACTTCCCGAAAAGCAGAGCCCAATTCCTTCATGCGGCCTGGAAAGGCTTGATCGGCATCAAGCAAAATCACGCCGTGATTGATATGTTCAATCTTTCCGTTCGTGACTCGAACAACACCAAAACCTGTAATGCGGGAACCAGGATCGACCCCGAGAATCGTCAATGACATTAAAACACCATCCGTCGCCCTTATTTGAAGCTGAAGCTATTGCTTAGTCAATAAATCTGAAATAGTATTTAAGTGTATCCACGAACGGAACGGATTAATGCAACTGATGAAAATAGATGCAAGCACTGTTGAAAAGTATCAAATGATTCTTGAGAAAGACCCGAATTCTCAGGTGTTTGCTCCGTTGGCTGAAGCGTATCGTGAAATGAAAATGCTTCAGGAAGCGCAGAAAGTTGTGACTGCTGGCGTTCAACGCCACCCGCAATTTGTTGGCGGTCTTGTCACTTACGCGAAAGTGATGCGCGATTTAGGACAACTTCCCAAAGCCCTGGAAGCCTTGAAGAGAGCGACTTCCCTGGCGCCCGAGAATATTTTAGCGCACCAATTGTTGGCCGAAGTTCAATTGGCTTCGAAAAATCCGAAGGACGCTCTTAAAGCGTTTAAAATGGTTTTGTTTTTAAATCCGAATTCTCAGTCAGCGCAAAAGGCTGTGCAAAAATTAGAATCTTTGACGGCGGATGAATACGACGAAGAAGTTTTTGCGATGACAAAACTTCCGGAAGTGAATTTAGAAAAAACTCACGAAACTCCGGTGACAAAATCAGAACCCGTGATGGTGGTTCCTACGCAACCGACAACTCCAAGCAAAGCCATGGAGCGGATGCTTTCTTTGATTGACGCGTTTATCGTGCGCAATGACCTGGAAAAAGCGCATGCACTTTTAAAAGACACGCGCATCGAATTCGGCGATCATCCGGAAATTCAAAGACGAATGAAGACTCTGCAAGTCCGTTATAATGACACGGACGAAGCAACTCCCCTGCGTCCTCTTCAACCTCGCGATAAACTGATCCGCGAAAAGAAGTTGGAAGTTCTTGAAGCGATGCTGCGTCAAGTTGAAGAGTATCGCTCTCAGGGAATCTAAATAAGACCAACAAATAACGGCCCGAAACCGACCGTGACGCATTAAGACTATCATTCTAAAAAAGCCCAATGTTGACCAAATACAACCGTTTAGGACAATATGGCCCTTCTGTAGTTTTAATATAACAAGGATTATACAATGTACGAAACGTCGGATTTTAAAAAAGGTCTTAAAATCATGATCGAGGGGAAACCCTATGTGATCGTGGATTTCCAACACGTGAAACCAGGTAAAGGAAATCAATTCACACGCACAAAACTAAGAAACATGCTCACTGGCCAAAATTTGGAATCGACTTTCAAATCAGGTGAGAAATTTGAAGTTCCTAACGTTGAAAATAAAGAGATGACTTATCTTTATAAAGACGACTCTGGCTACAACTTCATGTCTCCGGAATCTTATGAACAAATCGCGATGTCTGAAGACGATCTTGGCGAATCTAAGTACTACCTGACTGAAAACTTGAAAGTTGTGATCTTGTTCTACAACGAAAAAGCAGTCGCTTGCGACGTTCCAAAAGCTGTGAACTTGACTGTGGCACAAACAGATCCGGGCATCAAAGGTGACCGCGTGACTGGCGCAACGAAACCAGCAACGATGGAAACAGGCTTGTCTGTAAACGTTCCCCTTCACATCAATGAAGGCGACGTTCTTCGCATCGACACTTCTTCTGGTGAGTACGTAGAGCGCGTTAGCCAAAAATAAGACTAACGCCCAGTATTAAGTCTCCGCAACCACTGAATTTTATCGCAAAATAAAGCGATAGTTTTAGGATAGGGTCGCGGAGGCTTTTCTTTGTCCACATATATTGAGTTAGAAATTCAAAATTTACTCAATGAGATCGATGATCTTGATCAGGTGGGCGAGCGCCTTATTCAACATCTTGAAGCGTCTCCAGATCATTTTACTCAAGATAATATCTACTCTCTTTGTCGCTTTCTTTTGAAATCAAAATATCCCATCAAGCTTGTGAACTTTGTTCTTCGCTATGTCGAGAATGAACACTTCCCTATTCCTTGGCCGTACTTCCTTGAAGCTTTAGGAATGATTGGTGCGGAGCTTGATGAAAAAACTTTGAAAGCTTTGATCGAAGGCATCGAAGAAGACAACGCAGAATCTGAAGCCGCCAGATCACAAGCGCTTAATAAAAATATCGAGCAGCTTGGCGAATGGCGCAGCAATCGCAAATATAAAATTCATAAAGATTATCTGAACAACAAAAAACTTTTGTTAGAGCAGTTGATCACTCTGCGCACACAGCAGCTTTATGAACAGGAAAAAAATCTTCTCGCGCGTTTGCAAAAACTTTATCCCGGTGATTCTGAAATTCGCAAGGAAGTAAACGAACACAAACAGCGTTATGCTCTTGAGATTTTGCAGCGTCGTTCTCCGAAGGCACGCACCATCAACACCGAAGAATTTGCTCCGAAAGATCCTGAAGTGGAAAAAGCTTTAGAAGCTTTGATGCAAAGTTTGCTTGAGCACGCCGAACAAAATCCAGAGATGTCTTTTGATTTTGCAGTGGCCGCTTTCATGCTTGAAAGCTACGAGACGGCTTTAGAACTTCTTTCTTTCAGCGAAGAGACAACGTCCCTTTTGTGGTTCCGCCTGGAAGTGCTGTTGAAGTGCCGTCGTTTTATTGAACTACTGAATGAACTGGCGCGCATTGAAGTTCTGCTCGCGCATGAACCGGAAACTTTTTTTGCGACCGCTTATTTGCGCGCACAAGCTTTGTGGGGCTTAGGCCAAAAGCACACGGCTATTGAAGTGATGGAAGGCCTGATGGCTTCTCGTCCTCACTATCGTGCGGCAAGTGCTTTGATCAGCATCTGGAGCGGTCAATGAAGCGAGCGTTCTGGATTTTAATCACGCCTCTTGCGGGATTTTTAGTGCTTTGGATTTTGGGCTCCATGGTGATCGGACCTAAGATCGAATCGTGGGCACTGAATAAAATCCAAACGTATTCGGATTCCTCACTCCCCGTCCGCATTCGCGCACAGAATTTAAATCTAAAACTTTTTAAACCTTCGCTGGCTTTAGAAGGTATTGATATCGAAGGCAAAGATGAACTGGCCGAACCGCTTAAGAAAATTCATATCGGCGGCGTTCGTGTTTTTGTTGATTTCTTTCATCTCCTCAGCGGTCGTGTGACCCTCTCAGCGGTGATCATTGACTCGCCGGAAGTGGAATTGAATATCGATCCATTTTTAAAAAGCGACACTCCCCCGAAAGAGCTTCCAATGGATGCTCTTTTCAATCAGCTTGAAAAGCTGCCGCTGCAAAGAGTCTTTTTGCAAAACATCCAGCTTCGCGTGACTTCGCAAGATTTGAAATTGGACACCGTTGTTCAAAGTGGTGATCTTCTTTTAACGAACATGGGAAAGAACATCACTGCGAAAGTCGATGTTCCGGCTGTGGCCTTAACGTTGGGAAGTTTTGGAAGCTTCCAAGGATCACTAGACGCGCACTTGTATTTGACCCGTCAATCCTTGCGCATCATTCAACTGGGCGCACGTTTCGACGAATCTGAAATCCTAGCCCGCGGTGAACTCACTCGTTTTAGCGAAATCATGATTAAGCCCTCAGGGCTTTTAGATATTTCAGGTCGCATCAACCTGGCTGATATTCACAAGGAACTTAAAAAAGCCCGTCCACAAATGAAACTGCCAGGGCTTTCCGGCGAAGTGAATCTGGATGTAGAAACTCGTTTCGACGGTTTAGAAAACCTGCGTGGCAAAGCCGATATTACGACGCGCTCTTTGGTGGTCGATAAATTTGAAATCGGCGATGCTCGTATTCAGGGTGAATATAAAGATCGCACCGTGACTTTCTCGGAAGTTAAAGTTCAACATCCGGCAGGTGATGCGACTGTTACAAAATCGCAGATTTCTTTGCGTGATGATTACGAGTTCAAAGCAAAAATCAGTGTTCCTGCTCTGGATCTGCAAAAGCTGTTTCAGTCTTTGGATTTAAACAACATTCCTGTGGGAGCAGAACTTCAAGGAGAACTTCCTTGTGCAGGGCAAATTTATCCACACTTCCAGGTGACTTGCACAGGCGCATCGATCTCAGCACAGAATCTTTGGGTGAAATCTGGAATGAAACCCAAAGATTTAGCTATTTTAAATCTGGATTCAATGAGTGCTCAAGGTCAGGTGCAAGTCACCCCTCAAGCTGTGAGTTATGCGGCGGCTTTGAGTCTTGGCACGAGCACTGGCAACAGTGACGGCGTGATTGATTTTAGCAAAGGTTTTAAGATCAATTTTAAAACCAAAAAACTGGAACTTAAAAATATAAAAAATCTGGCAAATCTAAAACTCGAAGGTTCAACAAGCATCGAAGGATCTACCTCAGGGGACTCTGCCGCAGCGATCTTTGATATGAATCTGAATGCCCGCGATTTTATTTTCGAGGATTTCGCATTAGGAAACTTGATCAGCAATCTCAAATACCGCGGAGGCACGCTGTATTTTGATGATATCGCGGGGGCCGTTAATAAAACTCAGTATTTAGGCGATTTAAAAGTGGATTTGAATCACAACACCCTGGGCGGCGAATTCAGCGCACCGACAGCGGATCTTAACGACATCGCTTTGGTTTTTGCGCGCATTTATAAATTCCCAGTGGATGTTGCGGGTATCGGTGCCGCGAAGGCGCGCGTGCACGGTCCTTTGAACTTTTGGAAAATGAATTACAATCTGGAGTCTGCGTTTAAAAACGTGATGATCGGTCCTGAAAATTTCGACATTCTTAACTTCAACGTCTCAGCGCAAAACGGAAATATCAAAACCGATAAGGTCCTTCTGCAAAAAGGCAATGCCACTTTAGCGGTTCAAGGCGGTATCAGCTCTGAGCAGGTGATGAATCTTTATGCTGATGGAAAAAACTGGAAGCTTGAAGAATCCGACATCATTAGCAAAATCAATTCGAATATTCTTGGAAACTTAAACTTTGCAGCGGAACTTAAAGACTCCGTTAAAAATCCTCAGGTGATGATCAAAGGTGCCGTGACGGATACTTACTTTGAGGACCAGGAGATTCCTAATTCGAATTTCATTCTCACTTTAAATCGCAACAGCTTTGGCGCGCAGCTCAGTCTTTTCGGTGACAAGGTTCAAGGGGAATTCCAACTGCCGTTTGAAAAAGGCAAAGCTCCTTTGCTAGTGAAGATGAAGACCAATAATTGGAATTACTCCTCCCTGCTGGGCCTTATCGGCGGAGCCAATCTTGCCAGTGAGTACAGTTCATCTTTGACTTCCACAGTGGATCTGCGTGCAGATACGGGAGACTTCTTTAAGTCATCGGGAAAAATTCATATCCAGACATTCGCTTTAAAACGCGGGACGCTTTCGACTTCCAATAAAAATGGTCCCATTGATATCACCAGCAACAATGGCGTCGTCGATATTAAAAACTTTCACCTGGAAGGCCCGAACAACAACTTGGTCGTCAAAGGTGAAAATTTCACGGCCGAGGACTTGAATGTGGCCGTGAATGCGCAGATGGACATCCGCCTTTTGCAAATCTTTATGCCATTCTTAGATGATCTAGGTGGAACTCTGCATGCCTCGACAACGGTGTCTGGTTCCATTAAAAAACCTGAGATCTTAGGAAATCTTAATACAGAAAATGCGTTCCTAAAACTCAAGGGCTTTCCTCACCCGCTTGAGCGCCTTTCGATGGAAGTGGTCTTCTCGCAAAGCAAAGTTCTGGTGAATTCGATTCGCGCCAATATTGCTGGCGGAACTTTGACAGGTGACGGTGGCATTTTAATCAACGGCATTCGCGACATCCCGACATCCATTCGTCTGCGCATGGACAACGTCACCTTCAATGTTCCCGATAAAGTTCGCAGCAGTGGAAATGCCGATCTGCTCTTTTCGGGCCGTTGGTTCCCATTCACACTTTCTGGAACTTTCCACGTCAGCAGCGCTTTGGTTGAAAAAGAATTTACGGAAGAGGGTGGCATCGCCGGAGTTAAACAAAGCGTTTATCTTCCGAAAGTCATTCGCGAGAGTCACTTTGAACCGATTCTTTTAGATCTACAGTTGATTTTGGATCGCAATATTGTTGTGAAGAACTCCCTTATCGATGGCTCAGTGTCAGGTCACTTGCAAGTCAAAGGGGCCCCAAGCAACCCGATCTTGCTTGGAAAGATCAACATGGAAAAGAAATCCAAACTGATCTTTAAAGATAAAGTTTTCGACATCCAAAATGGTGTTATTGAGTTTAATGATCCTGATCAGATCAATCCAAATCTTTATATTACGGCTCAGTCGCGCATTAACGACTACGATATTTCGCTTTTGGCGCAGGGACCTTCAAAGAACCTGACCATTCGCTTAACGAGTGTGCCTCCTTTACCAGAACAAGATATTATTTCATTGATTGCACTGGGCGTAACATCCTCGGCGATGGATCAAAACGTTCAGTCGCGCCAACAAGCAGAGCAACTGGGTTTTGAAATCGGTGGCGCGGTGTTGGCAAAACCGATCGGCAAGGCTTTTGAAAGTGCGACAGGATTTAACTTACAAGTGGGTTCACAATACGACTCCACTCGCAACATCAGTGTTCCAAAGGTCACTGTCAGTCGCCGTCTTTCAGAACGCGTGAAAGTTTCAGGAAGTCGTCCTGTTCGTGATACGCAGTCTTACGACTTAAAACTGGAATATTTTATCAACAACAATTGGACAGCCATCGGTTCTTTTGAAAATCGTGGTATCGAAGACAACACCACTTTGCAGTCCACGCAACCGGAAGCGCAAAGCATCTTCGGTTTGGATCTTGAGTTTAAGAGGGAGTTCAAATAATGTTCCGTTCTCGAACCCTTTTATCTCTTTTGCTTTTGACCAGTGCTTTGGCCGCTCCCCTTCCGGGTTGGGCGAAGAAGATGTTGAAGTATTCAAATCTTCCTCCAGAGATCCAGACGGAATTGTTAAAAAGATTTCCACAAGTTGAAAAAGAAAAGTTAACGCTCGAACAAGTCGATGAAGTCATTCGCTTTTTGCAACTGAAACCGCAGTTCACTTCGATTCGCGTTATGGACGACGGCAACGGCAGTCCGTACCGTATGGAATTTCTAAGAACCCGTCGCGTGACGAATTTGAAATTCTTTGGCAACAAGGGAATTCCCGATACCGAAGTGGAAAATATTTTCGGCGTTAAAAACGGCGACGTTTTTGATCAACAGAACTTAATTGAAGGCGCTGAAAAAATTCGCCAGGCCTATAAAGAGCGCGGCTACTACAATGCCGTCGTCGATATTGAAATGCCTCCGGAAAGCGAAGACCTGGTTGGCGTGGCCGTTAAGATCACTGAAAACAAGCAGACCGTGATCCATAACATCATTTTACAAAGTGCGAACGTAGAGCTGAATAAAACTCTGGCGAAAAAACTTAGTAAGTATCTGAATGATCCTTTTACGGACAACACTCTTTCTGAAGTAAATAAAAAAGCGCGCGATTATTTGCGCTCAAATCACTATATCCGCGCGGATATCACAGGACCGACGACAGAGTTTAGTGCTGACGAGTCTCAGGTGACTCTGTTCTATAGCATTGATAAAACGGAAAGCTATACGTTTGACTATCAAGGATACCAAGGTGTCAAGATCCTCAAAATCCGGGACGTTGAAAAGGCTTTGGATTTGGATAATTTTTATTCGGGCAACCCTGCCGTGGGCACGGAGCTCGGACAAAAAATTCGCGCTTACTATCTGGCGCAAGGTTATGCCCGCGCTGAGGTAAAAGCTGAAGAAACAGAAGGAAAGAATCGCTTTGAGCGCAAAGTGACTTTTTCAATCAACGAAGGCCCTCGCGTTAAAATTCAGAAAATTAATTTTACAGGCCGATTTAGCAAGAGCGAAAGTTACTATGCGGAGTTTATTGAAAAACACAGTTCTCCGGTCGTCAGCGAGCGTTATTACAATAAAGACGATGTCGATACGGGAATTAAGAACTTAGTTTTGGAACTCCAGAACAACGGATTTTTGCAAGCCAAAGTGCTGTCTTCGCGCACGCAATACAATAAGGACAAAGACGCTGTCACTATTTACGTGAACTTGGATGAAGGACCTTTGACGGTTGTTGAATCGGTGGAGTTCACCGGAAATTCTTCTTTTAGCAATGAAGAGCTTCTTAAAGTCACTCGTCTTCGCGCGGGGCCGTTGCGTTTAGGCCATATCGAGGAATCAATCGGCCGCCTTAAAGACTTCTACCATGAGCGTGGCTATATCGAGATGATTCTGCTCAATGAAAAAGAAGATCTGGTGACTTATGACGAAACGAATACCAAAGCTTCTTTGCATTTCAAAATCTTTGAAGGACCCCAGGTTCGCGCAGCCTCTATTATTTTAGAAGGCAATAACTTCACCAAAGATTATGTGATTCAAAAAGAGTTAGAGTTCACGCAAGGAGATCTCATCACTCCAAGCAAGGTTGAAGAGTCCATCGCTCGCCTGCAGCGCACAGGATTTTTTAGCTCTGTTGAAATCCGCACTCTGGAAGAAAAAACCCCGGCGGCTAACCGCACGGTTTTGGTAAAAGTCTCTGAAAGAGAGCCGGGTCTTTTCACGATCGGTGGCGGTGCAACGAATGAACGAACGCTGACTTTGCGCGGTTACTTGGGTGTGGCCTACCGCAATTTGTGGGGGACCGGTCGCGGAGTTTCTGTGCGCCTGGAAGGCAACTACAATGTCGCGGATATCAAGTTTCTCGAAAGCCGCATCATCCTAGGCTATTTAGAGCCTTATATTTTCGGCACGCGTGTTCGCGGTCGTATTAATTTAGCGCGATCTAAAACTGTGACTGATTATGATCTTCGTAAAATCACCGAAGTGAATTCCACAACTTATTCGCTTGAAAAGGATTTCACGTCCCATGTCTTGGGTATCTGGGATCTGTGGTCTTTAGCGACGATCAAAGACTACAGCTTGGAAGACAAGTTCCCTTCGATCACGCAAGATATCGCGACAACAGGACCGACTTTAGATGTCGACTTCCGGGACAATCCATTTAATCCGACCAAAGGAACTTTCACGCGTTGGAGTGCGGAGTATTCGTCTCCTGATCTAGGCAGCACGCGCACGATTGAATTCTGGCGCAGCACTTTAAGTTTCACGCATTACTGGACAGTGGCTCATTATAAAATGCAACCCGTTGTTTGGGCGAATCAGGTGCGCGGCGGTTACTTAAAAAACTTAAGCGATAACGGTGGCGTTCCTTGGGATAAAAAAGGTTTCACTTTGGGAGGCCAATCCACGATTCGTGGTTACGAAGCTGGAACTCAAGAAGTCTTCCCGAATCGCACGGATCTAGGGATCGGTCCGAATGATTCCACTTATTACCTTAGAACTGACTCCACAATGTATCTGGTAAAATCAGAACTTCGTTTTCCTATTTACGGAAACTTGGGCGGAGCTGTTTTCTATGACGGTGGCTCCGTGCAAATTCAGGGTTTGCATTTCCAAGACAGCTATCGTGATTCTGCGGGATTCGGTATTCGCTATAATACGCCGGTAGGACCTTTAAGCTTGGAATGGGCTTGGAAATTAGACGCGCGCCCAACGGAAGAACCTTGGCGCTTCCATCTGTCGATCGGAACTTTCTAAAAAATTTTTTAGTATAAAAGAGGACGGCAATCAATAATGCAGGCAAAACCCTCAACGGCCTCTTTTTGCATTAAAGGTAAAAGATGAACTCCATCAACGGTGATAGTCACTCTTTCAAGAGAAGCTTTCTCAGTCAGTAAATGTTGATTTGGGACCAAAACGCCCTCGGGTCCCGCAGCCTTGGTAAGGACAGCCCCTACTCCTTGAATTAAAAGATTATCGATTTCTTCATCGCGGATATAAAGATGATTCCAAGGACGACAGTAAAGGTCTTCGATTGTGTAACTGGCGAATTCAAAATAGTTAATTGTTCTGAAAATCTGCGTGTTCTGAGGCGTATAAAACTCAACAACACGACTTTCTTTTTCCACCATTTCGAAAATGGACGGATGGCATTGATAACTAAAATATTCCAAACCTTTTTGAACCAAGAATGCCGAGTCTTTGAGACTGTGGTTTTCCTTATAGACGGACCGACAGACCTCAAGATAGTTTTGCAGGGTTTCAATGGCAGTTTGTTGGCCTTCTTCTGTCAGCTGTTGAAAATAGGACAATCCCGGATGACTATAAGGACGAACCGCCATCCCCTCTTGTTCAATAAACGAACAAAGCTCTTCGCTTAACGCTTTAAACAGTTTCGTTCTCACCAATTCACCTTGCAAAAGAAAATTTCGAATTCATCTGCCAAAAAAACAAAACGAGCGCCATAACTGGAGCTCGTTCCAAATTTAACTCTACAAACTGGTATAAATTAGCGAGCTTTGCTGCTTGCGAATTTGCGGCGAAGATCTTGAGTTACCTCTTGAACCGTCGCATTGAGTGTCACCTCAAAAAGATCATCAGCTGATACTTTATAAAGCTCTCCCAACTTCTTAAGAGCGTTGATTGGAGGATGAGAAACTCCTCTTTCCCAGTTAGAAATAAACTGAGGAGTTGAGTATCCCAATTTGTCAGCCACGTCTCTTTGAGAAAGACCTGCTGCTACACGTTTCTGCTTTAAAAAATCTGCTAACATATTTTTTTGTCTCATGTGCAATCCACCTAATAATAATTAGCTTAAACACAACCAAGGGAACGTGACAAGTATTTGCTTTGAAGGTTTTTCGTTTTTCACGCCTCTAAACAAATACAGTATACATTGTTTGGGTCTAAATTACTTCCTGTTTTTTTGCAATTTCTATGTTTGAGATACGAGTTATTTCATGTTTTCGCGCACGAAATATGGAATCATAGGTGCATGAGCAAATCGGAATATGCCCTCTGGACAGAAAAGTATCACATTACAAGTTTGCTAGTGAATCCACTGGGACGCCTGGGACTTTATGGCACTCTCAATCTTATCCAGGAGACCGCCTGGATGCACGCCGAGCGCTTAGGTTTTGGAATGCAAGATATGGAAAGAGAAGGCCTTTATTGGGTGTTGACCCGCCAAACTCTGCACATGAAGGAATGGCCTCGATTCGGCCAGAACATCAAAGTACAAACGTGGCTGCGTCCACCTGAGGGCGCTTTTGTGACACGGGAGTTTGCTATTTTGAACGAGAACGACAAGGAGATCGGGCTTTGCGCAACTTCGTGGTTGGCTTTGGATCGCCAAACTAAAAAAATTCTTCCTGCGCAAAACCTTCGGGAGTGGGATCATTTAACTTATGAACGTTCTTCAGGTCTGACACCCGAAAAAATTCCCGTGGCTGGCGAATACGAAAAGCTCGCCAAGTACCGTGTTCGTAACTCTGACTTGGATATCAATCAACACGTGAACAACACGAAATACGCCCAGTGGATTCTGGACGCTATTCCTTATGAGTACCACAAGTCTTTGCTGTTAAAGTCCTACTCGGTCAATTTCTTGGCAGAAACTCACTTGGGAGATAAAGTTCAGATTGATCGCAGTCTGCAATCGCCCGATGTTCACAATAATTCTCAAGGAACAACGAACTACAAAGGAGCCCGCGTCGGTGACGATAAGGTTCTATTTACAGCAACGCTGGAGTGGGAGAAACGTTCATGAAAAATCTTATTCCGTTTCATTCTACGAACCGCACGAGTCAGTTTTCCATTGAAGCCGACTGCTTTCAGACAAAACCCACGACTTTGACGATTGAATTTAAAATCACCGGCCCTCTTGAACATATTGTGTGGCCTTCCCCGGGAGTCATTGAATCCCGTGAAGACGGCCTTTGGCAGAGCACCTGCCTTGAGGTTTTTGTCTCTGAAACTCGTGATAAAAATGAACCCTATCTCGAGATCAATTGCTCACCGAACGGCAATTGGAATGCTTATAGTTTTAGCAGTTACCGTGAAGGTATGAAGCCCTCCTCGGATATCACCGTGCGTCTGAAAGAGCGCAGTTCCGAAAAGAATGAAGCGTTCTTTCGAATTGAGGTGAACAGCTCTCAGCCATTAAATCCCCGTATTGTGGGGTTAACGACGGTGGTGGAGTTTTTAGGTGGCGAGAAAAGCTATTGGTCGCTTCGCCATGCGGCTTCTCAACCTGACTTTCATGATAAAAACGGTTGGGAGTAGCCCCGCGACGCACTGAGTGAAGCGGACTCTCCCCGTCTGATTCTTGACCCTTTCAGAGGCCCAAGTTAGGTTCAGTTGTTTTATTTTTAACCCCTGAAAGGACCTTTCATGAAGAAACACACAGTTCGCGTTTATCCTTCTAAAGAAAAGCTTGATCGCAAAGACCAACTTGCTTGGAAAATTGCTGAAATCGCTTCTGACAATGCACCTATCAAAGCTGACGTTACTGATATGGTTATCAACCGTATCATCGACAACGCATCTGTAGCTATCGCGGCTGCGAACCGTCGTCCGGTTGCTTCGGCTCGCGCGATGGCGATTGCGCATCCTCGCGCTCATGGTGCGACTGTATTCGGTATGCCAAACGATCAAAAATTTGACTGTGAGTGGGCTGCATGGGCGAACGGCACTGCGGTTCGTGAATTGGATTTTCATGACACTTACTTGGCTGCTGACTACTCTCACCCTGGTGACAACATTCCAGCTATCTTGGCGGTTGCTCAACAAATGGGTAAAAACGGTAAAGAACTTCTTAAAGGTATCGTAACTGGTTACGAAGTTCACGTTGATCTAGTAAAAGCGATCTGCTTACACGAATACAAAAAAGACCATATCGCTCACTTGTGCCCTGCTCAAGCTGCGGGTATCGGTACATTGTTGTCTCTTCCAACTGAAACTATTTTCCAAGCGGTTCAACAAGCGGTTCACGTTTCTTTCACGACTCGTCAATCTCGTAAAGGTGAAATCTCTTCTTGGAAAGCTTACGCTCCGGCACACGCTGGTAAGTTGGCAGTAGAAGCTGTAGACCGTGTTATGCGTGGCGAAGGTGCTCCATCTCCGATTTACGAAGGTGAAGATTCAGTTATCGCTTACATGCTTTCTGGTAAAAACGGAAAATACGAAGTTCCACTTCCAGAAGTGGGCGAAGAAAAACGCGCAATCCTTGAGACTTACACAAAAGAACACTCTGCGGAGTACCAATCTCAAGCATTGATCGACTTGGCTCGCAAAATGAAGCCAATGATCAAAAACTTCGACGATATTGCAAATATCGTGATCCACACTTCTCACCACACTCACTACGTGATTGGTACTGGTGCGAACGATCCACAAAAAATGGATCCAAATGCATCTCGCGAGACTCTTGATCACTCGATCATGTACATCTTCGCAGTGGCTCTTCAAGATGGAACTTGGCACCATGTTAACTCGTACGCTCCAGAGCGTGCGAAACGTGCTGATACTGTGGCTTTGTGGCACAAAATTTCTACTGTTGAAGACAAACAATGGACTGCTTGGTACCACGAGACAGATCCAGATAAAAAACGCTTCGGTGGCCGCGTAGAAATTACGATGAAAGATGGTTCTAAAATCGTTGATGAACTAGGTGTGGCTGATGCGCATCCAGCGGGGGCTCGTCCGTTCAAACGTGCTGACTACATCCGTAAGTTTGACACTTTGACTGAAGGGATTATCACGAAACAAGAACGTGATCGTTTCATTGGTCTTGTTGAGCGTCTTGAATCTTTGACTGCTGAAGAAGTTCAACAGTTGAACGTTCAGATTCCTATCGACAAGCTTGTTAACAACAAACGCGATAATAAAGGGATCTTCTAGGACGGAGATCTCGGTGCGGGAGAAGCGGAGGGAGTCCTTTTGGCAAGCTCCGCTACGCCGGCGCGCTCTTCCTTGAGCTCGCCGCCATCGCCCGCTTTCAGCGGTCGAACGCATCACGCTTGGCGGAGGCCTGCTTCGGGAGTTGCCAAAAGGACTCCCTCCGCTCCTCCCCCAACGTTCTCGGTCTACAAATCACGTTTCTTTCGTTCTTTTGAAAACACACTCACGTTAGAAAGTGATACGATGCTGGTGATCTTTCAGAGTTAAATCTTTAAGAATCACAAAACCGATCTTGAAACTTGGGCCAATTGAGAGATGTGCATTCTAAGTTTTTGAATGCTTATCTTTGAATTAGAAAAATATAACTGATTCACGACTACCGAAGCCACGCGGGTCGTGAGGAAAGATGAGGATACTGTGTTATTCCCAGAAATTACTCCCGCTCAGAAGCGTAAAAATTTTCGTGAAGCCTTAAAGTCTGGAAAATTACTTCAATTCCCGGGTTCTTGGTCGCCGCTTGTTAGTATGGCTATTGAGAGAGAAGGATTTGATGGGGTTTATATCTCAGGATCGGTTCTTTCTAACGATCTTGGGTATCCTGATATTGGGTTGACGTCATTGACTGAAGTCGCTCAGCGTGGTCGCCAGATTTCTCGTACGACGAAGCTGCCTACTATTATTGATATCGACACTGGATTTGGTGAGCCGATGTCGGCGACTCGTACTGTGCAAGAGATGATTGAGATGGGTCTTGCTGGTTGCCATATTGAAGATCAGATCAATCCGAAGCGTTGTGGTCACCTTGATGGGAAAGCTCTTGTGACTCGCGATGAAGCGACTCGCAAAGTGGCGGCGGCGGCTCGTGGTAAAAAATTGGATGAAAATTTCCTTTTGATTGCTCGCACCGATGCGCGTGCTGTCGAGGGTATTGATAAAGCCATTGATCGTGCGAAAGCTTATATTGATGCGGGTGCGGATTGCATCTTCACTGAAGCTCTTGAGAATGAAAAAGAATTTGAAACTTTCCGTAAGGCAGTTTCAGTTCCTCTTCTTGCGAACATGACGGAGTTCGGTAAAGGCCGCCTTTACACTTATGAAGAGCTTTCTAACCTTGGTTACAATATCGTGATTTACCCTGTGACAACATTCCGTCTCGCGATGGGTGCGACTGTTTCAGGTCTTCACGAGATCAAAACTAAAGGGACTCAAGAAGGTCTTTTGGATAAGATGCAGACTCGTAAAGACCTGTATGCGCTTTCTCGTTATGACGAGTACAACTCTTTTGACACTAGTATTTTTAACTTCACCTTGAAGTAAGAAAAAAGGGAGGCATCAGCCTCCCTTTTTATTTCTGAAGAAGACGTTTGTATCTGTGCGTGGTCATGAGACCCAAAAGCAGCAAAATCACCATGAGCATGTGAATTAAAACATCCGGCGGAGTCCTTGGGCCGACACCTATGGTGATCATGATAATTCCCACGAAAACTCCCAACAGTGCAAATCCTTGCGCCGTCATCGCGAGTCTGTGAGTCCACTCTTTAGCTAAAAAACTTAGAATCAATCCTAATGTTAAAACACCACCGATGACGGTTTCGGCGGTCCCCGCTTTTTGGTGTTCATAGCCGGTTGTCAGAATATCGAAATGGAAAAGAGCCGCCAGAAAAAAGACGACGGCTTCCAGGACTAAAAATGATCGAATCACATTGATCTTCATGGCGACCCCTTTTCATATCTCAAACAAGGTCTTTTAAAAAGGCAATGGATTTCGGTGGCGTTGACATTTCCCGGGATTTTGTCATTTTAATAACTAAGAGGTTTTTATGAAAAGCATCTGTGTGTTTTGTGGCTCCAGTGCTGGCGCTCAGCCCGAGTATATGACTGCCGCACGAAACTTGGGAAAAACTTTGGCAGCAAATAAAATCACCTTGGTCTATGGCGGCGCCAGTGTGGGTTTAATGGGCGCTGTTGCCGACGAAGTTCTTGCCCATGGTGGGCATGTCATCGGCGTGATTCCAAAAATTTTGAGCACCAAAGAAGTGGCTCACCTCGGACTCACCGATTTACGTGTTGTTGATTCTATGCACTCGCGCAAAGCTTTGATGGCCGAACTTTCTGATGGCTTTATTGCCTTGCCGGGAGGCTTTGGAACTTTTGAAGAACTTTGTGAGATTGTCACTTGGTCACAACTGGGACTGCATCAAAAACCCATCGGCGTTTTAGATGTGCTGGATTACTACAAACCTCTTAAAGAACTTGTGAACAAAGGTATTGAAGAAAAATTTATTCGTGAACAATACAAAGACCTGGTCGTTTTCGCGAATTCATCAGAAGAACTGCTGCAGAAGTTTTCCACTTACCAGCCGCTGGATGTGCCTAAGTGGATTCGGTCTCCGTCACAAACCTAAAATTTTTGATAGCTATGAAAATAAAAAAGCCAGTAAGATTTTTCCCGACTGGCTTTTTCTTTCTAACGGCTGTGTTTTTTATTAGCAGCCTGAACCTTCCATGATGATTTGGTGAACAACACCGTTTTCAGTGTCCAAAATCATTAATGACGGGAAAGTCACACCACACTGAACGGCGCCCATGGGGGCCACACCGTATTTTACAGATTTGATAGAGCGAAGAACATTGAAAGCTTTATTCAATTTTAAAGTGCCATCGGCAAATTTGATTTTGTCTTGTTCAGATTGCTCGCCTTCTTCCAAAGCGTTCTCTAAAGAGTTTTCGATGTAGCTATAAGCGCCGCCGCGGTCTTCTTCAGCCCACAACATTTCGTCAACACCCCAGGCATTTTTGGTTGTCGCTTCCCAATGGTCGTCAAAGTCTTTTTGGTCTTCAACCATTCCTTCATTTGTCGCAAGTTCGAATAAGATTTTTTTAACATCCGCACCTGGAGTGACTTTGTACTCTTGAGAACCTTCAGCAATAGAAGCCAAAAGATCCGCAGCGTAACGAACACGTTTTTCGATATCTTGGTTTTTCGCAAAAGCCGATGTTGATACCAACAATGAAAGAACAATTACTAAGTGTTTCATAAATACTTCCTTTTGTATGGACGTCTTATACAAAGAAACACTTAGACTATGAAATGAATAAAGCGACATTATATATGCGCCCCAGGAATGGTAAAAAATGCCTCTCTTAGTGGGAGCCCGAGGTGACTTTCAGTCCGATAATAGAGACCAAAAGCAACCCTAAAAAAAACAACCGCGCCGGAGTCGCCGCTTCTTTAAAGAGAATAATCCCTAAGATCGCAGCCCCCAAAGCACCAATTCCCACCCACACTCCGTAAGCCGTTCCAATAGGTAAAACGGTCGCCGCGCGCGCGAGCAAAAACATACTCCCCGCCAAAGCCACGAGAGTAAAAATACTGGCATTTAATTTTGTGAAACCTTCTGTATATTTGAGACCGATAGACCCACCGACTTCAAGAAGACCGGCAATAGATAAGAGAATCCATGCTACTGTGTTAGACATACCAACACTCCTTTCTATTAGAAAAAAGCGTCGTCTTGTCCTAACCGGGTACGTCGCACATCGTCCGGGCATTTCAAAGAATGAAATACAGACTCTATTTAAGCCCTAAGCACGAAAAAAAGTCAAGGTTCCGGCCTTAAACGAATATATACTCTTAGATGTCTCGTTCCTTGACCAACGCTCGCTGCAAGAATAGGTTTCGCTCATGCAAAAGCTCAAAGTTTTTCTTTCAGATAGTTTTAATCCTCATCTTAATCTTGCCACCGAAGAATGGATCTTTCACAACCTCGATCCTTCTCAACAAGTTCTTTTCCTGTGGAGAAATGAAGAGACGGTGGTCATCGGAAGAAATCAAAATCCATGGTCTGAGTGCAATCTTGCACAAATGAAAAACGACAATGTTCACCTTGCCCGTCGCACGACTGGCGGTGGCGCTGTATTTCATGATTTGGGAAATACGAATTTTACTTTCCTGTCTCCGAAAGAGGCTTATAAGCGCGATAACAATGTACAAGTGATCTTCAATGCACTTAAAAACTTCGGCATCACAGGTGAAGCTTCCGGAAGAAACGATTTACTGATTCCATTCCATGATGGTCCCCGCAAATTTAGCGGCAGTGCCTATCGTGAAAAGAAAGACCGTGCGTTTCATCATGGAACTTTGCTTTTGCACACCGATCTCACGCGTCTTGGAAACTACCTGACTCCGAATCCCAAGAAGCTGCAAGCCAAAGGCAAAGAGTCTGTGCGCGCACGCGTTGCCAACCTCAACGAAGTTTCTGCAAACATCAAGCACGATCAAATTGTTGAAACCATGGTCGCCGCTTTTGAAAAATTTTACGATGCCAAAGCCGAAATCGAGTCTTTAACAATGGAAAGCTTAAAACGCATTCCAGAGCTAAAAGCTCAGTACGACACCTTAAGTTCGTGGGAATGGTTGTATGGAAATACTTTGGAATTCAATCACAAGATGGACGAGTATCTGTCACTCGGTTTCTTTGATTTCCAATTCCAAGTTGAAGATGGCGTTATCAAAGAACTTAAGATCTTCACCGATTGCCTGTATCCGCAATTGATTGAAGATTTAACTATGAGTCTGCGAGGTCAAGCGTATCGCGGCGAAACAATTCGCCAAGCTCTTGCAAAAGCCCGCGAAAAGTTTGCCGATCTTTCTGCGGGGCTGACAGAGCTCGAACAGTGGCTCTGCCGCCAGATCGAAATTTAAATGCAGGTCACTGTGACAGTGTGACTGTGATCGCCATCAAAACTGGAAAATTCCATGGCACCTTCATTGTTTCGCAGTCTCTTAAAATCACCAGCGGTCATAACTACAGTATGCGTGTGACCGCTTCCATTGTCTTCTAGAACATAAATCTTATCCATGCCCGCGTTTATATCTCGAATTGGAATCACCAGAGTGTGGTTCGTCGCATGCACTTGCTGTATATCGACAACCGTTCCGCTTTTCAGACAACTCGCTCCAGGTTTAGTTGGAGTTTTTCCGGGAGGATTTGTTTCTTCCGGATCGCTGCTGTTGTTTATGCTTTTTGAACTGCCACCGCAGGCGTCTAAAATGGCTGCACTGAAAGAGAGGACCAAAATTTTAACCGAGGTCCCTAAAAAGTTGCGACGATTCATAAAGGCTCCTTGGTTTGAAACCTTTTTTTATTGTCGGTCTCTCTGAAACAATCGCAACCTGTAATCTCACAAGACTTTGTTAAAGTGACGGAGTTCTTCCCCCATCGACAGGCAGATTAATACCGTTAATATACGAAGCCGCCGGGCTCGCTAAAAATGCAATCGCCTCCGCCATTTCTTGTGGCTCCCCGATTCTTCCTGCGGGAATTGTTTTCTTCCAGTTTTCTTCGACCGCCTCAACAGAGGTTCGTGTGGCTGTCGCTGAAGAGCCCATCAAAGAACGCAGCCGGTCGGTCCGGATGTAGCCAGGTAAAACATTGTTTACTGTCACACCAAAAGGCGCGAGTTCTCCGGCTAAAGTTTTTGACCAGTTCGCCATGGCACCACGGATGGTATTTGAAACTCCCAAACCTGGAATCGGATTTTTGACAGAGGTCGAAATCACATTAATGATTCGCCCGTATTGAGATTTCTTCATGGAAGGCAATAGCGTCTGCACCAGAAGATGAGACGCAATCAGATGCGCACGCAGAGGAATTTCAAATTCAGTGATATTGGCTTCATGCAAAGGCCCGCCTTTGGGGCCACCGGTATTGTTGATTAAAATTTGCACGGATTCTTTTTGCAGCAACGGAAGAATATCTGTTTGCAGCTTATCCGTATTTGCTAGATCGATTGCAAAACTTTTGTGACCCTCACCAGGCAAGGAACTGATAAGGGCTTTTAACTTTTCTTCTGTTCTTGCTAAAGCCAGAATTCGTGCGCCTCGTTCCGCTAAAAGTTTTGCGGACGCTTCACCGATACCGCCCGAAGCGCCGCACACGACCGCTGTTTTACCTTGCAAGCTCCAAGAGTTCATTCACTCCCCCAAGTCAGATATTTGAAGTCTATCACTTCTCAATATCATTCCTTACTTTAGGAGTGATTTCATCTTATTTGACTCTTTTCAGATTGCGGCACTCATATTGTTTGTAAGTACGAGTTCCATCTTTGGCAAATTCGTGGTCAAAGTACATGTTTGCAGCCAAGACTTTTCCCGTTCCGTTGCTGGCGATTTTCACTTCGATGGAAGACTCTTTGTCCATCTTCAACATATAGGCATGGAAACCGTCGCGATAAAGATAAGGCTTCGTCACAGAAACCGTGTATTGAGCTTTGCGGGCATCACCTGTGTTAAAAGCTTCTGGAACTTCCACTTGCATCGTTTGGATTTCGCCTTGGCTCACATTCAAAGCCACCGCGCAGGCTCTTTGGTTTAAAGACAATTTTTTGCATCCCAAATCCGTCGCAAAAACTCCGCCTGTGTCAGCACATTGTTTGCGAGCAGCCACAGTTCCGTGGAAAATCATTGTCTCGGCCCAAGCTCCCTGAGCGAACAACGTAATCAAAGACTGCAGTAAAATCACCTTCTTAAACATAAACGCCTCCTGATAATGAGTTCGCCAGGAATAAAAGCAACATTCATTCCCTGGAGAACTCAAACTGAGGCTACTTAGGCCAAAAAAATCGCTAACATTTTAGGCACATGACGAAGAGGGGCCGCTTGTTCGCTTACACTACTGGCAATAGACGCAGGCGTAACCAACAAAATCGCCGGCTTTATCATGGTGCTCAGTGCACGCGTTGGCGTAAGAGGCACAAGCTGAACAATCCTGAACCTGAACGCTGGAGCACGTGCCGCTGACTTTGACATTTAAAAACAAGGGGCGTCCTCCACGTGGTGGGCAATCCGGGCCTCTTGGCGGGTTGGGATTTGGGTTGCTTCCGCAGGGTCTGCCATTACAACAGTCTCCCGGAACACAAGCTATGGCCGCTTGAGATTCATAACCTGACATCATGAGTACAATGGCCGCAAAAGCCGGAATAAATATCTTCATGGATCCTCCTAGGACCTCACCTTAGCGGGCGTTGCCGTCTTTGGCTGTTGACTTTTATGCACTATCAAATTTACTTTTCGTCAACATTATGGCTTTTCAAATTCCCCTAGATGATTGTTTGGTTGTTTTAGAATTCCGCGATGGCTCTTCCTTAAGAGACGTGGCGGCACGTCTTAATCTGGACCCTTCTGCCTTAGTCAGAAAGGTTCAAAGAATTGCCGCTGAACATGAATTGCTGGAAAAAATCAAAGGCCGTTGGGTGTTGACGGCCAAAGGTCATTTAGTGAATCGCTGGACGGAAGACACTTTGATTTCCCAGCAGCGCCTGTTGGATACCAAACCGCAATTGCGAATCGGCACCAGCATGTGGCTTTCTGAACAAGTGATTGTGCCTTACTCTGCTTGCTTAAATCGCGACACCGGCCACAAATACAATTGGTTGATTCTCACCCCGAACCGTCATTTTGAAACAGAGCTTCTAGAGGGCACGTGCGATTTTATTATTACTTGTGGAGCACCTGTGGACCCGCTGATTGCGTATAAAAAAATTCTTCCGGAAGAATGGATCGTGATCGTTCCCAAAACCTGGCAGAAAGACTTTAAAAATCTTAAAGACGAAAAACTGCTTCAAGCTCTTCGTAAAAAAAGTTTTGTGCGACACATAGACATCAATGCCGAAGAGTTTTTAAACTTTCCGGAGAGAATGGAAAATATCTCGGTCAGTGTTGATAACCTGATCGGTATTCGCTCTGCCGTCGCTAAAGGTTATGGGTGGAGTCTTGTTCCTCGGTTGGCGGTATTAAAAGAGCTTCGCGCTCAAGAAATCGTTGAGGTCTCGCTCTCGGAACTTCAAGGAATTAAAAATAATCATTTAAGTCTTTGGTGGTCGCGCGCGCGTAAAGAACATCACCAACTGGCGCCGACGCTCCAGCAATGGCTTTTAAGATCCCTTCAGGATTCTTAGGTCTTAGGTCCTCGTTTCCCCACCCGTCGTCGAACGGCGATTTTCGCCGCGCCAAGCAAAGTCGCTTTTGCGCTGTCCATCTATTGACCGATGCCAAACCCCAAGCTAGCTTGAACCATTCATTTTTACATACATTACGCGCCGCGCTTCGAAAAGGTACGGCGTACCCATCTTCGGAGGAAAAATGGCTGAATATATCAATCCAGATTACGTTCCAGAACCAGAGAAAATGAACGTGAAAAAGGGTCTTGAAGGCGTTGTTATGGATACGTCTTCTGTATCTAAAGTAAACCCTCATACAAATTCTTTGATCTACCGTGGTTACCCAGTTCAAGACTTGGCTGAAAACTGCTCTTTCGAAGAAGTGGCTTACTTGCTTTACAATGGTGAGTTGCCAAACGCTTCTCAACTTGCTGACTTCACGAAAAAAGAGCGCGGCTACCGCGAGATCTCTACAACTTTGTTGAATGTGATCAAAGCTCTTCCGCAAAAATGTCACCCGATGGATTCTATCCGTACGGCAGTTTCTTTCTTGGGCACTGAAGACGCTCGTATCTGGGATGCATCTCCAGCGACAAACATGGATAAAGCAATCCAGTTGTTGGCGAAAATCCCAACTATGGTTGCAGCGGATTACCGCTTCAAAAAAGGTTTGGATTTCATTCCTCCAAAAGCGGATTTGTCTATCGCTGAAAACTTCTTCCACATGTGTTTCGGTAAAGTTCCACAAAAAGAAGTTGTTAAAGCTTTCGACGTTTCTTTGATCCTTTACGCTGAACACAGCTTCAACGCTTCTACTTTCACGGCGCGTGTTGTGACTTCAACTCAATCTGATATCTACTCTGCAACAGTTGCGGGTATCGGTGCGTTGAAAGGTCCTTTGCACGGTGGTGCGAACGAAATGGTTATGCACATGATGAAAGAGATCGCGGATCCTGCAAAAGCAGAACAGTGGATGCTGGATGCTCTAGCTCAGAAGAAAAAAGTCATGGGCTTCGGTCACCGCGTTTACCGCTCTGGCGACTCCCGCGTTCCAACTATGAAAAAATACGCACAAGTCATGGCTGACGTGACGGGCGAGCAAAAATGGATGCAGATGTACTCTGCATTGGAAAAAGTTATGGTTGAGAAGAAAAAAATCTACCCTAACTTGGATTTCCCAGCGGGTCCTGCTTACTACATGATGGGCTTTGAGATCGACTTCTTTACTCCGATCTTCGTGATGGCTCGTACAACAGGCTGGTCTGCTCACATCATGGAGCAAGCTGCTGACAACCGCATCATCCGTCCTCTTTCTGAGTACGTGGGTGCTGAACAACGTAAAGTAACTCCTCTCAGCGAACGCAAATAGGAAATTACTTAGCAATGAGCTTGAAAAGCCTCTGCCGAATGCAGGGGCTTTTTTTTGCCGTTCGCAAAACTTATTCGAATGATTCTTTCAAGAATAAAACCTGACATCCCTCCGGTTTTGAATTTAGTTAAGCCCACAATTCAAAACAATGGAGATCATATGATGAAAAAGTTAATTGTTATGGCTGCAATATTTGTCGGATCTTACGCTTCTGCTCAAGTCGGTGAAGCCACTGTGTCTTTGGATTTTCCAACTCCGAGCCAGTGGGCTCTTGGTATGGTGAACATGGCTTGTGGTTCAAGCTTCCATGCGGATCAGGGCTATGTAGGCACGATCACAAGAACGGATGACGGTGTTATCTATAAAGTTTTTGCTGACGGCGAAGTCGTAGCCCGCGCTCACGCTTCGTCGACATCGATTTTCGCTAGAAAAAAATGTTTTTAGTTTTTAGGAAGGGCGCTCTCAGCGCCCTTTTAGTTTTCGGCAATGGAAATCATTTTGTGATCGAATTGCATGCGCTCTTGATTGTAAGACGCTAGAACTTCGCGAACAGTTTCCGTTGAGCCTTCTTCTTTGCTGAGGTGCTCAAGACAAGATTTTGTGACACTCAATGAAAGCAGATAATCACTTTTACGAATCATATTTTGGAAATCGAACTCTCGGAGTTTCGCAAAGCCGCCTTTTTCACGACGCATTTTTAGAATCGAAGTCATCGCTTTTAAATGCGCGATCATATCTTTTGAATATTGAGTTTTCATAGAGTCAATATCAACTCCACGGCGCCAACGATCAAAGCCACTCATCGACGAGACCGCAAGAAGATGCAAAGACTGCGTATCCAATCTTTCCGCCCAGCGTTTTGCGGACTGCATATTCATCTCAAGCATTTGGCGCTTGGACATTTTGTAAACAGAGACGCCGCTTATCGGCTGTCTCATTGCGAGAGAACGCTGCTGAACTCCAACAAGAGTGAGTTCCGCTGCTAAAATCGCAAACGCCACAAATCCCAAAGCCGCTGTTCGTAAAAATAAATGCATTTTATCTGTCATACAAAGTATCCAATACAAAGTGCGTGCCTGTCTCATATTGAGATTGACGCCTCTAGGGGACGGACTTACTTTTGGTAGTGCAACTGCGTTACGGCATTTGGAGGTTTCATGAAGAAGTTATTGCTCTTAGCTTTATTGCTCACGGCTTGTGCGCAAACTCCCAAATTTTCTGAATCAACACCTGTGCAACCCCATGGCGTTGAAACTTACGTTTCTTCTTTGCCTGCCCGTGGAATTGATTATTCAAAGACGCTCACGAAGATCGCTTTTGGTTCCTGCGCGAATCAAGATAAGCCAGAGCCTCTTTGGAAAGATATTGGTGCTGCAGATCCGGATTTATTTTTGTTCATGGGTGACAACGTGTATGCGAGCAGCCCTTCCCAACAACCTATCGCGGAACAATACCGCAAGCTTGATTTGATTCCTGAATACCGCGCGGTTCGCGAAAAAGTTCCTTTTATGGCGACATGGGATGATCATGATTTCGGTTTACGCGATGGCGGAGCTGATTGGACAGGTAAAGACAGCGCTCGCAAAGACTTTATGAACTATTGGACTTACGTGAGAAACTCCATTCCGTTAGAGCAAGGTGGCGTTTACCATTCAAAAATCATCGGTCCTAAAAAGAAATCCGTGCAAGTGATCATGCTCGACACTCGCTACTATCGCAGTCCCTTGAAAGAACGTCCCGGCATGGAAGGAAAAGCCATGGACTATCTTCCGTCTGAAGACGGCACGATGTTGGGAAAAGCCCAATGGGAATGGTTGGAAGCGCAACTAAAACGCCCCGCGGACGTGCGTTTTATCGTGAGCAGCATCCAGCTTGTCGCCAACGATCCTAAGTTTGAAAAATGGGGCAACTTCCCGAATGAACGTCAGCGTTTTTTTGACCTTCTTAAAAAAACACGCGCAAAGAATGTGATTGTCTTAAGTGGCGATCGTCATCTGGCGACCATTGCGAAAGTGGATATTAAGTCTTATGGTCCGTTGTACGACATCACTTCAAGTTCGATCAACAAAGGCAATAACTATAACGACTCCGACAGCCACTACATCGGACCGATCTACAATAAAGAAAACTTTGGCCTAGCGACAATTGATTGGGCGAAGAAAAAAGTTTTGGTTGAGATTCGCGGCTTCAACAACGAAGTCGCGAACTCCGTGGAAATAAAACTAAGATAATTTTTTGCTGACAGCGAGATCTGTGGAGTAAGCGCCACCTCCACGGACGACCAAAGCCAAAGCAATGGCAATCGCTAAAAGGTGAAACTCCCAGCCCTCACCTTTTTGATTGCCAAACCAATTCATAAAAAAACCGTTCTGCACGTGGGACGTAAGAGCTGCCACCGCCATAACCGTTCCAACAAGAATCGCGGCCCAGCGAGTTCCAAGTCCCAAAATCAGAGCCAATCCTCCTGCAAACTCAGCAGCGATTGCCAAAAATGCCAACGGTGCTGGAATTCCCATCGTTTCCGTAAAAAACTGCATTGTGCCCGTGTAGCCATAACCGCCAAAGGCACCAAAAGTTTTTTGCAATCCATGAGGAAGAATCATGACTCCGAGAGCCACTCTTAAGAAAAATTCAGTATAACTTTTGTCTGTCGCCAATGTTTTTAAAATCAGTGATTTCATATTTACATCCTTTATTACAAGTTATTTTATAAGATGGTTTCCGGCCTTCACCCAGCCTTCTTTACCCTGCTCAAAGGCATATACTTTTTGGTACCCCAAAGAGTTCAAGCGCAAAGCCAGCTTCATAGAGTTAGGACATTTGGGACCGCTGCAATAAGTGACAATCTCCGTGTTTGGATTTGGCAGGAATGAACGAATCTCTTCGTCTGTGACTTCCAAAGGCAGATTTTGAGCATTTGGCAAATGGCCTTGATTAAAATACTGCGATGGTAATGCCTCAACCAAAGTGAGTGTTTTATTTTGAGAGATCTTTTGTTTCAATTCTTGAACATCAATTGTATTGGCCATAAGGCCTCCTTTTTTAAATTAGTTGCACGTGCAACTATCTAGAGAATACCAGATTTAGTTGCATGTGCAACTATTTTATGGCAGGCTATAACCATGGATGATAAAAACTCTGCAAATCAGCTAAAAGCTTGGGAAATGTTAATTTGGCGCCATTCTCTTGTTTTGAGAAAGATCGAAAAAGATCTGGAACAAAGAAAAGGGGTCCTTCCCCTTCATTGGTACGATGTCCTTTTAGTTTTATATCGTTCCCCGGAACGACGATTGCGGCTCAGTGAAATTGCCGATCGCATTGTAACCAGCCGAAGCGCTTTAACAAGATCTGTAGAAAAACTCGAGCAGGAAGGTCTTCTGACAAAAGAAGTGTGTGCTGAAGATAAACGAGGCCAATATGCGCACATCACACCGGCGGGAAAAAAAGCGCTGAAAGAAACCTGGGTCTATTATAAAGCCGCCATCGAAGAACACTTTGGCCAGTATTTTACAAATAGCGAGGCCAAAGAGTTTCAAAGACTTTTAGAGAAATTGCCTTCTGCCTAAATTAGCGAAGGCTTGTGTAACCGTTAACGAGACCGTGCTTCGTTAAAACAATCTGCCACAATTGCGTTCTGCGCGCCCGGAATGTGCCTGCGCAGCTTAAAAGATAATACTTCCATTTGCGATAGAACGTTTTATCAAACTTGTCTTGCAACTTGGGCCAACCATGATCGAAGTTTTCAAACCAACTCAATAACGTCTTATCATAATCAGGACCGAAGTTATGCCAATCCTCCATAACAAAAAGTCCCTCAATGGCAGTAGCGATATGTGAAATAGAGGGAATCATAGAGTTTGGAAAAATGTATTTCTCTATCCATGGATCTGTTCCAGCTCCCGAAACTTCACTGTTTCCGATTGTGTGTAAAAGAAAAATTCCGTCGTCCGTCAGACACTCCGCCGCCTTTTTAAAAAAGGTTAGATAGTTCTTTTTGCCAACATGTTCAAACATACCGATAGAAACGATGCGATCAAACTGGCCGACCGTTTCGCGGTAGTCTTCCAAACGAATGTCTATCTCAAAACCTCGGCAATTTTTCTCGGCTTCATTAGCCTGCTCTTTTGAAACTGTGACACCGACGCCTACAATTCCATAATTTTCTGCAGCGTATTTTAAGAAACCACCCCAACCGCATCCGATATCAAGAACTCGCATGCCGGGCTCAAGATAAAGTTTGTCACAGATGAGTTGCAGCTTGTTTTCCTGCGCTTCATCGAGACTTAAGGCATCTCGCCAATAGCCACAGGTGTAGATCATTCTTTTATCCAACATCACACGATATAAATCATCGCCGATATCGTAATGAAATTGTCCGATTTTGTAGGGGTCATTTCTGCCCAAGGTAAGAACCTTGGATTTCAATGATTGCAGTGCCAGAGTTGCAGGATTCACAGCTTCATCTAAACGCGCACGCAAAAGAAGAAAGAAAAATTGACTGAGATCCTCGCAATCCCACCATCCTTCCATATAGCACTCACCCAGTCCCAACGAGCCTTGAGCCAGAACCCGATTATAAAACTTTGTGTTGTGCACTTTTATATCTGAGGCCCTAGGTCCATTGACGGTAATGCCAGCGCGATAAAAAATATTCGTAACAAATTCTTGGGCACTGCTTAGTGGCAATGTTTCTGTATTCACGGGTTCTTCCTTTGCAGTTTAGAACCCTATTTTTTCTAGGCCGCGTGGTTATTCAATTTTCATTGAGGTAATCTGTGAAGTCGCAAAATCTCCAGCGACAAAGTCATTTTATTTATCTGAACGGCTCCAATCAATATTTTGCGGCTCGTTTTTTTGTTCAGGCAGACTGCCGTTAAACAAGGTTCTGGTCCAAAGGACGACTTCGTCCACGGCAGAATCCAAATGGGTTTCATCGATAACTATAGATGGAATTTCTAAATCTCTTGTGAAATTTTGAGAATCATCAAACGGTCCTTGCAACATGATCAGACCTTTGCAGTAATTCGTTTCCCTGCAAACTTGAGCCATGTATTCTGCGCCGACACTGACGCCAACGCCGACGATTTTTTCGCTGTCTACCGCCGCATGTTCAATCAAAAACCGCAAGGCTGCCTTGATATCCTCTAATCGCTTGGAAGGAGACTCCCATGGCTGAGCAGCACCCTCATCGTCACCGTAAAAACTGTGATCCATCACGAGACATACAAATCCCTGCAGGGCAACTTCGCGTGCTATCAACTCTGCAATTTGGTTGGTTGCGCCTGTCATGGAGCCTTCAAACAAAAGGCCAGGAACGACACCTTGACTGCTTTCTGGTAAAAAAAGAAGTCCTTCAAGCATGCGTCCTTGCGACGTAAAGGTGACGGTGATTTTCATAACTGAACCTCCCGCCCCTTTATGATAGATTTGCTTTCGAATTAGACGGAGATATTTCCTAAACCTTTGTGATTTTACAAAAAAATTTCCTTCCAAAAAATTTTTAGACGCCGCCTTGACAAATTTCAGGTGCATCCCAGTTTTTTATTAGAAAATATAAAAGCGTATAAACGCTTTCATTTAACGGGTCATTAAATGAGAGGAGCTTATGGGTTTTTGTAATTCCAGAATGAATATTCCGCCGCCATCTGAGGCATAAATCTTATCTTAAAAATATCACAGTCTACGACAATAACTCGAATGAGGAGGCAACTTATGACACTCACGGGGTGGCGTAATCTGCTCCATAAGTTCATTGTTGTTATTGGATTTATGGCGCTTATTGCGGTGATAACTGAAACAACATAACCAACGGTGACCTGCCGGGCTCCCGGCAGACACCGAAAACGCAACAGTTCCCCTTGCCGGGTTCCCGGCAGCCCCCTTTTCAAAGGCTCTATATTGCAGCTGCGGTCCTAAAAAGTTGGTATCGCCATTGCTTTTAGAGGAAGGCATTAACAATCCTTTGAAAAGGAAAACAAATGAAATCACTTACTAAAAAAATCGTTCAAACTTTAGCTTTCGCACTTCTTGCTTTACCAGCGATGGGTCACGCATCAATGCGCATCGATAACAACACTCAGCATATAGTCAAATTTGCGATCTACCAGGGGGATGTGATCATCTCTAAATGTTTCGGTATGCTGCCGGATCAATTCTCTATTACTCAAGACGATCCAATGTTAACCGTGTCGGCAACCACTATTATCCGCGGTAACACGTATGTATCACAAAGCGTTGCCATCGAGACCGACAGATCTGCCGATTACGATGCGGTTATCCACGCAGGGACAAGACAACAGCAGTTCACTCTCGAGCAACGCGATGGCTCTACTGTGGGCGCTCTAAATATAAACAATACTTTATCCGAAGAAACACAGTTCACATTTCAATCTAATGGTCAGACGGTACAAAGCATTGTTGTCCCCGCCAACTCACAAAAAGCACTTTCATTAGCAAGACAGTATAAAATTGTTGTAGTGGTCGACGGTGTGACTTTGGATCCCGTGGTTACTACAAATCCGAATGCGAACTTCAGAGTGATTTCAACTGTTGACCGCGATGGCAATGAAGGTTTCGAAGTGCAGTACTAACTGAGTTGACTTCATTGAAGACCTTTAGCAGAGCCTCTTGATCGAGGCTCTCTTTACGTGACACTTCCCACTCTACTTAGTTTTTACCAGAGGCCTGGTTAACACCAAACGGACACGTTGACTGCAGAATTTCGCGAACATTTTTTTGAAACCTTTTTATTAAGGCGATTCTTTCATCTAATGCATCAAGTTTTTTGTTCAGCTCAGAACGGATCTTATCTTTTGTCAAAGCTCCCTGCTGTAAAGCCCTTGCTAAAGATTGAATTTCTTTAAGGGTGAATCCTAAATCTTTCGCCTGTAACACCAAAAGAAGAAGTCCTTCGGATTCAGGAGGGAAATCACGGTAATTAGAGTCGCCTCTTTTAGCTCGAATGATTCCAAGTGTTTCATAATAGCGCACTTTAGAGACAGACAATCCGACTTTTTTTGCTAATTCGCCAATTTTCATCTTTTTTCCTCTTGAGTCTAAAGTATACATTAAGGTTTACAGTAAGAGTATGGAATCAAAAAGATATAAAAAAATAGTACAAGCCAGCGCGATCTATGACTTAATTGTGTCAGCCCCATTTGCAACTCCATGGACATTCAAATGACTGCATCATGGATTAGGATATTTAGTCACGCTTCCAGAATATCAACCTATGCATATGTTGTTTGCTAACTTAATGGGAAGTGTCGTCGTCGTTTGGTCGACGTTGCGTCTTCGTCAGTATAACGAAATTTTTGGTTTATATGACGGAATAGCCCGCCTGTTATTTTTCACATGGCAAATGTATTATTTTATAGGATTTCAAGCTCCTTGGATCGTCGGAGTTTTTGCAATATTTGAAATTACTTTTGGAATTTTGCAGTTGGGTTTTAGAAAAAATCTCCAGCGAGCTTAAACAGATCAAAAAAGCCATGTCTCATTCCGAGACATGGTACTAACCGTGCATTTTATTTTTTCAATGACTAAAAATAAACCAATGCACTTATACAAGCTTTTACTGTCGATATTTTTTTCCATTGTCACTTTTAATTGGTATGCTCGCGCCAACGAAAGCCATCCACTGGCATTAATGTACAACGGTCCCGGTGTTTGTGATGGCTGTGCAGAATCTTTAGCAGTTCTTGTCAGTAAAGCTGGCTACGATGTTCGCTATGTAAGGCCTGAAGACTTAACCGAAGAAAATTTTAATCAAGCTGCTTTATTTGTTCATCCTGGCGGATCAGACCGCATGGAAGATACACTTGAAGAAATGTCACCAAAATCCATTCAAAGAATTCGTAAATTTGTTTTTAACGGCGGTCGCTACTTAGGCGTTTGCGCCGGAGGTTACCTAGCCGGAACATGGACTGACGATAGTCATCAAACAAACGCTTTCGGCCTTATTCCTGGAAATGTCAGCGAAGAAGATGAAAACAGTGACTCACAGCTAAAATCAGTTGTCTGGAAAAATAGATTAGTACACGTGTATTACCAAGCTGGTCCTTATTTTAATATTGATAAAATTCCGGATGCTGATGTTTGGGCCTATTATAAAAAATCACATCACGTAGCCGCTTTCATGGCTTCATTTGGAAAAGGTCACATAGGATTGATCGGTCCACATCCCGAAGCTGATCAGGAATGGTTAGATGATGACGACCTCAAATCACCGGATGGAGTCCATCTGGATTTAGGAATTCAATTTATTCGTGCTTTACAAAATAGATAAATACTTAAACGCTAATTCGGATCCAGCAAACTCAAATTGATCATAAAGTTGCGCGCAATACGCATGGCGCGCTCTTTGGCTTCACTGGCTTTTAGACCGATGAAATGTTCATCTACGGTTTCCGTGAACAAACGAAGCCAACGTTCAAAGTGACCGAATTGCAAATTGAGTTTCATGTGTGGAGGAAAGGGGCGACCGCGATAAGTGTCGTCACCTAATAATAAATCCGACCAGAAATTATATAATTTTGGAAGATGCTCATCCCAATCCACTTTCGCAACGTCGTTGAAAATCGGACCGATCAAAGTATCTTTGCGAACTTTGGTGTAAAAGCTATCCACGAGTAACTGAATGTCTTCTCTAGTTTCAATCGGCTTCCGTTTTTCCATTTCAAAATCCTTATTTATCGCGCCGCAATTCAAAAAGGTACGGCGTACCTCTTAAGCGATCGGCAATACATCCAAATCTTTTGGGCGAATCTTGCGCAGTTCCTCGGGGATTGATTTTAGAATTGCTTCCCCTAGGCTTTCGATCAACTCGCTTTTGTAGTGTTCGCGGCGATAGACCAAACCGATTTCCCGTGCGGGAATCGGGCGCTCAAATTGCACGATCTGACTATGCTCCCCGATTTGTTCCGTGGCAAGATGTGGAAGCAAAGTGTACCCCCCGTAGAGATCTACGAGATTCTTGAGTGTTTCTAAGCTTCCGCTTTCAAATTTGTATTTACGATGAACGCCGCTTTTATTTTTCTTAATTGAACAAAGGTCCAAGACTTGATTTCTCAAGCAGTGACCTTCTTCTAAGAGCCACACGTCTTCCATACGAAGACTTTGATATTTCACCTTTTTAGATTGTGCATATTCATGATTTTTTTCGCACAAGACATAGAAAGGTTCGTAATAAAGAGGAAATTCAAACATCTTCGCGACTTGCGTTGGAGTCGCCAAAATCCCGACATCGATTTCATCGTCATCCAGAGCTTTTAAAATTTGATCTGTTTGCAACTCTTTGATGTTGAGTTCTACTTCAGGAAAAAGCTCTTCACACATCGGAAGAAGACGCGGCAACAAATACGGCGCCACTGTCGGGATCACTCCGACAACGAGCGAGCCTTGTTTCGCGCCTTTTTTCTCTTGCTGGATCAGATTCTCAATTTTTCTGGCCTCAAAAAGGACCGTCTGCATTTGAGATATCAACTTTTTTCCCATGTGTGTCAGAAGGATTGGCTTTTTAGAGCGGTCAAAAATCACCACACCTAAGTCCTCTTCCAACTTCTGAATTTGCATGCTTAAAGTCGGTTGCGTCACAAAACAAGCCTCTGCCGCCTTGGCGAAATGCCCATATTTATGGACTGCCATGACATATTCGAGCTGCGTCAAAGAAAAGTTCACTTTTGGGACCATAAAATGCTCCTGTCTTAAGCAATTTTATCTTAATAGACAAAATCTATCAATCCATATTTATAATCGATTTCATTAAAAAAGGTTGATCCCCTACTATGAAAGACGAAAGATGTCCTCTGGTAACGAAGGCTACTAGAGGCCCTCACTTTTTTTAACCACGACTCCGGCGAAATCGGAGTGCAACCATCTAAGGAGAAAACATGCAAACTCTTATCAACACGAAAGTGCCTGACTTTAAAGTTCAAGCTTTCCACCACGGTGATTTCAAAACTGTGACTCAGAACGACCTTAAAGGTAAATGGGCGATCTTCTTCTTCTACCCAGCTGACTTCACATTCGTTTGCCCTACTGAATTGGGTGACATGGCTGACAAATATGCTGATTTCCAAAAATTGGGCGTAGAAGTTTACGGCGTTTCTACAGATACTCACTTCACTCACAAAGCATGGCATGATGCTTCTGACACAATCAAAAAGATCAAGTACCCAATGCTTGCAGACCCTACATTCCAATTGACTCGCGCATTCGGCGTGCACATTGAAGAAGAAGGTCTTGCTTACCGCGGTACTTTCTTGGTGAACCCAGAAGGTAAAATCGTATTGGCTGAAGTTCAAGACAACGGTATCGGCCGTAACGCTGATGAGTTGTACCGCAAAACTCAAGCAGCACAATACATCGCTGCAAACCCAGGCGAAGTTTGCCCTGCTAAATGGACTCCAGGCAAAGCAACTTTGAAACCAGGTTTGGACCTTGTTGGTAAAATCTAATCCACGGGCCGATATTTGAGGCTGGTCAAAAAGATCCAGCCGCAAGGCGGAGGGTCTTATCCGCAACGCAGGCGTACTCCATGTACGTCGGAGTGAAGGATAAGGCCCGACAACGCAGTCGGATGGGTCTTTTTCACCTGCCGAACAGGAGGCTGTTATGTCACTCGATTCCCAAATTAAAGAACAACTTACTTCCGTATTCGGAAAACTTGAAAACACCGTAGAACTTATCTATGAAAACAGCTCGCATGAAGATCAAAAAGATTTGGTCGAAATGCTTGAGGATGTGGCTAGCACTTCTTCTAAAATCGTTGTCAGCAAAAATGCCGCTGGCAATTCGCCTATGCCTCAGTTTCACATTGCCTATAAAGGCAATCCTACCGGGATTATTTTTAAAGGAATTCCTGGCGGACATGAATTTACTTCTTTGATCCTTGCTATCTTAAACACAGACGGCAAAGGAAAAGTCCTTGATGAAGTGATCGCCGGTCGCGTGCGACGCTTAAAGAAAAACATCACCGTGCAGTCATATATTTCTCTGACTTGTGAAAACTGTCCTGATGTTGTGCAAGCTTTGAATCAGTTTGCTTTAGTTCACGGAAGCCTTCGTCATGAAATTATTGACGGCGGTTATGTGCAAGACGACGTGAAAGCTCTTGGTATCCAAGGTGTTCCCTCTTTGGTAGCCAATGCCAAAATGTTTCACTCAGGTCGTATTTCACTTTTAGATTTATTAGCAAAACTTGAAACCACATTCGGTGTGGATGAGACAGCAGCTCCGGCTGAGCCTGTAAATAAAAACCTTGGTCACTTTGAAGTGCTTGTTGTTGGTGGCGGCCCAGCAGGCGCCTCGGCTGCGATCTACAGCGTGCGCAAAGGTTTAAGCACAGCCATGATCACTGAGAAAATCGGCGGTCAGGTGCAAGAAACCAAAGGTATCGAAAACTTGATCTCTGTGACTTACAC
>NZ_CAMLDV010000008.1 GCF_946478835.1 uncultured Bdellovibrio sp. | reverse complement strand
TCTATGTGACTTACACGGAAGGACCTCAGTTGGCAGCGCAACTCAACCAACACGTGGCCAGTTATCCAATCAAAGTTTTTGAAAATCGCCGTGTTAAAAAGATCCGCCCCGACGGGGGACTTAAAGCGATTGAACTTGACAGTGGTGAACACCTCACGGCGGATTCGATCATCGGCCCAACCGGCGCTAAATGGCGTGAACTCGGTGTTGAAGGTGAAAAAGAATATTTGGGCCGTGGTGTCGCTTACTGCCCTCACTGTGATGGACCTTTCTATAAAGGTAAAAAAGTGGCTGTGATCGGCGGAGGAAACTCTGGCGTTGAAGCGGCTATTGACCTTGCGGGGATCGTGCGTGAAGTGGTTGTGTTTGAATACAACGATCAACTCAAAGCCGATCAAATCTTGGTTGATAAACTGAAATCATTGCCAAATGTTTCTATCATCACCAGTGCAAAAACGGAAAAGATCACCGGCGATGGAAGCAAAGTGACTCAGCTTGAATACGTGGATCGTTCAGTTAACAAGCCAGAGAAAATCGATCTTGATGGTATCTTTGTTCAAATTGGTCTTGTTCCCAACAGTCAGTTTTTAAAAGACACGGTGGAACTTACAAAATTTGGTGAAATCGTCGTCGATGAAAAAGGTCGCACGTCTATGCCAGGCATTTACGCTGCCGGAGACGTCACAACGACTCCTTATAAGCAGATCGTGATTGCCATGGGTGAAGGTGCGAAGGCTGCTCTCGCTTCCTTTGAAGATCGTATGTACAAACACTAGCTCTTGCGCGCCTCTCGGATTTTTTTTGCCATAGAAGCGAAGGATCGCGAAAGTCTGCCAATTTCATCTTTGCGCTCAACGGGCAAGACGATTTCATCTTCGCCCTTTGCAATGCTTTCAGTGGCCCGGATGAACTGTTCTAACGGTTCAGCCACCTTCCTTCTGAAAATCAAATATAAAAGCGCAATATCCAAAAGCAAAGAGCCTATGCCGACAAGAATAATGAAAATCGCCGCAGTATTCGCCGTTTGTCGAATCAACGACTTCGGAGAAACAGTGACAAAGTACCAGTCCGTTTCAGGTATGTAACTGACAGCCAAAAACTGGTCGTACTCACCCTGGTTGATGATTTTTTCCGCCGTATTTTCACGAAAACTTCTTTTTATCTCGTTAAAAATATCCACGAGTTGCGGGTCTTGGGCGTTGTCGACGGAAAGAAGCCCTTTTGCAGCGACAATCCGATCCATTTTCTGAGGATGCGCGATCAAACGCCCGTTACCACTGATGAGGATATTATAAGTTCCCGGAAGGCCCTCGTTCGTAGTTCGGCTGATCAAGTCGTCAATCATCACATCATGTCCGATAACTCCGGCAAAAAATCCGCGACTGTCATCAAAGGGCGTGCTTGCTGAAACCATCCACTTTCTGATTGCGTCGTCAAAGTAAACTCCTGACCACTGCGTTTTGCGTTCAGGATTGTTTTGTTTCTTTCCAATTTGATAAAGTTCGTAACTTGAATAATCAAAGTTAGCAGGCGTACCTGCGCTCCAGTCTGGAAACTCGGGCCAATAAACCAGGTTCGCATTTTCTGATAAAGCAATATAAGTATCCGTGAATCTCACATGAAATGCCGGGGCATAACGCAAAAGGATTTTTGAAAATGCGACGACCTTTCTGCGAAACAAAGCGTCGTTATTGGCATTTTTTGCAACCCAGATATCCAGTTCTTTTTTTACACCCGGCTTTGAATGGGGCGAGCGCAAAGCTCCGTCAGGTTCCCTGTGAACCAGAGAACCGAACTCAGCCACTGGATCTTCATTGGATTTTTCTAGTTTTCGGAAGACCTCGATCAGTTCACTTCTGAGAGCATAATGATTGTCGCGGGCGAGCTTAAAGATTTCTCTTTCTCTAAGGGAACGCTCGCGCACGTACTTTTCAAGAGTCGTCAGAGACGTCTTTTCTATTTCGTGGGATAAATGCCAATAAGTGAGTCCTGCCGTAATTCCCACTACAAGAGAAACACGCAAAACAATCGCTGTGAGCGTCGTCGAAGTTAAAGAGTGACGCTGTTCCTTCAGCTTCGTCCAAAAATCCATTTATCCTACCGTGCCTTTAAATCAGCTGTAAAAGCTCATCGTATTCGGTTTCAAGCATCTGCTGCTTGGATTTTTGCTCATTGGATTCATCAGGACGATCGTTACTTTGCACGGGAACTTGATTGTAATCCACCAATTGCAAACTCAATTGATAAATTCTTTCACTTAAGTTGAAGATCAACTTTTTGATGAACTCCCCGTTTTTGCCTTCGACAAGTTTTGGATTGATCTTCGCAAGCTGCGCTTTGGCCATTTGCCAATCCCGATTACGCATACTTTGAATGCCTTCGCCACGGATATAAAGATCTGTTTTATTTTCCAAGAGTCCTGAGTTGCGGATTAAGTCATCCACCCACTCGGTGTATTCACGAGCGAATTGGGGAACATTACGCAAAAGCATTCCGTTATTTGTATCCATATAGAAACTGCGCACATCCAAATTCGCGGAACCAATCAAGACATCATCGCCAAAAACAGAGACTTTTGAGTGCAAGGAAAGCTTTCCACCTTTGTCATCAGTTCCTTTGTATTCCAAATACTCAAACGTCGGAGCTGATTTGTTTTTTCTGCGGTAGACGTCAAAGAAGGCCCGCAATTGGTATTTTGCGAAAACGTTCATAAAGAACAAATCCGTTGATTGCTCGGAATTCGTGATGAACGTCACTTTCACGTTTTTGCAATTCCAACGACCATCGAGCATTTTCCCAAACGCACGCACAAGATTTGCCGGAGGCATATAGTAAGCGCTATGGAAAATCACGCGCTGGCTTTTTCCCGTTGTCCGGGAAACTTCACAGACGTTTTCAAGTTCTTTCATCCAAGCTGCGTGGATGTTTTTACCGTTAAGCTCTTCACGATCTTCTCCCCACGGAGCCCAACTGCGCTTAGAAGCCCCATAGATGCGGTCTTGGTTGCTTTGATCTTTATCGACAAAACTAAATGGCAAGTTCTCAACATAGTACGCCGCCATTTTCTGTGCATCGCTGTCAGAAATTTTAAAATGTTTGTCTGACGGTTTTCTGACGTATTCACGGTAGAATGTATCTGCCTTTTGCTGCCATTCTTTTTCAATACGCGTCTGACGATCTTGTTGCACAGTGAAGGAGTTTGCCGATACACGGTTCGACAAGCAACTTGCTAAAGCAGAGCGATTTTTACCCATTTGTGATTTACAAGATTCAAGACTTTGCTTTAACCAGTCTGTATTCACGACCCAGTCATGAGGCATGAAGCTATAGGCGTCGTTGGCTGTCCACACCATCGGTTTGTAATTCCAAAGACGGTCATAGGCGTTGGCAATATCACGTCCACCGCGTGTGATGTTGGCAAAAAGATCGGTGTCTCTGAAGATATATTTATCTGTGAGATGATTCTTTTTCATATGATAAGAGTTTTCGATGTTACGACCACCCAATTGCACCATGCGATCTTCTAGCAAGATCATTTTATGGTGCGTATAATCCGTGAAATGAAGCCAATCATTCCAAGAGTGAGGTTTGGGTTGATCGAGTGGTACACGTCCATACACCTCATAAAGAATGGGATTCAGTGTACTTCCCATAAAGACCATACCTAGAGCGATCTTCAAACGAGCAATGTAATTGCCGTCGATTTTATTCTCTTTAAGAAGTTTCAGATTTTTGAAGATAGATTCGAGATCTACATCTGCCGCAGCTGCGACATTACGTTTTTGCGAATTGCTCCAGCGATGTGACACACTGAAAGTTTTAAGATCCAACTCTTGCCCGCCCATGATCGCGAGCTTTAACAAATCTAAGTTCTGCGCATAAATCGCAGAAAGCAAAAGACGTGCATAGATATCGGCATCTTTGGCATTTCCCGTTTTAATTTGCGCCCATTTTGCGTCTGAACAGTCACTGGCTTTTGACTTCGCGTCCTTCTTTGCACAAGGCATTGTTAAGAAACGCGCATCACGAATCATCAAATCTGTTGGCTTTCCGTAAAAGCGAACTTCCAGATTTCCTTTTCCTAATTTTTGCATCAAAAGAAGTTCATCCAAAGTTTTGTAGTTCACAAAGAAGTCCAAAAGAATACGCACTTTCACACCACGAGCTGTGGCTTTCAACAATTCCTCAGTCATCACCGAAGACGAATGATCGTGACTGTAGATGTAATAAACCAAACGGATGGTCTCACCCGCCTTAGCTGCGCGAATCATTCTGATTTTGGATTCAAATGCGTCATCGTTATCCGCCAAAACTTCCGTGTCAGAAAGACGAAGATCTTTTGTGGAAGAAAACTTATCCAGTTCTTTTTGTGTGATCAGGTCCATTCCTGACAAGAAGGAATTGGGCTCACGCGTAGAAGAAGGCGTCACCGTGGTGCATGAGTTCAATGCAAAAACAGCACAAAACAGAAATCCAATTTGTTTTTTCATGATTTGGTACTCCAACAAAAACTTATCGGAGTCCGAGAGATTCTCTAAATAGACCTAAGGTTAGTGCTCGCTCAGTTCGATCGAATGACCATCGGGATCTAACACAATGGCTTTCATTCCGTCGGGCATCTCTGTCGGGTCCAAAATGCACATGGCCCCGGGTATTTTCATCAGTTCTCCGACAGTTTTTTCCAAATCTGTAATCCTGAAACCCAATTGCAGACTGGGAATTTGAGATCTCTGCGCATTTTGGATGGAGTATAAAGAAAACTCCACAGCGTTGTGAATGGCTCTGTGCACTTCACTCCCCTTATCAACTTTTGACGCTGTAAATTGAAAGCCGATAATTCGATAAAATCCCAGCATGTCCTGTAGGCGCGGGGTATTTATTGTGATAGAAGTGATTAACAAACTCATTGGTCTATTATCTGAATCGAGGCATTATGAAACAAGAAAAAATTTATCTGAAAGACTATAAAGCCCCTGCTTTCACTGTGGAGTCAGTGAACCTCGACTTCAACCTCAATGAAGACTTTTGTCGAGTCATCGCAAAAAGCCAAATAAAAAAAACTACTTCCGGAGCTGAGCTGCGCCTGAATGGCGAAGAATTGAAGCTTGTTTCCGTGAAAATCAATGGAGCAGCTTTAGGTCCAGAGCAGTACCAAGTGACAGCAGAGGAACTCATCATTCCAAGCGTTCCCGATGTTTTCACAATGGAAATCGAGACGGAACTGCAACCTCAGAACAACACTTCCCTTGAAGGTCTCTACAAATCCAGCGGTATTTTCTGTACTCAATGTGAGGCGCAAGGCTTTAGAAAAATCACTTACTTCTTCGACCGCCCTGATGTGATGACGTCCTACTCCGTCACTATCGAAGCTGACAAAAAGAAATATCCTGTGCTTCTTTCAAACGGCGATCGCATTAAGATTGAAGATCTTGGCAATGGTCGCCACAAAGCTTTCTGGCGCGATCCACACAAAAAGCCTTGTTATCTTTTTGCGTTGGTTGCCGGAGATCTTGGTGTGATCCGTGATACGTTCACAACTAAATCTGGTCACAAAGTAAACTTGGAAGTTTACGCCGCTCACGGAAAACAAGAGCGCTGCTGGCACGCTATGGATTCTTTGAAAAAATCCATGAAGTGGGACGAAGACACTTTCGGTCTTGAGTATGATTTAAATGACTATATGATCGTTGCTATTGACGATTTCAATGCGGGCGCGATGGAGAATAAAGGTTTGAACATCTTTAACTCTCGCCTGGTGCTGGCTGATTCGAACTCGGCAACAGACGTCGACTTCCACAGCATTGAATCTGTTGTTGCGCACGAATACTTCCACAACTGGACAGGCAACCGTGTGACTTTGCGTGATTGGTTCCAACTTTCTTTGAAGGAAGGTTTGACTGTCTTCCGTGATCAGGAATTTTCTGCTGATATGACGGATCGTGGAACGCAAAGAATTGAGGACGTGGATGCTCTTCGCGCAGGACAGTTCGCAGAAGATGCGGGTCCGAACGCCCATCCTGTTCGTCCAGAGTCTTGCATGGCTGTTGATAACTTCTTCACCATGACGATCTATGAAAAAGGATCTGAAGTCATCCGCATGATGCAAACGATTGTGGGTCGTAAAGGCTTCCGCAAAGGCATGGATGAATACTTCAAACGTCATGATGGGCAAGCTGTCACGACGGAGGATTTCGCTTCTGCGATTTCGGAACCGAATGGCAAAGACTTCACTCAGTTTAAACGCTGGTACAACCAATCGGGGACTCCGGTTGTGACAATCACAGAGAACTTTGAGCCTGCCAAAGGTGAATATCACCTGACATTGGAACAACACTGCCCGCCGACTCCGAATCAACCTAAAAAAGATCCGTTCCACGTTCCATTGATGATGGGTCTTTTGGATAAAGCCGGTAATGAGTTGAAATTGAACTGCGATAAGATCCAAGTAAACTCAGACGGAAAAAATCTGATCGAGCTTAAAGAAGAAAAAGAAAATTTCGTCTTTAAAGGACTTTCCGAGCGTCCGGTGCTTTCAATCTTGCGTGAGTTTTCGGCTCCCGTGAATTTGAAATGGCAAGCCAGCCAAGATGATCTTTACTTCTTGATGGAGAAAGACACGGATTCTTTCAATCGCCGTGAGATGGCGCAAAAAATCGGTATGGGCGTCTTGCATGGGCTTATTCAGCAAGCTCGTGCAAAACAACCGCTGGTTGTCGATGCAAAATACTTAAAAGCATTAAGCGCTATCATCCGTGATGAGACGATGGATCCAGGCTTTAAGGCAAAAATGCTTCAACTTCCAAGCTATGCGATTTTGGCGCAAGAAGAAGCCGTTTTGGATGCCGAGGCTTTCCACAAAGCTCGTATCACTTTGCGTACGGCGATTGCCCGTGAAAACCGTGCGCAGCTTTTGGATATCTATCGCAAATATCATGGCGTAGAACCAAAGAGTCGCAATACGAAAGTTTTCGGTCACCGCTCATTGAAAAACCAAGCTTTGGCTTACCTTGCCGACCTTCGTGATCCAGCAATACTGGGAAGCCCAAAACATGACGGACCGTATGACGGCAATGATGATTTTGGCGGATGCAGAGACTCCTCTTCGTGAAAAAGCTCTTCAGAATTTCTATGAAGAGTGGAAAAACGATTCTGTTGTGATCAATAAATGGTTCACAACACAAGCGACGTCTCACCGCCCACAAACGCTTGAGGACGTCAAAGCTTTGACGAAACACCCAGCGTTTAACATCACAAATCCTAACAACGTTTATTCATTGTTAAGAGCTTTCGGTGCGAACATTGTGAACTTCCACGATCCAAACACTAACGCTTATGAATTCTATGCGGATAAAATTTTGGAAATCGATGCGAAGAACCCGCAAGTCGCAGCTCGCCTGTGCGCGGCCTTTAACTTTGTCCAAAAGTTAGATCCTGCGATGAAAGAAAAAGCCATGAAGCAGATCAAACGCATGGTGGCGGTAGAAACTCTCTCTAAAAACTCAAGAGAGCTTTTGCAGTCCGCTTTGACTTAAAAGGTTTAAGACATCAAAAAACAAAAAGCCGACGTTGAGAGACGTCGGCTTTTTTATTTTCTACTGTCTTAAACTTACTTCGTTCGGCAGTGTTGCAAGAACTCTTCACGAGTTTCCTGGCGAGATTTAAAGTGCCCACGCAAATCCGCCGTTGAAGTTGTGCTGCCTGTGTCTTCAATACCTCTCATAATCACGCAATAGTGTTTGGCATTGATGTGAACCGCGACGTGCTCCGTACCCAGAATGTACTGCAAGCAGTCCGCAATTTGCTTCGTCAAACGCTCTTGCACCTGAGGACGGCGCGAGAAGTACTGCACGATGCGATTGATCTTTGAAAGACCGATAACTTTCTTGTTGGGAATGTAAGCCACTGTCGCCCATCCGTCGATTGGCAAAAAGTGATGTTCACAGAACGAAAGACAGCTAATATTTTGGACCACGATCATCTGATCGTAACTCATTTTGTTTTCAATCACCGTCATTTTGGGGAACTTCTTAGGATCAAGACCACCGAAAACTTCGTTCACGTACATCTTAGCCACGCGATGAGGTGTTTCTCTTAAGCTGTCGTCTTCCAAATCAAGGCCCAATGTCTCCATGATATCCGTGAACTTCTCAGTGATCTTTGCAATTTTTTGCTCGTTGGAAAGACCATTGTGAACCATCGGTGTGGGGCGAACATTTTCTAAAATCTTACGAACCTCCACTGGAATTTCGTGAGCGTGTTCGTCTGTCGTGACGGGCTTTTTTGCGGTTTTTTTCTTTGTTGTTTTAGCCATGATACTACCTTAGGTGAAAAGCCCTCTTATGCCTTAAAATCAGGCGGCGCGAAAGCACTAAGTCGATTTTGTTTAAACTTTCTTAAGGTCCTGAGAATTCAACCACTGACGGATTAAATCCTTTTCAGAAGCCGAAGTCCCCTCGAAATGAACGCGAATATGGTCCTCTTTGACATCAACAACACGCGCCTTGCAGCTGATGTCGTTGATTTCAGTCAACTGCAGAGCCACAACGTCCCCCGATTTAAAGGTCGCAGAGCCCGGAATGGTGATGCGCGCGCCCGTATAGGAGAGGTCGATGGTTTGTGTTTCAGCTCCGCCTAAAACCACGGACGAAACAATAGCAAAACGATCCCCTGTGGGAGCGAACCAGTTTTGACGGCGATCCAAGTAAGGGTAACGGAAAAAATAGGACACCGTTCCCACGATAAATATAACTAAAAGACAATCTAAGAGCTTTGCAGAACTAACGATAGGATCCACCGTATCCATCTCGCGCACCAGACTCACACCTGTTGAAATGACAAAGACAGAGCACAGGATAATTCCCAAAACCCAAGAGGATTTGTGACGAACCAAAAGGCTCACTCCTGCGCCAAAAATCAAAATCCAACTGAAAACGCTAAAAACCTGCGCTCCGGTTCGTTGAGACATCATCATATCCAACACAGGAGCCATAATAAGCACTGCAGCAGCCATCTGCACAGCGCGCGGACGTTCTAAGGTGGTGGTCTTTGTTTCCATGGAACACTTATCGGTTAAGAACGCATGTTGATATAGATTTTTATTGATTCTCAACTCTCGTCCAATAGAATTTGTGTCATTGTGAGACACTTTAAATTTTCATACGCGTTTTTCATCCTTGTTTCTTTCATCCTTGCAAGCCAGGCACAGGCTTATCCCGATTTTATCGGCTATAGCTACTCCTCTTGCATCACTTGCCACTACAACGGCCTGGGCGGAGGCGGACTGAACGATTACGGTCGCGCCCTCTATGCGACAGAGATCACAGCCCGTGATCCTTTCTTTCCTAAAAAGATGGAAGAGGAAGAAATCGCTGCCAAGTCAGGTTTCTTAGGCTCTAAGCCTATGCCTTGGTGGATTCGTCCGGGGCTCAAGTATCGCGGTCTTTGGTTGCAAATGGATCCGGGATCAAAAGCCTCCATGGAGCGTTTCATCAACATGCAAAATGACGTGAATCTCACGTTCTTTGGCGACAAAAAACAAACGTACACGTTGGTGACGACCACGTCTTACACAGGGATTGAGCCTTATTACGGAAAAACAAATACGTGGTTTGCGAAGGAATATTATATTCGTTGGAAAAAGAGCAACAACTTCTGGCTCTACGTGGGTCAGATGGATAAGGCGTTTGGTATTCGCAACGTGGATCACACGGCTGTGAACCGTAAAGCAATCACACTGGGACAGTTTGATCAGTCTCAAGGAGCCATTGCGCACTTCACTTATCCAGATTGGGATGTCGCTGTGAATGCCTTCTTTGGCAATGGTGCACAAGAAGATGCTGAGAAACAAAAAGGGTTCTCTGTCGCTGGCGAATATCAAGTGTTTGAGAAGTTTAAAATCGGTGGTTCGGCGTTAAGCTCACAAAGTGATCTTGCGAAATGGAATCTTTTAGCCTTCACCACTCGCATGGGGCTTTCAAAAGGTTCGGCAATCATGGCAGAGGCTGGCTTTAAAGAAAAAACCGATAAGCTTGCCAACACCAAAGCGCAATTGGGAACTTATGCCCTGGTTGAAACGATGGTGAATCTTACTCGCGGTTACAATCTTCTTTCGGTGATTGAACATAGCAAGTCTGATATTAGCAAATCGTCTTCAGAAAATATGAAATGGAGTTTGGGGGCTTTGATGTTCCCACTTCCCCGCTTAGAGCTTCGCGCGATGGCGACGAATGCAAAAACTTATACGGACTCAACAGGCGCTCAAGATGCTTGGGCCTTGCAAGGTCAAATTCACGTGTCTTACTAGGAGAGAGCCATGAGAAAAATCTTTCTTTTTCTTTTCTTAAGTTCTTTGCTGGCTCACTCGTCCTTTGCGCAAGAAGCGGCAACGGAAGAAGAAGTGGCACCAACGACAGAAGCCACACCTTCTGAAACAGCGACTCCGGCAGAAAATTCTGCGGCTCCCACAACAGAGCCGACAGCAACGACAGAAACTCCTGCACCTGCAAAGACTGCAGCGCGCGTGGTTCGTCCTAGATCTTTGCAATCATGGGGTGTCGGGATTTCAGCTTTGCAGTGGAATGAAACTTTGAAACTGCAACAAGGTATTACGGCTGATAAAGACGTTGCAAACTATAACGGACTTATTCTTACGGCCCAAAAAGAAGTGACTTACTACCGTTGGGGTTGGAGCTTTGGTGGCTTCGTGGGTGCTGGTCGCGCGAATGGCGGCGGCAATAGCACCGTTATTAGCTACGAAAAAAGCAAAGTGGCTTTTACAGTTTACGGTATTGCTCCACGGGTGTTTTATCGTTTATCTGGAAGAATCAACGCCGGATTATCTGCAATGGCATTCATGAAGAATGTTGATTGGCCTAAAGATGCTACGAACCAAACGATTGATTCTGGTCGCAATCTGAATGTCATGGGAATGGCTGATTTGAATGTTCGTCTATTTCAGAAGTGGGAATTTTACTCTGGGATTGGCCCCCTCGCTGAGGGAGCCACTCTTTGGAAAATCGGTGTGAATTACCGCTTTTAATTACTTAACGGGGACGGCCACGTGAAGTGTGATTTCGTCCTCGACACCGACACCCATGTAGTTGATGTCTTTGATATCAAAATCAGTCAAATTCAATTTGAAATCAGCCTTGAGAACTTTACCTTCTACTTTGTAAGTTCCGGCGATGTCTTTTTCAACACCTCTGATTTTGATTTTGCCAGTACCTTTACCGCCTTTTCCTGTTGCAGAAACAAGAACGGCTTCAGGAAAAGCTTTCGTATCCAGATATTTTTGAGTGTGTTTGTCTCTCAACTCCACACCTGTTTTTAAGCTCTTCAAATTCACAACAATGTTTTCAGCCGACACTTCGTCGCCTTTCACTGTTGCTGCACCTTTTACTTCGCCTGTTTTCGCTTTAAAATCCCCCATCGGATTTAAAACCACATCCACAGTCACACTTTGTGCCATCGCGGTGTATGAAAGCCCCATAGTTAGAAACAAAGCTGCAAAAAACTTCATTTTAAGATCCCCCTAATTTTTGGTGATTGTTTTTCTCTTTTTAAAAATTATTGAATGCTGTTAATCCAGTCAGCGATGGCTTGAACCTCAGCCGCACTGATGCTTCCACCTGATGGCATGTTCTTCGTGCCCGGTCCTGTTGAACCTTGCAAACGATAATAAAGCTTCGAAGCTTCAGGACTTCCTTTAACGACCCATCCATTGCCCACAGCTTTAGACTCTGTGATATTCACGAAGTTTGGATCGTATCCACCTGACTTATGACAGCTGATACATTTTGCATCGATGATTGCTTTAGCCGCGACGAACTTAGGATTCACAACATCGCCGCCACCGGAGCCACCGTCGTTAATCAACGATGGATCGAAAATCACATTCGCAATCATATTGTCATTGGCAACATAGCGAGACATGACGTTGAGTTCTGAATTCGTCAGCTTTCCTTTTTTGTAAAGACTGTCACCGCCATACACAACGTACTCATACACTTGTCCGCCAACAGGCGCCGAAGAAAGACTTCTCAATGTGTAAGAGTAATCAAAAGGGGCTCCCGTTTTTTGTACGGTTCCCGACTGAACGACACCGTTCACCATCAAAGAAATGTCAGAAGCTTTTGCTCCGAAGGAAGCTGCAACAACCATTTTATCACCGCTTGATGGGAGTGGAACTTCAAGGTATTCCGTGTAACTTGTGCCTACAGTATTCAGACGAGTCGCACGAATTTTTCCCGCCACCACGGAAATAGAAGATTCATCCACACCGGCACCGGATCTCACGTTGGCCAATGTTCCTGTTGCAGATCTGTCGGCTGCAACAACGATAGAGACTTGATCTCCCCAAACTTGTTTGTTCACGAAATTAGGTTGGCCCGGTTTAGACCACAAAGAAAGTTCTTCAGATTCTAAAAGTGCAGGAAGAGTTTTCGCATCGAGAGCTTCGCGAGATTCAAAGAGACCTTGTTCGTAGAGAACCTGATCTTGCAAGGCAAAGTCACTGCAGTTTTGGAAACCCAAAACTAACACCACAGCCGCACTACCCGCGATCAGCGCGCTTTTCATCCCAGCTTTCATCTACTTTTCCCCCAAAACGAACTCTTTTATTGTAACTGCCACCCTGGTGATTCGCAAACTTGAAGTGCCAAAGCTCGCCATCTTTCCAGCGGTGTCTCATTTTTCACCGCCATAGCTCGATCCAACTCCAGAAGCGAATTAATCACAAGATCAGAGGGTTCATCACCGCGATAAAAAAGACCATAGACCTGTTTCGCTGCACTCGCATTCGGAGCCGTCGGACGGTTCGAAATTTTTGCGAGAACAGCGTTCACGCCCTCATCCATTCCTAAGACATTCTCACAAAACTGAACGCGAAAGGATTCACGTACAGTATTGTCATCAACGTGAGTAGAAAGATTCGCATTCGAAATATCTCCACCACAATCACGACCTGAATAAGAACTATAAGGATTGCAACCTAGACCATACTGCGCACCCCGATTGATAATCCATTGATTGATCAGCGCTTCTAAGTTGGGAACAGGTGCTGCTGGATTCGTAAATACTTCGCGCACCAAAGAGGCGACGTACTCGCGATTCCCCACTTGGATTTTTTGCGTCGGTAAGACCACGTCTTTTTGCGCCGGATGGTTTAAGTCTGTGGAACCTTCAGAACCCAATGAAAGATTCATTGAAGACATGTCTAATGCCTGGAACTCTCCCATCTGCCCGCAGTTTTGGTACATTTGAGTGAGCACAAGACCCGACAAAACAAGAGTGAAGATTTTCGTTTTTTGCGATTTCAGCATCTTCATCTTTATTACCCCACGATCTTCGCCGTTTTTAAAACGCGCAGTTGACCGTTGTTAAGCTCAACCAAAGGAGCTGCCAAATTTTCATAAGGATTTTTGGGAACACGTAAAAGAGCTGCAACAGTGGAAGCCGCCATCGTCGGAGTAGGACGACCTTTTTGATTGTAATCATCAATCGCGGCCCCAATACCTTGAGTTCCCGTATATCCACCACCATGACCGGATTTTTGAATATTACCGACAACAAAAGGACCTTTTTGAATGGCACCTGAAAATACGCTCGTCACCATTTGATTAAATCCGTGATCACTGCCCGTGCCATTTGCACGCGCACTGCGATTGAATTCTGAAATCACTTGCACCACAGTTTCTGACCAAAGGTTTGTGCCATTGGTTTGAACTTTTTTAAGCTGATCGATCAACTCTAAAAGACCTGCAGCTAAAGCGCGGTAGTAAGCCGTTGTGATAAGAAGCCCCGGAATGGCTCCCGTTTCATGCATGTCTTTGATCGCCGTATGCACGGCCTGTGCGCCATTGGCGGCATCTTTCAAAATCACATTCGCCGGATCACCCATTTGCAAATTCAAAGACGTCACAAGATTTTCTTTTAAAACATATTCGGCAAGAGCTAAGCCCTCTGCCAAAGAGCCTGGAGCTGTCATGTTCTTCACAGACTCACGCAAATCGAAGTCACTGCTTACAAGCAAACGACGATTTCCGTCGGCTACGTGCACGCCCCAATAAGCTCCACCATCAGAAATCATCGGCACATCGCTGATTCCCATCAAGCCTGACTGACGCATACTATTTTCAATCACAGCCCTGTAGCGAGCCACGGCTGGATTCCAATAACCGTCAAGATTACCCGTGCCTTTTTTCATCAACTCTGAAGCATTGGAAAGATTTTTCGCTAAAACAGTTGAACCGTTAAAATCCGATTGAGCATAAGCACGCAAACGAGCTTGCGCTAAATCATAAGCATCACGATTGCGGTCTTTCAAAGAGCGACCTTTCACACGGCCACCTTGCGGACCACCGAACCCCTCAAGCAATGAATACAAAGGATTTCCTGTAACTTTGTTAAGAGCTTTTCCTTTTGAAGAAGTGTAAGTTCCAAAATCACCGCGCTCAGGCCATTCGACGGCTTCAAAAGTTTTTGAAGAGTAATCGGCAGCAAGACCTAAAACAGAAGACACACCGCCGACCGGTGCTTGTTGAGCTGTAGCATTAAAAGGATGTCCGTCGAAACCCGTTCCGAATCCACGAATCACCAGCATGTGATTAAGAAGATCGGTCAGAGGTCTTTGTGCGCCTGCACTGTTAAAGACGGAGTGAGAAAACATATGCGGCACAAGAACGCCGTTATAATTGAATGTCGCATTTTCTACTCCAACAACACGACCGCCGGAGTTCACGAACTTTGTGGCTACCATTGGATTAAAATCAAGCATGGTGTCATTCACGTTCGTGCGCATCCACGCATCAAAAGCGTAGCGCATCGGTCCGCCCGCCATAAGAATATTAATATAATTACGTGCGCCAGCGTTACCGCTCGCTTCGGCTTGTGCTTGTTGGATAAAACCGGAACTTAAAACATTGAGCAGTCTTTCCAACGGAGTTGGAACAAGGGCCGCGGCGCCAGCAACAGCACCACCTGCGATAAAACCCCTTCTTGATAGTTTATTTCCATCCCCCATGTAACGCCCCCAAAATTATTTTTCTCGATAATTCACGCTGCGATAGTATTTTGAAGCCATGATATCTTTAATCAGCAAACGAACAGACTGCGTTTTCTGAAGCTCTTCCCCAAGAGATTCAATAAACTATCTGTCATCCATAGATACTTGAGATAATTTACGATTCACTTCTGCGTTTGCAGGATTTGTACGGTCATAAAGAGCGACTTGAATTCCCGTAAAGAATTCAAAATATCTTTTCGCCGCACAATAATAGTAATCCTTCGTCTGCGTCATCGCAGCACCAAGGCCCGCAATATTGCTAACCGGTTTATCGACAAGCTCTCCTGTCATAGATCTAAAGAACAAACGACCCGTCGGAGTTTGACGATGGAAATTCGCAACAGGCTCTGAAGGCCATCCACCGACCGACGCGAATTCAGGACGATAACTTGTTACATGAAGAGCCGTTTTTGAATTCGTTCTGGAACCTTGGGACATCACGAAATAGTCCGAATTCGCCACGACCAAGTTACGGGCCGTGTAAGCCATCGGATCTAAGGTTGCATGGCACATCACGCAGCTTGCAGAGTTTCTAAAAGGTGCTGAAGAATTCCCTACAACATATTGCTTAATATCCGATTCACGCAAAGCAGGAAGTTCTGCGCATAAGAATGAATTCATATTCGTCTGTGACCAGCGACGAGGAACTTTTGTTGAGCCATTAGCTTCAACTCCACGGCCATGACCGTAGTTGAGCATAAAATAAATAGGTGTCCCTAAAACGCCGCCACCAAATGTTTTAAACAGATCAAAGCTGTAATTCAGCCCCGGTTGGTCGTTACCGCGCTTATCATCTCCCAACGGATGCAAAGAGACGTTTGGAATATTCGCGTTCTCACCTGTGAGACGAATACCCACAAGTTCACCGACTTCAATTTTCGGAAGATTGACGAACATTGAATTCGTTGTGTCTGAATTTCCGTCAAATCCACCTGTGTACGAACGGAAGTTAAAAAGATTTTGATCAAAACCACCGTTATTTCCGTACATCAAGCGACCCGGAAAGTTGACGTTCCAACCGATCATATTTTTGACGGCCATGTTTTCTTCGCGTTGGGCATGAACGCCCGTGGAAAGAGTCAAAACGTCAGAATATTTTGCGTTACGCGCAAACATCGCGCGCGTAAGAGCAAGGCCTGGTTCCGTCGTGTCGTAAATATCAATGGTTCCGCGCGAAAGCTCTGCGCTGTATTCTTGAATCTGATCAACAGTATTGGCCGAAAACCAACTGCGATGAAAGTTATAAAAGTTATTGAGGATCGAACGAGCTTCAACGTCGTTGCGATTATAAAGAGGTCCTGTTGGATCCAGCTCTGCTTTATCCAATAAAGCATTGCAGGCGTCCAAGGCCCTCATCTTCCCGGCACGAATCTGCGCCATCGTTCCATTGCCGAGTGGAACGGGTTTTCCAGTTAAATGAGAATAGCAACGGTTGAATAGGCCTACTTCAGATAAAGTTTGCCCAAAGGCAGACGACGTCGCCACGAGTACTATCAAAAAAGTACCGATAGTTTTGGACACGGTCATTCCCCCATTGAATAATTCCGCGATATATTCATCTTATCGGACTTGGGAGCAGAAACACGACCGTGCTTCTCACATTGAGACAACTTTTTAGAAACTAAATGTTTCCACCACGTTCCACACACGGTTTTTATGGTAAATTTTCTGTTCTATCTCTTTCAGTTCCCTTCTTGAAACACTTTAGTTTCATTTTGATTATGTCGATAATCCTCTTATGAAGATCTTGATTACAACATTGTTGCTTACATCTTTGGTTTCACCGGCATATGCCTTCAAAACCCTGGTCGTTAAAAACGATCGGGCCCTTATTGACTTAGAAGGCGAAGACCTTAAGGTCGGCGACAAACTCGGAGCGCGCAGCCCCGACGGCAAACCTCGCGCTCTTCTTGAAATCAAACAAGTTAAAGACGGTAAAGCGGTGGCCCTGATTTTAAAAGGCCGCATGCAAAAAGATTTTAATGTCGAGAGGTACACTCCTGGCGGTTCTGCGGCCAAGTCTTCGACGGCGCCTACAAAATCAGTGTCGAAATCCAAATCCGCTTGGGGTCTCACTGCGGGTTATGCCATGAATAAGATGACTGTAAAACCCAGTGGTGCTTCTTCAATCTCCCTTTCAGGAAGCAGCTTTAACGTATCTGGTTTTTATCAACTGCACCTTGATGGTGGCTTTAGCGCTCGTATTCTTGGTGGCTATGAAACATTGCAAGCCTCCGGTTCTTCTGCGGCGGCTTCTTGCTCTGGAAGTTCCGATTGTAAAGTCGAACTTAGCTATCTGGGTCTTGAAGCTTTGGTGCGCTATTCCTTCGTCCGCTCACAAAGTATGGATGTGTGGGCCGGTGCTGGCCTGGGATTTCTTTTTGCCATTGGCAAATCCAGTAACGTTTTGGATACAAGCAAAGTCAGCACGAATCAAACAATCGTCGGTTCTTTGGGTTTAGATTACCGTTTGAAAGGTAACAACTTTATTCCTGTGCAACTCGACTATGCGATGTTCCCGGACAACAATACATCCTCTGCGAATCAAATCATCCTTCGCGCAGGATACGGATTTAATTTTTAGGATAAAACATGAAGAAACTTTTAGGACTGGCCATTGCTCTTACGGCCGTGGTTGCTTCCGTAAAGCTTTCTCTTTCAAGATCGACTCCCGGCGGGAGTCTTTCTCTTTCTTCTCTTGAGTCCTCTTTAGCAAACAGAACTTACACACCTTTGAAACTTCTTCCTTTTCCAAGCACGGGTTTAAATCTTTTTAATTCTTCTGCGGAAGTCGCAAACTATCTTGAAACTTTTCACGAGCGAAAAGCCTTTAATTGGAATCCGTCGTACCCGATTTACATTCCTGCTTTTGATAATCAAAACAGACCCTACTTAAGAAAACACGATCGCGGTCAAACGACGGCACTCATGAATGGATTTAAAAAGTATGAATTAGGTTTTTGGCGAGACCTGCCTTTAGATCTCTCCGCTTTACAAAAAAGTTTTCCTCAAACGTCCCTTGAGCAACTGGCTAACTTTAACAAACAAGACATTTTGTGGGATCCGAAGATGGCCGTCTTTGATAAGAACGACGTCTTGTACACCGTCGTACGTATTAGAACAGAGAATCCTTCGCTGAAGCATTATGTTTTGATGTATTCAAAAGACCACGGTATTTCGTGGCAGAGTAAAATCTTGTTGAGTGATGCCAATCTTCCGGAGTGGTACGACCTGGAAAGACCCTACTCTCCGAACCCATTACCTTCAACCCCAGCATTTTTGTATTATCAAAAACAAGGAAAAGCTCCCGGTTACGAAACAGGTTTTGAATATTGGCAAGGCACTGTCGGACGTCTGACTTTACAGACGACTTCATTTAATGACAAAGGCGAGCTTGTTGTCGATGCACCTGTTGAGATCAGCACTACTGCACAACCCATCGGCTATCGCAGCGGGAGTGCCGTTAAGGTCCTGCGCTCTGGTGACAAATATTTTGTGACATGGCTTGAAGCAACTTTGGATCATAAGCTTGAGAAAAATAAGAATGGTCGACCAGTGAATACAGTTCCGGACAAAAAAGGAAATCCTTATTCAGGAATTTGGGTGGCCGAGTACGACATAAAAACAAAGCTTCTTAAGAAAACAGAAGTTCTTAAAACGTGGCCTTTGAATGACAGTCATAATCAGCCCGGCATTGTTCGCACAAGTAAAGGTATTCTGCATGTCATAGGCGGAGCGCATGGGGCGCATTTTACTCATGCGTTTTCGTTAAAACCTGATTCAATCGATTCTTGGAGTGCTCCGCAATTTACGAACACAGCAAATAGCGGATATTCCGCCAATTTCAATATTCCTGAAGTGCCCGGCGGCAGTCAGACCTATGTGTCTTTGGTGATCGACAGCAAAGATCAATTGCATCTTGCCTACCGTTTGTGGGCGTCAGACAAATCGGTTTTCAATGCGGAATACTTCGGCGCTCTCGCCTATCAAAAAGCGGACTGTGGTTTCTCTGATCAAAAAAACGTTTCAAAAACTTGTCGTTGGAATTATCCACAAATTTTGGTCTATCCGAATGCTCCAGAATACACACATTATTACCAAGTGATGACCATCGATAGAAAAGACAATCTGTATTTGGAATACGCGCAGATGAGACCGTACGCGCCTTATTTCTTCAAGACGCCAACAGAAGAGATGATCAATACTTCACCGATGTTGAACTCTGCCCTTTTAAAATCCGAAGACAACGGAAAGTCCTGGTTCCTTGTTAACGACGAAGATTTCGCACACTGATTACTAATCCCGCTTCTTTGGAATATTTGTATCTATTGTGCTTTCCGCAAAGAACTTGCAAATTTCGAGCTTCATGACTGCCACCAATCCAACGCGAAGTTTTATGATCGATCTGCAGGCCATAAGTGCTTCGACAAATCTTTCCAGTTTGAGGATCGCGATACTGACAGCAGGTATCACGCTTAAGAATAAGCTTACGGGTTTTCGGAGTTAACGTTTTATTCCAATCATTCACCACCGCATCGGTTCTGCTAAGCGTTGCAGAATTGGTCTGAGCTGCATTGTCGTGTGAGTTTACGTCCGTTGCCGTATCTTCTTTCGATGTTTCTACTTTTGAATTCTCTGTGTGGCTTTTTCTGAAAGTCTTTTGCAAATATTGATCCGCCAGCAACTCGAATAAAGAAGCCCAAGAGGAATCCTTATGGTTTTGTTCCAACAAATGCGCCGCCAAGTCTTTGCACTGAAGAAGCTTTTGATATTGTTCTTTGCTTAAAGTGATTTCCAATCTTAAGGACTCATCCTGATGCATTTTCTGTTTTTCAAATTCTTTAACTGGTAAATCCAAAGCTAAAGCTAATTCTTTTTGAGTGTCCGGTGTCGTTTTATTTTCAATCTTTGCGACAAGTTCACGCTTTTGAAATGATGATACCTTTTGGCCGGTCGTTTTCTCTTTTTCTTTAATGGAACGGGAAAGTTCACCGATTTGAGAAAGGTTCAAAGAACCTTCTTGAATCTTTTGAGCCATAGCAGGAACTTCCTTTAAAAGTCTTGCAATTCTTCTCATGGCGGCTGATCCAGAGTAACCAAATTCTTTGATCAAATATTCATACAATGAGGAATAAGCTCTTTCCAAATACAGCCTTCTCGAATCAATTTCTTTAATATGCTCAAGAATTACATGAAGAAGCTTACGCTCTTTTTGGATAAGATCTTTTAGATTTGTTTCAAGTTCTTGATTAGAAAGTCTCTTCAATACTTGCATAAATTCCTCCATAAAATTCATAGGAAACTTATAGCATGGTTTTTTTGAACGTAATTTTATATGCCAGAGTGGTACTTTTAATTCATTCGCAGATGGAATTTATCGCTCCTATAGAAGGCGATCGGAATCTATTATGAAAAAATAAAATCTGTTATTGAGTTCGTTTAACTGAACGCGTTTTAGACCTCCAGAAAACTCGTCAAATGTTTTTTTGATTTTGTTTTTTATTATTTTTTGTCTTGTCGTTACTCCGATAATTCATTTTGCATAACGGGAAATGTTCGCCTAAGGCCTCAAAGTAAATTTGAAAACTTGCTCTGAGCCCACGGGGCAAAATAAGACAAACGTAATGAAACTTGTTGGTGGATAGACCTTTGAAAAAGCATGACACAGTGAAGAACCGATGCGGTGGTGGATACAGCAGAGGCTGTTTTGCGTTCTTCCTGAGTGGGAAAGGAAGGTAAAAGAGGAGAGTTGTTTTTCGTTTTGTTTTCTTTCTTTGTCTCTTTTCTTCCAACGAAAAAATCCTCCCCATTTGTATCTCCTGACGAGCACGATGCTCGTCAGGAAGGCCACTCACGGATGGTCAGACTTCGCGCTACAACAAGCAGCTGTTAAAAACTCACTCCCAAAACATAAGCCCACCTCCCCACAAACCGCCCTTTTGGGCCCCTGTCTCAATCTTAGACAGTCGTCAAATCCCTGAGCTGCACTACAATCGTCATAAGGCCTTATATTTTTGGAATCCTGCTTGCAACGATCCCGAGCGGACAATAGCCCCCAAAAAGATGAGGTTCATTCAATGGTACGTCGGTTTCACACATCTAAATTGTTGATGCCCCTGTTACTGTCCCTGCAAGGATTGACGGCGCAAGCTGCTTCTGACAGCAACCCGCAGATCGCGAACAAGCATTTATTAGGTAATGCGGTTCAAGTTCAGGTCACGTCTCGCGGGATGAAATACTTTGATACCCGTCTGAGCGACATCCTTGGAAACTTGGGAGTGAAGCTGGATGAGGGTTATTTCCCTGCGATGAAATACACATTTGAAAAAGACATCAATCCTGATGACTTTATCAATTCCAATCCTGAAGCCGTTAAAATGTACAAACAAGTTCGCGACTTGCTGACTCAATGGTTGGTCGGCTTCTCAATGAACAATCACCGCCCGACGATTGAGATCGGTGAATCTGGATACGTGGCGCAGTTTTCCCGTTTTGGTTTGGTGACAGATGAAAATTTAATGCGCGCTCTTGGAAAAGTGGATGGCGCGGTCTTGGCTATCGAACTTGAAGTGAAACAACTCACGGTTTCAACAAGCTCTGTTGTTGCGTGGGATTTGAATAATGAATTCTTAGGAAAAGCCGGTTTTGAAAATGTCACACTTGCAGCGGGAGACCAAAGAACTCCGTTGAAACTTCGTTTGCCATTTTATATCCGTATGAACGCTTACGGCGGTCTTGATTTTGAAGCTCTTGAGATTGACAACAATCTTGATCAAGTTTCGATGTCACTTAAGTACGGAAAACTCATCGTTCCGACATTTGCCGTAGAAATTAACGGCAAAAAATTCTACTTGAATAACAAAGAGGTCGATAAGCTTTTCAATGCTCAAGCGCCTGTGATTTTAGAACAGATTCGCAAAAATTTAGGCGAGTTTGCTCGCAAACAATTGCCACAAATGCTCAATGAAAAAGCCAAAGAATTTTTGGGCGGTTCTTTAGAGCAAGTTCAAGACATGACTCCTCCGGGTAAAGAAGAAAACGACAGACGCCCTGATTTTAAATGGGGTCTTAAGCTTCAAAACATCAATTTGAAGAAGTCTTTGAATATCGCGCTGACAGCTTACGTTGAAGATCCTGTGAACGGCCAAAGCAATCCTGTGAAGTCCCATGGATCTCGCGGTCCCGTGACTATGGGACTTGTTCCCCAGGAGAACTTCGACATCGGTTTGAGTTTGGATCGTGCGTTGATCAATCGTATCTTGCAGCTCAGCTATGAACGCAGGAATTTCGAGCAAATCAAGCAATCCGACGGTTCCGTTTTGAAACTGAAAGCACCACCGCTCATTGACTATGTAAAAACTCCAGCGGGTGCTGTTTTAAAACCTACGGAAACCTTCGTTAAAATGCGCGTATCCGTCGAAAACAGACCCGGTTCCATGTTCTTGAAAGACGTCATCGTGGTCGACTTCGATATTATTGCAAAACTTCGCCAATTGAGCGATAAGAGCGGCATGCAGCTTGCGCTGGTCTCTATCGACACAGACAGCATGTATTTGGATGACAAGTACATCTCTTTTGCCGGCTCCTTTTTCAAAGGTAAAGTCCGCGAAGGTGTGAAAGATGAGTTGCGCAAGAAGAGCGCGGGATGGGCGAAATCAGACGAGGTTATTCCTGGAAGTCTGCCTCTGCCTCCTGAGATTTTAGGAATTAAACTTGATATCAATCGCGTCGCGATGGATCCAAACGGTCACTTAGTGATGTACTTGGATTACGCAAAAACAGGAGCGAAGTAAAAATGAGATCTCTAAAACTCATCATCATTAACGCACTCACATTGATCATTGGTTTAGGTCTTATGAGTGGTTCCGTTTCTCAAAGAAATGCAGAAGCAGCTCGCTTTGAAACGATTCCTTCTTTGCAAGTGAATCGCCTGGGCAATATGCGCGGTCAGTACCTGACAGTTCTTTATGCTGTGGGTTCTCGTCCGTTCATTTCAACAGACTCTTCGCAAATTTCTATTTCTCAAGTAAAAGAGTCACGCACGGTTTATATTTCTGACGACGCAATGACATTGCCTTCGGTGCAAGTTGAAAAAGAAGGTTTCCGTCCTTCTTACAACATCATCGTTTTTGTGGTGTCTCCGCAGCCGAATTATAGCTGGGTGAATGCGGATGGCAGCGTGCCTCAAGGTATGAGCCTTACAAACAATCACATGAGTTCTTTGATCAATGCGATCAACAAAACTGATGTTGATGGTTTTGTTTCTGCTCAAGGCGAAACAGCGACGTTGCAAGTTAATCTTGTAAAGTAATTTAGATCACGATTTCGGAGGCGGCCTTTATGCCGCTCTCCAAAGCTCCCTGCAAAGTTCCCGCAAATCTTAAACTTGTGTGCTCCCCGGCAAAAACAAATCGACCTTCGTACTCTGCTTCTGCGGCAGCGCCTTTGTAGCGCATGTACTGACCTGGTTTGAACACAGCCATAGAACCTAAAGCCCATTTTCTTTGAAGCCAATTCACCGCTTGTGAAGAGTCGCCCTCCAGCGAAGGAACATCGTTATAGAAAAGTTCTAAGTCTTTCAACGCTTCTTCGGGAGCTGCCGCCCCCGCCTTTGCACCTGAAGAGCCGCCTCTTTGAAAAGTTAAAAGACCTTGAGCTCCGTTTTGAGCTCGTCCTGAATCCCAAATTTTTTGAGAGACAAAATCTCCGGTGAAGTTTCCAAGATTGGCCACCGTCGAACCGCGACGAGTGCGCCAGAATGGTGTCGCGAAGCTCATCACACCTTTGCTGTGAGTAGCGTAAGCTTGGGTGCGAATGGCTTCTTGTTTGAGTGACGAAAATTTCAATTCACTTAAGCCTTTGACCTCTCGCAATTTTGAGAATGGCAACGTGCAAATCACGTTGCGGGTGTTGAACTTTTCTTTGCCATTCGGTCCTGCGAAGGTCAGTTCAAAGACACCACCATTTTCTTCGATTTCCACCAACGGGAAATTCAAGCGCAAGATCTGATCGGGAATCACTCCGGCCACACGAGCTGCCAAAGTTTGTGTGAGTTCTGAAAGACCGCCTTCCAAGCGATATGTTGAGCGCCCCGAAAGAAGAGAGCTTCCTTCTGCATCAATGGTTGAAAGGAAATGCAATGCCGATTGGTCTTTGGCATCCACTCCGAAACGGCTCACCGCTTGAGTTTCGATGATTTGCAAGACTAAAGGATCCACTTCGCTTTTCCATGAATCCAAAAGATCTTTTAAAGATAACGTGTCGTAATAAACAGAGCGCTCAAACTGCAAAGCGTTTTTGTAGCTAAGAATGACATCTTGATCGCGGAACAAATCACTGCGAATACGGCGATAGACGTTTTGCAGTGTCTTTAAGCGTGGAACGACGTCTTTCACGCGATAGGTTTTTCCCTCGAAAGAAAAAAGATGCGCTTCAAGATCCGTGGGCGTTTTGAGTTCGCGCACGGGTAAATTTAGTTCTTGTGCTAAAAGAAAAACTTGGGAGTGTGAGGTTTCAAAAAACTCGGCGCCCAGTTCCGCGACGGGTCCTCCTTCAGGAAAGACCGTGACGGATTGCACACGGCCGCCGACTCGCGAGGACGCCTCAAATATGCGGAAAGGAATTTTGCGTTTTTTAAGTTCAAAGGCAGCGGCTAGACCTGCGGCTCCCCCGCCGAGGATGACGACTTCATTTTTGAGGTTTCGGGAGTCGCCCATAAAGAAACGGTCGAGGCTTGTGCAACTGCTAAGCGCCATAGCCGACGTACCCAATGCTGAAATCTTTAAAAACTCACGGCGATTCAAAGAACTTTTTGCCATCAATCCCTCTCGTCCCATAGAATGGCAACACTTTGGAACAGAATCAAATCAATCTCATAGAGCTCGAAAGAATGTTCGATGAGCTGGCCACTAAAAACTGGTCGAGCTCAACGCAACTCTTTCCACGAGAGTTCTGCAGGAAGCTCGCCCAAGAGTGTCAAAGGCTTCACGACCAAGGGGAATTTAACAAAGCCTCGATCGGACGCGGAGCCACAAAAACAACACATTCAGAAATTCGCGGCGACTTCACTTTGTGGATCGACGAAAATACCGCCTCACCTCTGCAGCAGAACTTTCTCTCACATCTGCAAACTCTCTTAGAACATCTCAATCACTCTTTTTACTTAGGACTTAAAAGATTTGAAACACACTTTGCCCTATACCCACCGGGGGCAGGTTATGATAAGCATATTGATAATCATCGAGGTTCCGGAGCTCGAAAGATTACTTTCATCCTTTACCTCAATGAAAGCTGGCAAAAGGGACATGGTGGCGAATTAAGTCTTTATCAGCCTGATCACGAAGACACTCTGATCACTCAGATTGAGCCTCAGCTTGGCACTTTTGTTTTGTTTCGCAGCGACCTCTTCCCTCATCAAGTCGAGAAGAGCTTTCAACCACGCTTAAGTATCACGGGCTGGTTTAGGAACGATGCATCATGAAGTCGCTATTCTCAGAAGTTGTTTTCACTCGTTTTCACGCCCGCGTGTTCGTTCTGCTATCGTCTTTAATGGCGGCTCTTTTAGGTCTCTTGGGTCCCTTTTTTCAAAAAGAATTCATTGATCAACTGACAGGTGTTCAAGGAACTTTGCATCTGATTCGTTTCGACAATCCGTTGACGTACATCATTGGTGCCTTTTTATGCGTGCTTTTGGCGCAAGCCTTTTCACAGCTGACAAATTACTTGAGCGTGCGTGAATCGCTTTACATGCAAAAAGTTTTTGCACAAAGACTGTACGAAAAAACTTTGCATCTGCGTGTCGATACCATGAGTGGCAAACCTGTGGGAGAAATTGTTTCTCTTTACGCAACAGACGTGCAAGGTGCGACGGTGTTTTTGGATCAAACCCTGCCCGCGGGATGCTCGACTCTTTTTCCACTGTTGTTAGCCCCTTTTGCGATTTCCGTTTTGTTTGATATTCCTCTATGGCCGACGCTGATCTTGATGTTTGTTATCACGCTTTTTAATTCGTTCATGGCCTTTCGCCAATCGAAGTTCTTTTTTCTTTTTAAGCAATTGGCGGCTGAGCGTATTGGTCTTGTGAACGAATGGGTGCAAAACATCCGCACCATCCGTATTTTGGGATGGACTCGTCATTTCGAAAAAAATATTTTTGCCAAACGTATCGTCGAGACGCAAAACCGCATCACGATGGTGACAAACGGCCAAATTATGAATGCCGTTTCTTCTTCTATTACTTTTATTTTGAATGTGATTGCTTTGGGAACTTTGGTTCTGCACTCGAAACATCAACTCACCAGCGGCGAACTTTTGGCGCTTCTATGGATTGTCGGTGTATTTTTGACTCGTCCGTTTAGACAGATGCCTTGGTTTTTCACTTTTGCGTTTGATTCCTGGACGTCGTTAAAGCGTTTGGAAGATTTCTTTAGTACGAAGAACAATCAAACAGCAGACAGCCCTGAACGCATCACAAAAGAGCAAGTGCGCGATCAAAAGTATGCCCTGCAAGTGCATGGTTTAAATCTTGTGATCGGCCAAAGACACATTTTGAACAATCTTAATTTCAACATTGCCCATGGCGAATTTGTTGCCGTAGTGGGTGAAGTCGGTGCTGGAAAATCCATGCTGCTTCTTTCACTTTTGCGTGAGACCGGGGCCCGCTTTGATTCATATCATTTAGGAAATAAAAATGCGTTAGAAGTCCCTTTGGATGAAGTGCGTGGGCAGTTTGCTTACGTTCCTCAAGAGGGTTTTATCATGAGCGCAAGTCTGCGTGAAAACGTGGCCTTCATTTATGATATTGAGCCAGAACGTGATCCGATGGTGGAAGAATCATTAAGGCTCGCGCAATTTGATTTAACTACGGAGCGTGTTGAAAAAGGTTTGAGCACTGAGATCGGTGAACGTGGCGTGAATCTTTCTGGAGGACAACGTCAGCGTGTCGGTTTAGCGCGGGTGCATTTCCATCAGGCGCCGATCATGCTCTTGGATGATTGCTTAAGTGCTGTTGACGTCGATACCGAACACAAACTTTTTGAACAGCTATTGCTGGGAGCTTGGAGTGAGCGCACCAGAATTTTGGTCACTCACCGTCTTAGCGCCCTTCATCGCGTCGACCGTATTCTTTTTATGGAAGACGGAAAGATTTTAGACCAAGGGACCTTCGAAGAACTTTTGGGCCGCAATCAAAAGTTCCGCGAGTACACGACAAGTGTGGCTAAAGAAGCTGCCGAGAAAAAACAGGAGGCTTCTCATGTCTAAAAAACAAATGGCGAAGCCCGTCGTAAAACCTAAATATCTTTCTGACGGAGAAATCCGTAAAGAAGGTGGCTATAGCAAAACCATCTTTGAAACTTTGGCCCTTGCTTACAAACCTTTTGCGGGAAGAATTATTTTCTTTCTGGTTTTAGGAATCGTGGGACGCGGTCTGCTTTTAGCCAATGCCAATGTGATTGGTTATTGGGTTGATGAACTCGTTGGAAAATCCACTCCACTTTCTGGTCTTAGCCAAAAAGGAATTATTACTCTGTTAGGAAGTATGGCTTTCGGTGGGTTCATTCTCACGGTGACCTTCCGTACGAACTTTTCGCGTTTGTCGGCCCGGGCTATTTCTACGGTCTATGATGAAGTGACGTTGCGTACCTCCCGTGTGCCGATGAGTTTTTTTGACAACACTCCGGCGGGAAGAATCATCACACGTTTTTCAAGTGACTACGGAAACATCTTCCGTCTTTTTGGTGGGCCTTTAGCCGAATTCATCACGATCATCTTTGAACTTGTGATGATGGTGATTTTGATTTCAGTGGCGAATCCGATTTATCTGATATTCGTTGTGTTCATCGCGCTTATGAACTTCTTGATTTATAAACTCAACCAGGAAAAACTGCGCACCTCCCGACGTGAACTTTCAGCGAGCCGCTCGCCAAGCATTGCGCATTTTGCAGAAACAACTCAAGGCGCAAGCACGATTCGCTCCTTCCGCCGTCAAAAATCTTTTGGTGAGCGTTTTGAAAGACTGGATCGTTATTTTCTAACTCAAAAAATGAACACCACAAAAAGTCTGATTAGTTTTTCTTTTCAGATGAACAGCTTAACGGCGTTGTTGTTACTTATCACCGGTGTTTCCGCCTACTTTATGGTGGAAAAAGGCTGGGCAACCGTAGGCTCTGTCGGCGTGGCATTTAGTTTTATCGCGCTTTCAGGAAACACAGTGCAGATGTTCTTTGAGTGGCTCACGCAATTTGAAGAGGCGATGATTGGGGTTGAGCGTTTAGACCAATACATGCGTATGGATATTGAAAAAGGCAGCCATTTGCCTTCTTACGCTCAGTTTGCAACGGGACATCCGGTTTACTCTGACTCCGTGGAAAAGTATCTGCTTCATCGCCGCCTCACGGAAGATCGCAGTGCCTCGGTGCAAGTGAATGATGTTTGGTTTCGTTACCGCGAAGACCTTCCTTGGGTTCTTAAAGGTGTTAATTTCGAGGTCAAGGCCGGAGAACGCTTAGGAATTGTGGGCCGAACAGGTTCGGGAAAATCGAGTCTTATTCAGGCTTTGTTTTATTTGTACCCGATTGATAAAGGAAACATTTCTATCAACACTCACGCTCCGAAACTTTCCGAAGCGGCCCAAGGTGTGGATCTGAATTTATATCGCCAATCCATGGCCTTTATTGCGCAGGAACCGATCCTGTTCCAGGGAACTTTGCGTTTTAACTTGGACATCAAAGACAATCTTCCCGACGAACGCCTTTTGGAGGTCTTGGACCAAGTGGGTCTTCGTTCTTGGGTCTTAGCTCAACCGGGCGGACTTTTGATGAAAATCGAAGAGCGCGGCAAGAACTTGTCTTTGGGTGAAAGACAGCTTCTGTGCATGGCCCGTTGCCTTTTGCAGGAAGCTCCGATTGTGATCATGGATGAAGCCACAAGTTCCGTGGACCCTCTATCTGAAGAAATCATGGTTAAAGCGACCGAGGAGTTCTTTTCCGATCGAACGCAGATCATTATTGCTCATCGACTTTCTACTCTAGCGAAGTGCGATCGCATCTTGTGGTTGCAAAACGGAGAGATTGTCGCCTTGGGACCGACCCATGAGGTCCTTCCCCGCTTTAAAAATACAGAACTGGTCTAAAAAATAAGTTTGCGGCTGCCGATGAAAAGGAGTATTTCATCGGAGCATTATTTATTTTCAGCTAGAGCGGAGCGGTGATGGAAAACAACAACCAAACCCTTGAAGAAACACAAGACCAAGACTCCGTCATGAATCTTTCGGACACTTGGTCCGCGCTGACTCCCGATGAACGTCGTGAGAAATTCAAAGAATTGCCCCGCACCGAGGCCGAAGAACTCTTTTTAAGCCTCAAGACTCATGACCAGGCCGAACTCATCGCCGAAGCTTCGCATTTGGAAAAGCGCTCGTGGATCCGCCTGCTCGCTCCCGATGACGTGGCCGATTTGATTCAAGAAATGGGACTGGACCAAAAAGAAGACCTGTTGTCTCTTCTTGATCCACAAACAAAACGTGAAGTCATAGCGCTCTTAGCTTATGCCGAAGATGCCGCCGGGGGTTTGATGAGCTCCCGCTTCGTACGTTTGCGTCCTGACATGACCGTGGATGAAGCGATCAGCTACATCCGTATTCAAGCAAAAACTCACGTTGAAACGATTTACTACGCTTACGTTTTGGATTCTGATCAAAAACTTTTGGGCGTGGTTTCTTTTCGCGAATTATTCTCTGCAGCTCCCGGAAAAAAGATTTCCGAAATTATGCACACGGATATTCTGAAAGTTCCACCAGAAATGGACCAGGAACAAATCGGTCGTATCTTCTCACAACAAGATTTGATGGCGGTTCCCGTTGTCGATGAACATGGTGTGATGAAAGGTATCGTGACGTTCGATGACGTGGCGACAGCAATCCAAGAAGAAGCGACAGAAGATATCCATAAGATCGGTGCCGTTGAAACTTTGGATGCTCCGTATTTGAAGATCTCGATGTTTGAGATGTTAAAAAAACGCGGCGGCTGGCTGATGATCCTTTTCCTGGGGGAAATGTTCACGGCCACAGCGATGGCGTTTTTTGAAGATGAATTGTCTAAAGCCGTTGTTCTTTCGATGTTCATTCCGTTGATTATTAGTTCCGGTGGTAATTCGGGTTCACAGGCTTCGACTTTGATTATTCGTGCGATTGCTTTGCGCGAAGTGCGTTTGCGTGACTGGTGGCGTGTTTTAGGACGCGAACTTGTGACGGGACTTTGCTTAGGAGCTTTGCTTGGTGCGATTGGTTTTACTCGTATTATGCTTTGGCCAAATCGTGAAGCGCTTTACACAAGTCACTATATGCTTGTTGCGGCTACTGTGTGCGTGAGTGTTATTGGGGTTGTTCTTTGGGGAACTATTTCTGGGTCAATGTTGCCGTTTGTCCTGAAAAAAATAGGCTTCGACCCCGCTTCTGCTTCTGCTCCTGCTGTTGCTACTCTTGTTGACGTCACGGGGCTGGTTATTTACTTCACTGTTGCTAGTATGATTTTGCACGGGGTTCTTCTTTAGGGGCTTCGAGCGGGGTTTGAAGTGGGATAGAGTTTAGGAATGGCTGTCGCTTCGGTCGGCACGCCATCCGGGCTCGGTCGTCGCCACTGCTGCGCAGTGGTTCGCGCCGTCGTGGCGCCGACGAAGGCCTCTCTTCGGACTACCACAGCTTAGAGGTAGCCACTTCAAATTTGCTGAACTTCCTAATGAATAACTGCGTACTGCTATTGCGCAGTTTGAATCGATGATTTTACCGTGAGTTCTTTTGGGGCGAACTTCAGGACAGTTCTCTTTTTGACCTTTTTGTTTTTTCGTTGTCCTTGTTGAATTTTGTTTGTTCTGTTGGTGAACGCAGTGGGCTTGCGCCTTTTTTTAATTTGCGTTGGTTTGAGGGTTGGTTCTATGCTTTTTGTATAGGGCTTTATCTTTTCAAACTTTGCGGAATGGACGTTTTATGAAAGCATTTATTTTTTCTTTTGCTTTGGTTTGTTCTCCCCTTTTTGTGTTTGCGGGGCAGCTTAAGTGTGAGTATGGATTTTCTGGGAGTCCGCTTGGGACTGTGACATTGGCTGTTGATGATAAGGGTGTTCCTGCTGAGACAGCTACTGTTGCTATGTTTTATACTCCGGCACGTGAAATGCCTGTTTCGAATGAGAATCCGCAGAGTGGTGAGATGCTTCGTTTGATTCTTTCAAAAGATGATCCCAATAACGAGATTCACATGATGGTTTATCCGCCTCAGGGGAATACTTATAAAAGTAAGCTCATCAATCCTGCGGCTCCTCCGGTGATGAAGGAGCTTTCAGGCAGTTGTCAGCTTCTTTAAGAAGCCCTTGTTTGAATGACGTTGTGGATGTGTTCCAGGAATTCTGGGTACTTCGCACAAACGTGTTCGAAAGAATCTTTTTTTAGAACGTACAAATCGCAGAATTGAGTGGCACTGGCTGTGGCGTTTCTTTTGCCGTCAAAGAGCAGAGCCATTTCTCCGAAGAAACTTCCTTCGACTAATTTTGCGATCACTGCATCTTGATCCGAGATGATTTCCACTCCGCCTTTGTAAATGAAATACATGGCGTCGCCGGAATCTCCGGTTTTAAAGATTTTTTCTCCCGGAATACAAACGCGGGATTCCAGTTCGTGCATTAAGTCTTCAACGAGTTCGTGTGAGGCTCCTTTCAGAAAAGGAACTTGCTCTAGCACCGGACGATTGATGTGGAAAAATAATTCCGACTGAATTTTCTTAGGAAGATCTTCCAAAGCTGAATGATCGCGATAACCTTTTTTATGTTGCCACATGTAGTGATAATAAGAACGAACACGTGTTCTCGTATCACTCGGAATGCGATGTGAACGCATGAAGTTTTCAACTTTATCCAAGTTATCCATATGATGTTCACGAGCCGCATCTTTACGAGCCAGAAGACTTGCCACGTTACTCAAGATAAACCCAAAGACTCCAACACCTGTCACCTGCACTAAACAGGTAAATAACATCTGCGGAATAGTCTTAGCAGAGATATCTCCGTAACCAACAGTAGTGAGAGTAGTAAACGACCAATAAATCGCTTTCACATACTCATATACTTGATCCGTATCAGGCCCCGCAGTCCCACTCCCCAAAGAGATCCAAGCACAAGCAATCAAATGCAACAAAAGAGGCATCATCACAAAAATAGGCACAAGTCGATAAGTGATAGGCTGAAGATGCCCAAAGCTATCCAAAATCCCCTTCACATGACGAACATGCCGAGCCGCCAACAAATTAAAAATCAAAAGCCCACTCACAGTGGTCTTAAAAAAAACAAAAGCCATCAAAGAAAGCGGAAGCAAACAAACAAGATCAAAACAAAGCCCTAAGTTGAACCAAGAACGAAAATCAGAAACATTTTTTTCAGGCCTCTGAAAATAAAGATAAACATTGATCCCCGCCACCACAGAAATCAAAAGATCAAAAACAATCTCCAAAGAAGGATCCAAAATATACCCAATCAACCGAAGCGGAATCCAAAACCCAACTAGAAAAGCTCCAGCCACCGAAATCATCTTAAGAATCAAAATCTTACTCTTCATAAGAATCTCTTCGGAACCCAAAGCACCAAATCCAAGTCTGGAAAAAACGCAAAAGTGCGCCAGACCAAAGGTCCATCCACATTCATTGCAAAAAGGTTATAGCGATGAAGTTCAGCGAAAGATTTGAAGAGCTTTTGCTTTGAGAGTGTCCGTCCGTAGAGCCGCCTTCGTCGGCGCCACGATGGCGCGAACCAATGCGAAGCAGTGGCGACGATTGAGCCCGGACGGCGTGCGGCTCGAAGCGATGGACACTCTCAAAGCAAAAGGGCTTCAAATCCGTCGATCGAAGCCCTCTCCGTAATTTACTTATTTAGCAAAGACTATGTTTTGATGAGCCCTGCGGTCCAATCGCGAATCATAGCAAGAGTTCCCTGCTTGGCATTGGCAAACTGGACTCCGTAAGCTTGGTTCTTTTCGCACCAGACGACTTGTCCCGTGACCTCGATGATTTCATGGCCATCGGGGCTTTGGATTCTCATCGTGACGATACCGCCTTTTTCCAAAGCTTGGTCTGTGTTGAATGAAAGACCGCCCTCGGAAATTGTATTCATAGCACCCACGAGTTCGCGGTCTCCCACTTTCACGCGGATTTCGGAACTCATTTTAAAGCGATCGTAACGACGTTTGTCTTTTGGATCAGCTGAAGCCGCACTTCTTACGCGCAACACTTGCCATACTGCGAGTGGCACTAAAAGAAGTCCAACAACGATACCAATCGGTGAGCCACCAGAACCATCACCTGAGCCCGGACCGTTTTTCGTGACCGCTTTCACCAAACCGCAACCGCCTCCACCAGCGGCATCACTGGCTGGAGATCTGTCCGCCAAGTAAGACGGTTTGTAACTTGGTTGCGCTGAAGCTGTCGACACCATTTGCTTAGCTGATTGAATCAGATAAAGAGCATCAATGCGGGCGCTTGTTGAAACAAGGCCATTTAAGTAACCATTTTGCTGAGCTGTTTGCAAAATAAGCTGCTTCATCTGATAGCCAGATAAAGAGGGTGCTTCACGGAATGCAAGCCCCGCCATACCGGCCACAAATGGAGTCGCCATACTTGTTCCCGACATCGACATTGTCGCGTTACCAGGAACGGTACTTTCAATATACTCACCGGGGCTTCCAATATTAACGGTGTTTGCACCGTAATTCGAAAAACTTGAAAGATCATCATAGCGAGATGTTGAAGCCACCGCCAAGTTGCTTGGTACATCGTAGTTCGATGGATACATTGGATTCACATCATTATTATTCGAATAGTTACCTGCTGCGGAAACCACAAGAACGCGGTGATCGTAGGCGTAAATAATCGCATCGTGAAGAGAACGACTGTAGCCCGCTCCACCCCAAGAATTGTTGATCACGCGAGCGCCGTTATTAACGGCATAATAAATCGCGCGAATCGCATTCGACGTAGAACCGGAACCACTCGCGCCTAAGAATTTCAAAGGCATGATCAAGAGTTTTGATTCTTGCAAAGGACGCGCGAAAATATTTTGACCTGTGCCGACGATAATTCCCGAAACGTGTGTTCCGTGATCGTCATCGTCAAAAAAATTATTTGTGTTATTGATGAAGTTCCAACCATTGATATCGTCGACAAAACCGTTTTGGTCGTCATCAACTCCAGGTAGGCCATTTGCTTCGGCCTGATTGATCCAAAGAGCTCCCGTTCCGCCGTTGGCAACAGGTTTAAAGACATCGTGATATCTATCAAGACCGGTATCAACAACCGCGACAACGACTTTATCACTCGAAGATGCTAACGGAGAAAGTATCGGCCACGCTGAAGCCACCCCGGTATTTGCATTTGATTGTGAATAAACCGAAGCATTTGTAGAAGCCGCATTCGCATTGACCACCTGCTCATATGTCAGACGCTCAACAGGGCCATTGGGCTCTACTTCACTTTTTTCTAAAACGAAGTTTGGTTCAATATATTCGACGTCGGGATCGTTTTTAAGAGCCTCAAAGTTGACTTTTTCATCTGCGGATTTCATGGAAACCTGCATGATTCCCATACCAGGGAAGGAGGCTTTTAAAGAGGCTTTGCCAGAGAGTTTTTGTTGCGCAATCGCTGCGCCTCCCGAAGAAGCCTTAAACTTAATCAGGTACTCGCCAGGAACGACTTTAGGTTGTACTTGCGCCATCGCGAGTCCACCAACCAACGTACTGCATGAAATAAAAAGACTTCTTAGAATCGGTTTCACCGGTTCTCCTTCTCAACCCTATTCTCTTCGGCCAGAAGTCCGGGGGGGTTGAGTGAAAAATCAGTGAAAAAAATGTCTCGTTTTGAGAACGGCGTAAGAGCTTGAAGAGCCTCGACTAAGCTGATATTTAGTTTCAACCGATATGTTAAAAAGCGAACAGGACATCCAGCTATGAAACAACTTCAGAAAATCTTCTTGCAAGGTCTCGTGACTTTCCTACCGATTGCGCTGACGATTTATATCATCTACGCAGGTATCGCGATCGTTGATAGTTTTCTTGGAGATGCTCTCCGCCAAATTCTTCCCATCTACATTCCGGGTTTGGGTTTCTTACTTACAATTGTCTTGATTCTTCTTTTGGGTTTGATTCTCAACAACATCCTGGCTGGCGGTATCTTCCAAAAGCTGGAACAAAAGCTGACGCAAGTTCCATTTATCAAAGCGATCTACAGTCCCCTGCGCGATCTCATGAATTTGTTTTCAAAAGGGGGCGGTCCGGGTGGTTTGCAAAAAGTTGTGCTTGTGGACTTGTCCGAGTCTGGAGTTCGCGCGTTGGGTCTTGTGACACGCGAAAGTTTTAAGGACGTTCCTGCCATTGAACAAAATGCGGGAGATCGTATCGCCGTTTACATTCCGATGAGTTACGGTTTGGGTGGTTTTACTTTGATGGTGCCACGCTCTCGTATCACTCCGTTAGATATGCCGATTGAAAAAGCCATGAGTCTTGCGATCACAGGCTGGGTGAAAGCTGAAAAAGAAGGCGAGAAAAAATAATGTCCGAGTATTCTTCTGAAAACACCACGGGTAAAGCACTGCGAATCAATATCGACACCACTCGCTATGGTGTGTTTGCAGAAATCGGTGCTGGTCAAGAAGTGGCTCGTCACTTTTTCCAAGCGGGCAAAGCTTCGCAAACAATTGCTAAAACTATTTCCGCTTACGATATGATCGTCAGTGACGATATTTACGGTCGTGAACCCAATGGTCGTTACGTGTGTGAATCACGTTTGGAAAAAATGCTGGGTCACGAATACGATCTTTTAACGGATCGTTTGTCGGCGACACGCGGTGCCCACACGAAGTTCTTCTCTTTTGCAAACACGGTGGCAACGGCTTCCTCAAGCAGCAACAAACAAACACAAAAACAATCTCACGGTTGGATGGGTGTGCGTTTTCAAGCAGATCCCAACAGCCCTTGCAACGACATTATCTTGCATGTGCGTATGCTGGACCGTCACCGTTTGCAACAACAAGAAGCTTTGGGCGTTTTAGGTGTCAACCTTCTGACGTGCGCCTTTTATCACTTAGATAAAGTTGAAGATTTTATTACTCATCTTGTGGAAGGTCTTAAAGAAGGTCAGATCGTTATTGATGTGATTAAATTTAAAGGCCCTGCGGTAAAACATTTCGATGGCCGCCTGATGAATTTAGAATTGGTTCGTAGAGGTTTAGCTGAAGCCATCTTGTTTTCACCCAACAATGAGATCCTCAACGTTTCTGATGCAATTTACGGAAAGGCGTTGTTGATTCAACGTGGAACTTTCCGTCCCGTGACCAGCACTCACCTGGATGTCTTGCAAAAAGGTTTAGCACAAATCAAAGACGATGTTCGTAAAAGCGAAGGCAAAGATCTTGATGTGTTGCCGATTATGGAACTCACGATGCACAACTTGCAAACCGATGGCCATATCAATGAGAAAGACTTCTTAGCCCGTGTTGAAACTTTGACGAATCTTGGGATGCACGTTCTGATTTCCAATTTCTTCTTATTCTATGGACTTAAACGTTTTATCCGTCGCTATAATCCGCATTTTATGGCGTTGGTTGTCGGCGCAAGCCATTTAGAAAAACTCTTTAAAGAAGAACACTATAAAAATCTTGAAGGTGGCCTTCTTGAGGGTTTAGGGAAACTTTTAGAGCAAAAGACGAAGCTCTATATTTACCCGCATAAAACATCGACTTTATGTCTGACAACGAAGAGTTTCTTCCCGGCTCCGCATCTCCGTCATATCTATGCTTACTTTACAGAGAATAAGCAGATCGTGGATATTTCAGGATGTGACGAAACGGCAGATTACTTGCACTCCATTGATGTCATGCGCATGATTGAAAAAGGCGATCCGGCTTGGGAAAAGCTTGTGCCTGAAAAAGTGCGCGATCTAATCAAGACCAAAAAACTTTTTGGCTATCAATAAACAATCACGCTAAATCCAACGGCCGCTCTTCAGGACGCGGCTGCTTAAGATCTTGCATCAAGATTTTAATTTCAGACTCCTGCAAGGTTTCTTTCTCTAAAAGAAGATTCGCCCCTTTGTCTAAGATATCCCTATTGGCTTCTAGGATTCGTCGAGCCAGGCTCGCCGCCTCGTCAATGGTTCGGCGAATTTCAGCATCAATTTTTTGCGCACTTTCCTCACTGTGATCACGGTGCTCAATCCCCGGATAAGTTCGTTCTAAAAATGAGGGCGGTTGCTGTTCAAAAACGACGTTACCTAAAGAAGAACTCATGCCGTAACGAGTGACCAGGGCCTCTGCGATATTGGTGACTTTCACAAGATCATCAGCGGCTCCAGTGGAAATTTCTCCAAAGACCAAACTTTCAGAAATTCTTCCTCCCAATAAAACAGCCATCTTGTTTAACAACTCTTCCCGTGTCATCAAATAACGATCTTCTAAGGGACGCTGGATGGTGTATCCCAAAGAACCGATACCGTGAGGGATGATAGAGATCTTTTGCACCCTGTCTGTCCCCGGCAGCGCGCATCCAATCAACGCATGCCCCATTTCATGAAAAGCCACGATCCGTTTTTCTTTCGGACTTAAAAGACGGTTGCGTTTTTCTAAACCCGCTACGATTCGCTCCATGGCCATAACAAAATCTTCTTCTTCGACAACGGAAGATTTTCTGCGTGTAGCGACCAGCGCTGCTTCATTTACAAGATTGGCAAGATCTGCTCCTGTAAATCCAGAGGTGAGACTGGCGATATGTTCTAAATTTAGATTTTCAGAGATGCGGATTTTTTTAACGTGAACTTTTAAAATTGCTTCGCGGCCTATTTTATCAGGACGGTCGACAAGAACTTGACGATCAAAGCGCCCCGCTCGCAGCAAAGCGGGATCTAAAACTTCAGGACGATTGGTTGCCGCCAATAAAACGACACCAGACTTTGTATCAAAACCGTCAAGCTCAGCTAAGAGTTGATTCAGTGTTTGTTCTTTTTCATCGTGCCCACCAGAAAGCATTCCCGGTGCTCGAACTTTTCCAAGAGCATCAAGTTCATCGATAAAGATAATGCACGGGGCTTTATTGCGAGCTGTTTCGAACAGATCACGCACCCGAGCGGCTCCTACACCCACAAACATTTCTACAAACTCAGAACCACTGATAGAAAAAAAAGGCACTTGAGCCTCTCCGGCCACGGCTTTAGCAAGCAAAGTTTTTCCCGTCCCGGGAGGACCAATCAATAATATTCCCTTGGGCATCCGCGCACCCAGCCGTTCATAATCAATAGGATTTTTTAGAAACTCCACCACTTCGCGCAGTTCATCTTTCGCCTCATCAACACCCGCAACATCTCCAAAAGTGGTTTTTACGTCAGTTTCAACGTAAAGCTTAGCGCGGCTTTTTCCGACGGACATCAAGCCACCCATGCCGCCTTTTTCAAAAACGCGACGACTAAAGTAAACCCAAAGAGCCACGAAAATAATTGCCGGAAGAGTCCATGAAAGAAGATCTCGAAAAAATGTACTCTCTACCGCACGCGTATACGTGATGCCTGAGCCCTGCAAGTCTTTGGCAAGCTCCGGCTCAACTCTGGTTGTGATGAAAAGTTTTTTATTTCCTCGTGGTTCTTTGAACTCGCCCCGAATGGTTTTATCACCGATCACCAGGTTTTCGACGCTGTTGGATTTCACAAGAGACTCAAATTCACTGTAGGGAATATTTTCGACAAAGCCTGAGCGAATCCACAGGTTTTGCAGCCAGAAGAGAGCGACAAAAGTGAATAACATAAAGAGCAAAAGATTGCGTCTTTCTCTAGGCATTTATCGCCTCCAATTTTAGAGCCCGGTGGTATCCTCAATATGCAAAGTGCGGCCCGCCGTTCTTAGGCAGTGTTCTCCGCAATAGATGATGCTATCTTCTTCCACCCCCTGCCCGATAATCCGACAGGAGCAATTCGCACACACGGGTGCTAAGCGATGAATAGCGCATTCAAAACAGTCAAATTCATGACTGATGTTTTTCAAGATCACTTTAAAAGTATTTTTGTAGTGGTTCCCACAAGTTTCACAGACACCCATGACGTTTCCTCTTTTCTTAAAATCTTAAGAGGAACCCAGGGAAAGACGAAGTTACAGCGCGGAAAATTTAAAGAACATTCGTGCTAGAAAACAAAAGGGCTCTACGGTGAGAGCCCTTTTACTAAAAACTATTTGAGTGCGCGATCAGAAAGGAATTCGATCAAGCATTGCACTGGTTGACCGCTGCCTCCGCTAGAGAGCAAAGCCCCCTGTGCTTTGTCAGTCCAAGCGTATACGTCTAAGTGCGCCCATTTTTTTCCACGCACGAATTTTTGCAGGAACAAGGCCGCTGTGATCGCACCACCGAATCCGCCGCCAGAGTTTTTGAAATCTGCAAATGGAGAAGACATTTCTCCCCAGTATTTTTCAAACAAAGGCATGCGCCAGTTTAAATCCCCTGCGCGTTGTCCAGCGTGAGTGAGAGCGGAAGCCAGTTGGTCATCATTCGAGAAAAGACCTGCGATCTCTGCACCAAGACCGACCTTAATAGCGCCCGTCAACGTTGCGACGTCGATCACGTATTCAGGTTCATCAGAACCTTTTTGTGTGCAAGCAACGTCCAAGACGTCCGCCAACACCAAACGACCTTCGGCGTCGGTATTGTCAATTTCCACTTTCAAACCATTACGAGCGGTAACCACGTCACTTGGACGGAAAGACTTTCCGTCCACAGCGTTTTCAGCCAAGGCCAAATAGAAATCCACAGGCCCCGGATAATTGCTGTCTGCCACCCAAGTTGCAAGAGCCATCACACTGGCAGCTCCGCCCATGTCTTTTTTCATCAAACGCATTCCTGAAGAAGGTTTGATGTCCAAGCCCCCTGTATCAAACGTGATACCTTTACCTACAAACGCGACAGGTTTCAGTTTTGATTTTTTCGTTGGACGGTATTTAAGGTGAACCATGCAAGGACCGTTTTCAGCGCCTTGTCCAACAGCCACGTGAAGACCCATGTTTTCTTGCATTAATTTTTTTGTGTCCCACACCGCCACCTTTAAAGTCGATGGGAAAGAAAGTCTTGTTGTCGCAAATTCTGCAAAAGTTCTTGGATTAAGATCATTCGGTGGCAAGTTCACCAAATGGCGGGCAATATTCACCGCGCGAGCACGAAGCATGGCTTCTCTGATAAGATCTTTATCCAAACCACCTAAAGATTTTTTCAATGCAACTTTAGGAAGTTCGGACAATTGTTTTCCGTCAACAAATTGGCGGAAGTTGTATACTGCCACATCAAAACCAACCAAAGCTCCCAAGTCTTGAACTTCTTCTGTTCCATGGAACTCAATTTGTACGGCTTTTAGGTGATGGGCTTTAAAGTGACTTACTAAGGAACCAAATTGATCGCGAGCCCAAGTGTAACTTGCTTCATCAATCAAACCGTCGTGGCCCACTGAATTTTTGGAACGGGAACGCAAAATCCAAACAGGTCCTTTTTGGCCTACAAAGTAAAGAAATTCACGATCGCTTTTCTTTAAAGTGTCGAACTGCCAATCCAGCGCATGTTGTTCCACTAAGGACGTGAATTTATTTGAATCATCCACTCCCAAGAAATAGACGAAGCCTGTCAATTCATTCTTTACTTTAAGTTCTTTGCCAAAATCAAAAGTCTCAATCCATGAATGAAATTGAAGCTTTGTTGAGGTTTTCTTCGGAGTCGATTTTTTAGCCACTGTAATTCCTCACTTTTAGTTTGTGATTCGGGTGATAAATTCCGTAAAATCATAATATGACGTGGACAGAGACCACAAATTTAAAATTTTGCTTACTCAATGCAGAGAATCTCTTTTTGATGTTCGACGGGACACCAACAAAAGATGTCTTGAATCTGAAGGAAGCTCAGTGGCAACGTCTGTCCTCTTCCATTTATGAGAATAAGTCGTTAAAGAAAACTCAAGACATCGCTAAAGCTCTCAAAGAGATCAACGCGGATATTATTATGCTCTGCGAAGTCGGTGGTTTTGAGTCCTTAAAAAACTTCAACCTTCTCTTTATGGATGATGCCTATTCCCCTTGTTTGATTGAGGGAAACTCTGAAAGAAATATCGACGTCGGTTTTTTGATCCGCAAAAATCTGCCGTTCTACTTTGATCTTCAATCCAACAAGAATCGCCCGATCAATTACCTCTACCCGCACGAGCGCGAAAGTCTTTTGCACGGTTATCCGGTGAAAGGTGGCAAGGTCACAAGCAGTCACAAGTTTTCGCGAGACGTGGCGGAACTTAGACTTTTTAAAACCGACAAAGAAAAACCTTCCCTGATTGTTTTACTCGCCCATCTGAAATCTCGCTTGGATCCCGAGCGCATTGATCCGAACGGTTTTGAAAGACGCCAGGCCGAGCTTCGCACTTTGCTTGAGATCTATCATGAGCTTGAGATCGTGCATCCTGATTTGCCATTGATTGTGGCCGGTGATTTTAACGGCAACGCCAGCATGATTAATACGGATGAAGAGTTTAAAGATCTTTACTCTTCGACTCCTTTAAAGGATGTGCTGGAAGTCAGCGGTCTTCCGCAAGAAGCGCGCGCCACTTTTTACCAGGTTCGAAACGGGTCCCGCGCGGAAGGACGGCAAATTGATTTTGCGTTTTTGTCGCCACACACGCAGCAGTTGGTGAAACCCGGTGGCTCGTACGTGCATCGCTATAAGGATGAGTTCGGGATGGAACATGACATCCCAAGAAATATGGATGCCAAACTCAATCTCCCTTCGGATCATTATCCGTTGGTGTTTGAAATTGAGAACCTCAAACTCAAATAAGCGACAGCACACGCCGCATTATCTTTGGTTTCATTTGTTATCTGTCATTCTCTTTTTAGCTCGTTGACGTTTATATGCGTCGAAATTATCCTAGATGACACTATGGCAATGCAAAAAACAACAACCCCGAATTTTCAAATCACTGCGAAGGTCGTCTACGTTCCTGCGGAGTCGCGTCCAGAGCAGGGTTATCACTTTTTTGCTTACAAAATTTCAATCAAAAATGTGGGCGAAGCTCCGGCTCAATTGATGAGTCGCCATTGGGTTATTACAGATGCTCGCGGCCACAAAGAAGAAGTTCGCGGGCCGGGTGTTGTTGGAATGCAGCCTAAAATCCAACCGGGTCAGACGTTTGAATATGACAGTGCCTGCCCTCTTCACGCTTCCACAGGCAGCATGCAGGGTCGCTACCATTTTGTTGCAGAAAATGGAGAGAGCTTCAGCGTCGAAGTTCCTGAATTCTATCTAATAGCTCCTCACGCTCTTCATTAATCCATAAGGTCTAGTTTTTAAGAAAATTTCTAGATCACTCAAAGAAAGCTGTGCTAAACCCTGTTCCCGATCGGAAGGGGGCTTTCATGGCTTGGTTCAAAAATCTGCGCGAACTTTTAGGACTTCAAAAAAACTCTACGATGTGTTTGTGCATGGTTGTTTCCGAGCAAGAAGGCGCAGAGATCTGGCTTAACGATAGAAAAACTAATTTCGTAACTCCGAAAGCCGTGGCGATTCCCAAAGGACCTGAGACCAAAATCACTTTGAAACTTGTCGGTCACAAAGATCACACCGCTTACGTTAAAAGCGCTCATACATTGACCTATTATCATTGCAAGCTAGAACGAATTCCTCTTAGACTGATCCGTAATGAAGTCTATCAAAGTGCCTCTTTATAAAAACACCAAGCGTCTTGTTATTCGTCCTTTAGAAGAAACGGATTATGAAAACTGGGCCCAGGCCCATTCCTGCCTTCGTCCTCCACAAAATGAGTGGGATGAAACCAACTGGAAAGACTCTGAACTCACAAAGAAAAAATTCAAAGAGCTTTTGAAAATTCAAAAACTTCAACGAACGAAAGACATCTTTTATTCATTTGGAATTTTCAGAAAAGATGACGGTATTTTATTGGGCACAGTAAACCTCATGGATATTTCCCGCGGGCCTTTTCAAAATGCTTACTTGGGCTACCGGATTTTTAATAACTACTGGGGAAACGGTTACGCGCAAGAGGCCTGTAAAGCAGCGATGCAAATCGCTTTCAAAGATTTGAAACTTCACAGAGTGGAAGCCGGGATTGCTCCGACAAACAAAAAATCCATTAAAACAGCAAAAGCCATCGGCCTTCGCAAGGAAGGTCTTAGCCGCAAACGCCTTTTAGTCCATAAAAAATGGGTGGATTTAGTCTTGTACGCTGCCACTAAAGAAGATTTCTAAGCCACTGCGAAAAGCAAAAGCTTTGAAATTCAAATCCCCTTTGTCTTTTTCGGAAAACTTCCTAAAATAAAAACATAAAGCTGGTGTGAACCAAGGAGCCACAATGAAAAACTTCGCCATCGCGACTGCCCTTGTCCTTTTAGCACAAACTTCATTCGCTGCTGAAACTCGCACCATCGACGGCGAAAAAGGCTACGACATCCAGCAAGGCTTGATTGAACTGACAGCCGTATCTGACTGCGAAGAAGAAACCTGCAAATACATTCTGACAAACGTAAACTGCTCTTACGACGCCGACGCCAGCCCCTCGGGCGGAAGAATGATCCACGTCTCTGCCGACAACTCCGTCGGCCAACACGTTGATATGTACGAATATCCCGACGACGACGAAAAACTTTGCAGCGGCAAAGAAATCAACGACGAAAACTGCCACTACGGACAGATCTCTCTCATCCAAAGAATGATCGAAGAAAATTTATTGAAGGACGGCGACAGCCACACAACAAGACTCTTGTGGGCCCAACTCAATAAAATCGAATGCACATCCAGCGACTACAACTCCGCTTCCTGCACTTTCGAATACAAATAATTTAGGGACTTCTCATAAACGTCTTCCACACTTTACCGTCTTTTTGATAGACGTAACGTTCGTGCAGGCGACCAGTAAGACCGAACCAGAATTCAATTTCTGTTGGGATGACTCTCCATCCGCCCCAGTGCGGAGGGCGAGGAACGACTTGTCCGTCGAATTGTTTTTCATACTCAGCCACACGGCGAACCAACCAATCACGATCGGGAATGATCTCACTTTGATGAGAAGCCCAAGCTCCGATCTGACTTAAGCGTGCACGAGTTGCAAAGTACGCGTCACTTTCTTCAGAAGAAATCTTTTCGGCTTTTCCTGTGATTCGGATTTGTTGCCACAAAACGGGCCAGTGGAAATTCAAACAGACATTTTCATTGAAAGCGATGTCTTGGCCTTTATGACTTTTGTAGTTGCCATAAAAAACAAAGCCCCCCTTGGAAACGTCTTTTAGATAGACGATTCGCACGGAGGGCACACCCTCTTCATCCACTGTCGCCACTGACATCGCATTGGCTTCAGGGACTTGCTTTGCGATCGCCTCTTTAAGAAGGCGATCGAAATGCTCAAAAGGGTCTTTGCTAAAATCGATCATTATTTCTTTTTAGCTTCAGCTTTTTTGTCTTGTTTTACGATGTCGATCAACTCAACGTCGAAAACTAGAACTGAATTTGGTGGGATGCCTGGACGACCAGAAGGACCGTAAGCAAGCTCAGGTGGGATGAAAAGTTTAGCTTTGCCGCCCACTTTCATCAATTGAAGAGCTTCTGTCCAACCTGGGATCACGCCGCCAACTGGGAATTCAGCTGGTTGACCACGATCGTAAGAAGAATCGAATTGTTCACCGTTCGTCAAAGTTCCTTTGTAGTGAACTTTTACTACGTCTTCTTTTTTAGGAGAAGCGCCAGTGCCTTCTTTTTCAACGATGTATTGAAGACCAGAAGCTGTTGTTTTAACTCCAGCAGCAGATTTATTTTTCTCCAAGAATTCTTTACCAGCTTTCGCGTTACCTTCAGCGGCTTCTTGTTGTTTTTTCATCGCCATTTCTTGAAGTTTCATCATCGCAGCTTGCATGTCTTCTTTAGACATTTCGTTTTTACCTGCGCCTGCATCTTTCAAAGCTTGCGCCAAAGCGTCAGCATCGAAATCGATGTTTTGTTGTTTCAAGTTGCCACCGATTTGTTGGCCGATAGCGTAGCTCGCTTTTTTCATATCAGTGTCGAGCTTAACTTTCTTTTGGC
>NZ_CAMLDV010000007.1 GCF_946478835.1 uncultured Bdellovibrio sp. | reverse complement strand
CCGATAGCGTAGCTCGCTTTTTTCATATCAGTGTCGAGCTTAACTTTCTTTTGGCAAGCTGTTGTAAAAGCCATTGCAGCTACAACAAGACCACCAAGAACTAACTTATTCATGTTGTCTCCCCTTAAAGGTTGTTAATTTGCTAACGCCATATCTTGCGACGATTTCTCGCCGTTTCAAACAGATAACGCGCAGAGAAATAATGATCAGGGTTTCAGATTTTTAAGGAACTGCAAAGCTTCTTCAGCGGAACCTTTGAAGATCGGCCTTACCTGCCGACGCTCTAAGGAGGAAAGATAAAGTGGGTCATAGTAATATTTTAGAAGTTTCTCGATCCAGATCTTGTTCGACTCGACTTCATTTTTATTCAAATAATCCTGCTCGGCATTTTCCAAATCCGCCAAGACTTCTTGAGTCCGCAATCCCCCGAGCTTCTTAGAAATAGCGTGCAAAGAAATTTTGTATTTTTCAAAAACCTTGAGAGCTTGAGACGTCAGAATCTGCTGCTCTTCTAAGCAACGCGGGGCTTGTCCGACGTGTTGGCCGATCGCGGTCTTTAAGACGTAATCTTTATAAATATTCTCCAGCCGAGTCTCAAAAGGCTCATCCAACCAGATGACTTGTGAAGCTCGCAAACGATCAAAGAAACTTGTAGGCTGATAAACCTTTCCGATTAAACGACTTTCATCTTCGACGATGGGTCTTAAATTCCCAAGCCCCTTGTCCTCAAGCTTAAGAAATCGCACAGCCAAAAGATTTTCAAAATTAATCTGGGTCGGTTGCGCTCCATCCAAAGCCCCAAAAGCCGAACCACGGTGTTGCGCGAAGAATTCCAAATCTATCGTAGGATAAAAAGCATCAGCCTTTGTTAGAAACTCCGTCTTTCCACTTCCCGTCGGCCCGCACAGAGCCAGCAGTTCTTGGTTTTTTGAAAACCGTTCGATTGTATCCATCAAGAACTGACGACTGGCTTTGTAGCCGCCAACAATCAAGGGACGTTCAACGCCTGCATCCTTCAACCATTGCTGAGTGATCTGCGACCTTTTTCCACCGCGAAAACAATAAATCACTGCATTCGGATTCTGCGCGATAAAACTTTTCCATTTTTCGAGGCGCTCTTCTTTGACCAAGCCAGAGATCAATTCATAGCCAAGCTTCACAGCGGCTTCTTGCCCCTGCTCTTTGTAGGTCGTCCCAATACGGGCGCGTTCAATGTCATTAAGAATGGGGAGGTTCACAGATCCGGGAAGGCTGCCTTGGACAAATTCCACCGGAGCGCGCACATCCATCAGTGGCACATCATGAACAAATAAATCTTTAAGATGTTCCGGTTTAATATTCTTCATTAGTCGAAGATCACTGCTTTATCTTGGCGAGCAACAACCTCTCCAATGATCTCAGCAGATTTAAACTTCGCACGCAAGGCCTGAACCATCAAACCACTCACTTCCGGAGACACGCTTAAGAGCAAGCCGCCGCTGGTTTGCGGATCGTGGATCAATAACTTATGAAGAGCGTCTAGTTTAGAAACCTCAATGGAGTCTTCCGTGTATTGAGCATTGCTTCTATGAGCCTTCGTCAGAAAACCCTTTTCTAAGCAATGCATTGTTTTCGCAAAACGCGGAAGTTTTTGTGAGTGAATTCGTAAACTCACTTGGCTTGCTTTCGCAAGTTGCATCGAGTGTCCTGAAAGCCCAAACCCTGTGATGTCTGTGGCCGCATGGATCTCGTTCACCATATTTGCAGGAATAAAATCAATGGCGTTATTCACGGTGGCCATGCTGAGCAAAGCCTCCATGGTGTCTTCTTCCGTAGATTCTTGACGTTTCAAAGAAGCCGTCATGGTGCCTGTACCCAAAGCTTTTGTGAGAATCAAATGATCCCCCGGCTTCGCTTTGGCGTTGGACCACACATGATCAGGATGAACAAAACCTGTGACCGAAAGACCGAACTTCAAAGTGTCGTCATCAATCGAGTGACCTCCGACGAAATTGGCGTCGGCTTCCGCGATTTTATCACTTGCCCCTTGCATCACATCGACGATCACGTGCTCTGGCATTGTCGCTATCGGAAACGCCAAAATACCCATCGCAGTCTTTGGTTTTCCGCCCATGGCATAGACATCGCTCAGCGCATTGGCCGCAGCGATTGCACCGAAAAGTTTGGGAGTATCAACAATGGGAGTAAAAAAATCGAGAGTTTGAACGAGCGCGATTTCGTCGTTCACTTTGTAAATTGCCGCATCATCAAAAAGTCCGCCATCCACCAGAAGATTGGGATGTGGGACCGGAAACTTCACCTGTTGCAAAATTTTACGAAGTTCGGAGGCAGCCACCTTTGCGGCACATCCTCCTTTTTGCACAGTTTGAGTCAGGGCAATTTTATCTGAGCTCATGACTGTTTGTGAGAATCTTTTTCCTCTTGAGTTTGATTCAGAGGCTGTTCTTGATTTTGAGGAATTTGTTTACCAACTTCACGTTCTTGAGAAGCGTCCTCGTTCAGGCCTTTTTTAAAACCACGGATCGCCTCCCCCATAGAACGTCCCAATCCGGGAAGTTTGCTTGGGCCAAAAAGAAGTAAAGCAATGCCGCCAATCAATAGGATTTCAGTCCAACCAAGATTCATAGGATCTCCTCGTTACAATCGTGGACAGTACTATAAGCCCTATTGCGTGGCAACAAAAGGCCGTGCATTATATTGAGAAAGGGGGAAACAATGCTGAGTTTCATCGTCGTCTTATTCCTCGCGGGTGATGCGCGGGCCCAAGAACAGGCCCCGCCCAAGAAGATCAATACAAACCTTTACGAACAAGAAGCGGAACCTGAAAAAACCAAAAGCTTTAGTGCCAAAGTGAAAGTGGTGCGCGAAGAAAGCGATGGTGTTGAGGTGTTTTTTGAAGGAGAGAACAAAGGAGCCTACAGCCTTTTGCGCTCTACGGAGCACTATGCCAAGATGCTTAAAGATCTCGAAGACAGTCGTAAACCCACAGGCAAACCTGTGAAAGTTGTCGCGACGACTGAAAAACGTATTAAGACCGTTGAAAAAAGCAAAAGCACGGAAGGTTCCGGAGACCCGAACAAACCTTGGGATTTCGGAAAAATTCCAGACTGAGTCCCTTCTGATTCATCTTGCGTAAGCGCTCGGGAAGTGAGATTTTCAGCCTTCAATGAAAACATCTCGGGCGCAGTGGCTTAACCAATCTTGGCTGTACTTAAAACGCATTCTGATCGTGAATGCGGTCTTCATCGTGATTGGCTTTTTGTGGCGAGTCGCTTTCTATCTCTACTACGGAAATTCTCAAGAGCTTTCGCAACTGCACGGTGACGTTCTTCACGCGTTTGTTTTAGGCGCGCGCTTTGACAGCACGGTTTTATTTTATATCAACGCCATTCCGTTTTTGATTTTGTTTTTGTTAAGTCTTTTCTCTTTCTGGAAAGGCTTTGAAGGATTTTTAGGAAAAGTCTTTTCTCGCTTTACGAAGTTTTTAATCCCCTACTACACCGTCATGCTTTTGATCGTAACATTTATTTCTGCGGTGGATTTTGGGTTTTATAGTTTCTATCAAGATCGTATCAATGTTTTGATCTTTGGTTTTTTCACCGACGACACGACGGCCTTAATCAAAACCATGTGGAGAAATTATCCGATCATTTGGATTTTCTTAGGGCTTGGCGTTTTCACTTACTGTCTATGGAAGGGTTTAAAAATCAATTTCACGGAAGGTCGTGAATGGCTTCCGCTAAAGTCCCACGCCGTTTCTTATCCTATTTTCGTGTTGTTCTTTTTTGCTTTGTTCTTGCTTAACGGTGTCGGAGCCCGCGGTTCTTTAGCACTTTTTCCTTTAAGCGAAATGGACACGGGGATTTCTAAAAGTATTTTCGTGAATCACTTGTGCTTTAACGGCACTCGCGCTTTCACTCGTGCGATTGAGCTTAAGTCTTTACAGACTTCCAAATGGGACAGCAACCTTCGTCATTATGGTTACGGTGACAACCCTGCTTTAGCCTTTGCGGATTTTTATCAGATTCCTTTGGAGAAAGTCCCTGCTGATCCCTTGGAATTAATGAAACACAAAACCGCTCCAAATCCATGGGCTGAAAAAACGCGTCCTCATGTCGTGGTTTTGACGATGGAGTCTTTGGGGGCTTATTGGTTTAAATACCAAGATCCAGGCTTTGATTTGGTTGGGAACTTTAAAAAGCATCTTCATGAAGACACTTATCTGACGCATTTTCTTTCAAGCACGAATGCCACGATTGGAAGTTTAAGCTGCTTGATGATTGGCTCCCCACAAAGACCGATCAGCGAGTTTTTGACAGAGAGTGATTATTTGCAAGTGCCTTTCCGCTCAAGTCCTGCGCGTGTATTTAAAAGTGCCGGTTACAAAGCAAGATTCTTGTATGGTGGAAATCCCGGCTGGCGCGAAGTGAATAAGTTTGCCTTGATGCAGGATTTTGACACGGTTGAAGGTGAAACAGAGATCGCCGAGGGCCTTGGCGGACTTAAAGAAAAACATGATTGGGGCATCTATGATGAAGATGTTTTTGATTATGTCTTTAAAACTTTGAGTGACGCAAAGGAACCGCAATTCTTGCTCACAATGACGACGACCAATCATCCTCCTTATCAGCTTCCCGCAAGTTATAAATCTCCAGAATTAAAAGTACCTGACGAGTTGGCTTCTCGTCTGATTGTCGATAAGGCTTTAGCGGCTCAGCGTTTTGCGACTTATCGTTATTCTACTGACAAGCTCGCTGCGTTTTTGGATCGTATTAAAAAATCCCCTTTGAAAGACAAAGTCATTATCGCTGTTACTGGTGACCATACGTTTTGGATTGTGAACTTCACCGAGCAAGAACTTTTACAAAAAGGCTCAGTCCCGTTTTACATTTACATGCCTGAAGCCATTCGTAAAAAATTAGATCCAGAGACTTTTGGTTCGCAAGTCGATATCGCTCCCACGCTATACAATCTGGCTCTTTCAAATCAGGAATACAATTCCTTGGGACGCGATCTGTTTTCAAAAGGTGATGACTTTGCCGTGAACGCTTCCAACCTGATTGTCGACCGCACTGGCGGAGTGTTGGCGGCTGGCAAAGCGATTGATGACCACGCCTTGGATTGGCAAGGCTCTTATGAACGTTTGGTCCCTGGTGAAAACACGGAGCATAAAAAATCTTTGTCTGTGAAATACAAATCCTTGATGGGCGTCCTGGATTATTATTTCATGAAAGAGAAACAAGATAAGAAAGGCATGCAGCATGCGAATTCTCGTCGTTGAAGACCAAGCCAAAATGGCGAACTTTCTAAAAAAAGGTCTGAATGAAGTCGGCTATGCAGTGGATATCGCCGAATGCGGATCTGCGGCCGAATCTTACATGGCTCAAGGTGATTATGACCTTGTGATCTTGGATGTGATGTTGCCTGATCAAAGTGGCATCGATACGGCTCGCCACATTCGTCGCGATGGTTATGATGGCCCGATCTTGATGGTCACAGCTCTTTCTACAACCAAAGATAAAGTTCACGGACTTGACGCTGGGGCTGACGATTATTTGACGAAGCCTTACTCTTTTGACGAGCTTCATGCTCGTGTGCGTGCTTTGCTTCGTCGTAAAACTCCAGCAGGTAACGGAGTTGCTTCAAACACTTTAAAGTATGCGGATCTTGAGTTGGATCTAATTCAGCGTAAAGCGCGTCGCTCAGGCCAGGAGATTTCTTTAACAACAAAAGAGTTTGCGCTGCTTGAGTATTTCATGCGCAATCCGGAAAGACCTTTGGGTCGTGTTTCCATTGCCGAGCACGTCTGGGATATTCACTTTGATTCTGAAAGTAACGTCATCGATGTCTACATCAATTTATTGCGTAAAAAAATTGATGCTCCTTTTTCAAAGCGACTGATTCATACAGTGGTAGGCACGGGTTATGTTCTTAAAGAGAATTTATAATTTCTTTTCAAGCTTCAGCATCCGTCTGCGCCTGTCTTTGATCTTCGTTCTGATTTTCGGAGCAACGACCATCTTCTTTAATATGTTCTTGTTCAAGGCGATGATCGATACGCTTCAACAGGATTTCGACGATGCGCTTTTCAACTACTCTGTTGACGTCTCGGAAGGGATTGAGATTGGTGTGAAGGGTGATCTGAGCTTTCCTCCCCTGCGCTTAGATCACGGTAAAATTCTTCCGTTTCCTTTAGGAACAGCCTTGATTCAAGTGCGCCACAGTTCCGGCGCTGTTCTCGCTCGTGTCGGAAACTTCGGGGAATTTAATCCGCCTTATAAAAAAGATTTCGAACGCATTTGGGCTGGTGAAGAAGCGACTTATCGAACCATCGAACACATTCGCAATATTCCTTCTGCCGAAGCGGATTCTTACCGATTGATTTCGTTTCCTTTAGACAACGCTGCAAAACCGCAGCTTCTTTTGCAAATTGCGGTTCCCATGACATTGATGGAAACACAGATCTCGCAGCGTTTGACGTTGTTGCAAGTCGGTATTCCTTTTGTGCTTTTGATTGCAACTCTCGGCGGTCTTTTCCTTTCTGCGCGGGCGTTGAATCCGTTGAAAAACATGATTAACACCGCCAAAGAAATCAAAGCGAGCGAACTGTCTCAACGGGTTCCGATTCCCAATGCCAATGACGAGATTAAAACTCTCGCTTTAACTTTGAATGAAATGCTCGACCGTATTCAGCAGGCCTTTCAAAGTCAGGAACGCTTCGTAGCGGATGCGTCTCATCAGTTGCTGACTCCTTTGACGATCATGCGTGGGGAATTGGAACTTCTGCAAAAGACTGAGAAAAAAGATATCGAACAGTTCATTAAGAGCGGCTTGCAAGAGGTGGATAATCTTTCAAGCATTGTGCAAGAGATGTTGCTCTTGGCGCGCGTAGATGCGGGCATTGGCGCTTTGAACATGCAAGAGATTGCCTTGGATGAGCTGATCTTTGAAGTGCTGCCTCGTTGTGAGAAGCTTGCGAGTTCTAAAAATATCAAAATTAAACTCAACATCAACAACGAGACCTCCGAAGATCGCAAAATGGTCCGTGGCGATAATGATCTTCTTCAGAATCTTGTGACGAATGTGATTGAGAACGCGATCAAGTATTCTCCGAACGGTGAAGTTGTGACTGTCACTTTGATTTGGAAAGAAGATGTAACGGAACTTATCGTTGATGACAACGGTCCCGGCATTCCTGAAGAACTTCTTCCGTTCATTTTCGAACGCTTTTCGCGCGGGTCTAATATGGAGACACGAGTTAAGGGCTTTGGTCTAGGTTTGGCGATTGCTCAAAAAATAGCCATTCTTCACGAAGCAAAGCTAACTGCGCAAAATCACTCAGGACACGGTGCAAGATTTAGCTTTGAAATTAAAAACATTTAATTCGGTTTTAATGGGGGTTTTAACACTGTTTGCTAATCTTCTAGTGTTTCCAATTGAAGCTAACAATAACCATTAGGAGGTTACTATGAAAATCGCTTCTGTTTTGATGACTCTTGTTTTTGCTGGTGTAGTTGCTCAAGCTAACGAAACTGCTCCTGCAGCTGCTGCAACAACTACAGCTCCTGCTGCTCCTGCAGCTGAAATGAAAAAAGAAGAAACAAAAGCTCCAGCTAAGAAAAAACACGCTAAAAAAGCTGAGAAAAAAGAAGAAGCTGCTGCTCCTGCAGGTCACTAATCCCCGCTATGCGGAGGAGGTGTCGCTTGCGACACTGGACTGCGCAGCTTAGGATAAGTGAGAGCTTCGCTCTTATGAAAAAGGGAACCGCAAGGTTCCCTTTTTTTATTTGTACACCATCAACTCTAAAGTTCCGGATCTCGTTCCCAAGATCGACTCAGCCCCTTCTCTCTTTAAGCCGATTTATCATTTCGCCTTCGAATTATTTTAAACCTTTTAAATCACATAGAATTTTCACTTACACCTAATAGGTGAATCTACTATTGAGAAATTCACCTACTAGGTGTAAGGTAATCATGATAACGACGGTAATCCTTAGTCGAAAGGCCCAGAAGGACCTAAAAAAGCTACCTCGATATATTATCGAGGCTTTGGCGGCCTGGGTTGAAAACGTGGAAACTGATGGCCTCGAAGAAACTAGAAAGATCCCCGGCTATCACGACGAACCTCTCCGAGGTTCTCGAAAAGGACAACGCTCTATTCGACTTAACAGGTCTTATAGAGCTATTTATGTAATTAAATCTGATCAACGTGTCGAATTTGTTTCGGTGGAAGAGGTTCATAACCATGAGTACTAAAAAGAAAAGCCCCACTATGAAGTACTTAGAGCAGCTTGCAGGAAGGTCTTTGACCTTGGGCGGACTTTTAGAATCTCTTCGTTTGGCCGAGGAAAAATCCCTCACGACTTTTGCAAAAACTCTGCATATTTCACCGTCGCATCTTTGTGATATTGAAAAAGGCCGCAAATCCGTGAGCCCTGCTCGAGCGGCTGACTTTGCCACCATTCTGGGAAAATCAAAATCACAATTTATACGGTTGGCTCTTCAAGATGAACTGACAAGATCAGGCTTGAAGTTTAAAGTTCATGTGGAAGTGGCTTAAGCAGTCCTAAAAAAGCCCCGGAAATCCGGGGCTTTTTTTACACCAAACTTTCTTCGATTTCTTCTTTTGAAAACTCTGTGGGCCTGCGGATGGATTTGACTTCTCCGGCAGAGATCTCGACGATCTGATCACAGTCGGCAATGGTTCCTAGGCGATGCGCAATGATGAGCATCGTGACGCCCGTGAATGATTGACGAATTACTTTCTGCAACAACGCATCTGTTTGCACATCAACGCTGGCCGTGGCTTCATCCATCACAATCACGCGGGCTTTTGTTAACAAGGCACGCGCCAAACACAAAAGCTGTCTTTGACCTTGGCTTAGATTCAACCCGCCTTCTGTCACTGGCGAATGAAGTCCTTGCGGAAGGTCTGAAACATACTCCCACATCGAAGCATGTCTTAAAGCGCCGATCACTTCTTCATCTGTGTATTCATTGTAGCGATCCAAGTTGTTACGAATCGTTCCCATGAAAAGTGTCGGGTCCTGCGGAATGATCGCAAGGCTGCGACGAAGTTTTTCTAAAGGTACTGACGCTGTTTCAACTCCATCAATCACGATGCGTCCGTCTTCGGCTTCAATAAATCTAAAAAGCGATTGGAAGAACGTGCTCTTCCCAGAACCTGTGCGACCAATGATGCCCACGCGACTTCCCGCTTCGACTTTAAAAGTGATTCCTTTTAAAACCAAAGGCAGATGATCGGCGTAGCGGATTTTCAAATTCTCGACGGAAATTTCACCAAACTCCGGCCATGTCGGACGAAGAGGTTCAGCGCTTGGCTTCAGCACTGATTTTTCCGAAGGAAGATTTGAGAAAAATTTCAAGCGTTCAATCGAAGTCATGCGTGATTCGATATCGGCAAAGACACGAACGCCCCAGTTTAAAAATCCCCAGAACGACAACGAATACAAAGTCACAAGACCCGCGGTTCCCGCATCCATCACACCTGCATACGCAGACAAGGTCACACCGATGGTTGTCGTCATTGAAATAAGTCCCCCAATCAGAGGAATGCGTGACGAGAACCAACGGTTGATCAAGTAGTGCGAATAAAACATGCGTTGGCTGTGCGCAAGCTTGTCATAGAAGTTACGCATAAACCAAGACGTCTTATTAAAGCTGCGAATCACAATCAAACCTTGCAGGCTTTCTTTGAAATGCGCATAACGAGGAGATCTCGCCACACTGTCGAAGCGTTTCACTTCGCGCGCGGGACGACGATAGTCTCTTTGTAAAACGTAATACAACGCCATCACAGGACCAATCACCACGATCATCAAAGGCATCAATCCTAAGATCAGAACCAACGACACGACGACTTGTAAAAAGCAGTGAACCGCAGAATCAAAACTCCATTGCAAATACACATCCACAGATTCAATATCGCGAGAGAATCTTTGGATGATACGACCAATCGGTGTCGAATCAAAAAATCTCACTGGCGAATACAAAACACTTTTCAGCATTTTATCGTGCATGTTTTTACCGGCACGAATTCCGCGCTCTAACCAGAAAAGATGATTTAATAGCGAGCCCACAAGAACTGACAAACCAATCAAACCGTACATTCCCACGGCCGACAAAGCTGTCCACTGAGTTTGATGATCCGAATAGTATGACAGCCACGCTTTTTGCAAAAGCGGAAGCAAAGTCACGCCAACCGCCCCACAAAGAAGCACAGTTAAAATCAATGGTTTCGTATAACGGCCATCACCACCGAGTGAGATGATGTAATCCCAGTAGACGGAGCCTTTCACGGCTCCGACTTCGCGCTCTTCATCTTCTGTCACGCGGGATTTTTTATCATTCACACTTTCAACGGCTTTAGCTTCCTCGGCTTCCATTGCGAGATTTTGACTTTCGGTTTTGCCCGCGTCAGCACCTTCAACGGACTCCTGCTCGCCTTGCGTTTTTCCGTGTTCTTTATAAAACTCTGCAAAAGGTTCACAGACTTTCAAAAGTTCTTCGAAAGTGCCAGAGCCTTTGATGACACCGTCTTCAATAAAGATCACTTGATCAAATTGTGGCAAGTACTCCAAACGATGCGTCACCACGATGCGCGTGATATCTTTCCAAGCGCCAAAAATCAGACGGTCACACAAAAGTTTTTCTGTATCCGCATCCACAGCAGAAAGAGGATCATCTAATAAAACCAACTGAGGCTTGCGCAAATAAGCACGTGCCAAAGCGACACGCTGTTTTTGACCGCCAGAAAGGTTCACACCTTTTTCGCCGATCTCTGTACGAAGCCCGCCCGACCATTCTTTCAAGTCACGACTTAAGCAGCTGTTATGCAAAGAACGACGGAGTTCTTCTTTAGAAACATCTTCCCCGAAAGAAAGATTCTCTAAAAGAGTGCTATTAATAATGTAAGCCTCTTGCGGCACATAGGCCATGCGCGGTCTTTCCCCTTTTTCTAGAGGAAAAAACTCAACGACTCCTTTTGTAACTGGCACTTCACCCAGCAAACCATAAAGAAGCGAACTTTTCCCGGAACCCACAGGTCCAACAATCGCCAAAGACTGACCTGGCTTCACGTTCACATCCACACCGCGCAAAACATCTTCTTGCGAGCCTGGATATGTGACCGTGACATTTTGCAAGGTCACGCCCACCGGCATATCAAGTTTTGTGTTTTCAACGGTAGAGATTTCCACTTCATCTTGCTTTAAGAAATTAAGAATACGCCCCGCACCCACAACCGCTGTTGTATAGCGTGAAATCAAACGCGACAAATCCCCGAACGGTCCTTCTAAAAGACCGAATAAAGAAATACACGTAAAGATAATCGCCGCATTCAAAGTTTCTCCGCGCCAGGCGTGCACTGCTAACGCCACAAACAACACCAATGTCGATACGGCCAAGTAACCTAGACTTGAAATCACTTCGGCCCGCGCCAAACGGCGGCGACTTAAAAGTTCTTTTTCGCGAACGTCAGTGACTTCCTTAGAAACACTTTTTTCCCAGGCAAAAAACTTCACAACGCGGATGGCATTAAGAGCTTGAGTCATCAGTGTCACACGGTGATCACGATGCGCCATCATCTCTTCATCAAGGCGTGTGAACTTTTTTGCTACGTAACTGGTTAATGGCGCTAAAGTAAATAACACAGCCAGCGCCGCAAAAGCCGACCAACCAATATAATAGAAAAGCATCACAACACCGCCGGTGATTAAGAAAATCGCCGATACCAAATCTCCGATCACCAACGGAAAATCAGACACAGAATCACTGTCTGAACTCATGTGATTGACGATATCGCCAATTTGATTTTTCTGACGCGCACTTAGGCTTAGCTTCAAACTGTGACGAAAGATCTTTTCATTCAAAACATTCGTCGCGATTTGATAAGACCTTAAAGTGTTATAAAAATAGTGCTGCATCCAAAGGCCTGATAAGAATCCACACACGCCTAAAAGCACACCATAGAGCAAAGCCCAGACAATATTCTCTTTCGTCACTCCGGAAGAAATCACTCCGACGAAACGATTGACCAGCACTGGTGAAAGCAATGCCATCACGGAACTTGCAAAATACCAAGTGTAAGCCGGGCGCGTGTAAGCGCTCATGGCTTTGATTAAGGAAAATAAAAAAGCTTTCGGCGTCGTCCAGACAAGTTTATCTGTCGGGATCGCCGTGTGCTCAGGATTGAGATCTTGAGGCAAGGCTAATAAATCCTCTTCGGAAATATTCTTCGCCTTGGCCAATTTCACCAAAGGACTCACCTGCGAGAACAACATACGTCTAAAGAAATTCATAAGAATCCATAACTGCTCTAACGAGCATTAAATAACTATATATATTTGTATTCAGATCTTTACGTCGGGTTGAACGAGGATCTTATTTTTGGGACAGAAGAAGTACCATCATTGAAATCATAGTATTCATAATCATGATGACCTCCTTCTTACGTGTGAGATTTTTTAAGCGTAAACAAAGAAAAATGCTTTGTCTAGCCCCTCTTAAAAAGAAAAAAGAAAAATATTTAAGAGGGACTTGGCATTCAAAAAGCTGTTAAAGAACCCAAAGACAGAAAATCGCGACGGCTGTAGGAATGAGAGCTGCAATCAACAAGTTCAAAGGCTTGATTCCTCCGGGGAATTTATGACTGAGAATCGAATAACCTGCCGCGTTTGGCGCGTTGGCAATGATCGTCAGCCCCCCGCCCGCGATAGCTCCCGCGACCAGAGCGTATTTGCTGGCTTCACTTAAACCCTCGACCTGAGAACCTAAATAAGTAAGTGCGGCATTGTCAGTAATTGCAGTCAATCCCACCGCTCCTTTAAACAAAAGCAGATCACTCATGTTTCCTAAAAGTGGTGCCAACCACCATTTTTGGAACGCTCCGAACTGAATGATTCCACCTAAGAACATAGAAACCAAAAGACTTTCTTTGAGGCGCAAAGTATCTTGATAACGTTGAGTGACAGTTGCGACTCCTAAGAAGAGCAAGAAAATTCCTAAGAAGGCGTTTTGATGGTGGCTTGTCACAACAATACCCGCGAGGAAAATTAAATGGACCAACGTCACAGGAAATGGAATTCCAGCTTGGGATCCGTGCAAACGTTTTTCTACATCACGCAAAGTGATACAGCTCGTGGCAAATTCGCGACGGAAATATAAAACCAAGGCGATCGTATTTACCACAACTGCAATTGTGCTCTTCCAGCCAAAATGAGTCAGGATAAACGTAAAATCCCAACTCCATTTGTGCGCCACCATTAAAATCGGCGGAGCTGCAAAGGGAGTCAGTGCTCCCCCAATAGAAACGTTCACGAAAAGAACGGCAATCAAAGCATAAATCAATTTATTAGATTCTTTGTGCAACATGGAATTGAGCATAAATGCTGTCACCGTCATTGCCGCAGGTTCGGTGATAAAACTTCCTGACAATGGGCCAAGAATTAAAACCACCGCAAGATCTGTGAGAACCGCAGGAGTTCTAAAAATTTTTTGAATCGCCGTGCTTAAAAACAAAATCCCCTGCCGAGCCGCCGCCAGAACAGGTCGTGTTGAACACACCACCATGATTGCGAAAATAAAGAACGGCTCCATGAAGTTTAAGGAGTTCTGATAGGCAATCGCAGCACCCCAACCTTCAAGAGAAATATAAATGATCATGAAAAGTGCAGCCCAGATTGCAAAGACTGCTTCGATTTCACCTAAAAGATGAAGAACATTATTCCACAAAGAGTGTTTTGGAAAATGATGGGCCCATTGCAGGATACGTCCCACCATGAATGTGTGCACCACTGCCAAACCAAAAAATATCGCGCCTATAAGTTCAATCGTTGTGTATGTCATCCCCACATACTAAACAATTTTGGAAAGAGCTCCAAACAGAACCGAACTCAATGCGTTAATTTTGCATTGAGTAAAAGCGAGAGAATCTCTTCTCGCATCTCTAATTTCTCAAGCCAACGCGCTGGAATCGCTGAGGCTCCATAGTAAGCACCACAAAGCGCTCCCGCCACAGCACCGCAAGAATCCGAGTCATCACCGCGGTTGATCACAGCAATCAGCGCATCTTCCAGTGTGTTAAATTTCGTAAAGGCCCAAAGCCCGGCGCACAATGTATCAACGCAAAATCCTGATGTGGAAAGTTCTTCCCAAGATGTTGTTGGAATTTTTTTTAGTTTTTCTGCAATAAGCTTTGAAACCTTCTCTGCTTCTTTTAAAGCCGCAGCGAAAATCACTTCTTTGGAATTTCCATCAAGCGCACTTTTTAAAGCCGCGATTAAAACACGATCGCTATTCACGCAGTTTTGATGCCCATGAGTCATTTTTGTTTGTGTCTCGATGATTTCTTCTAGTGAATAGATAAAGCCACCTTGATAAGTACCTACAGCATCATCGTTTAATAAACAGAGCGGAGCCACGCGCATAAGTGAACCATTGCCCTGAAACTTATTATCCACGTAGCCGCAAAGGCGAAGCGGCAGACCCGCCTTTAAGTTTCGTAAACCGCGAATCGTCGTCGTGCCAATATCGGGAGGCCGACTGTCAAACCACTTCAGCATTTCTGTTTTTAGAGTATCAAAGGAAATTCGCTCAGGACTTTCAATAGCACGCAAAACACAGAGCATGAGATCCGTATCGTCAGTAGCCTCGCCCGCCTTCCAGCGAAAAAATCCTCCGCCCACAATCTCTGTATGGAAATGCCATACGGGTGACGGTGGTAAAAATTCAAAAGGAGCTCCGAGAGAATCTCCCGCGTGCAGCCCCCATAACATCCCTAGAACTTTTTGATGAGAATACTTCATTCCCTCTGATTACTGACAGAGGTTCATGTTGTCAGCAATAAAACGTCTTTGCTGATCTAATTCTTGCACACTGTAAGTCATTTTATTCAAGTCACAGTGGTTCGTGCGAAGAAGCTCAAGCACCGTCTCTTTTTCTGGAGGCGTGAGTCCCAAAGACCAAATCAATTTCACCTTCAACCACTGCGCAATGTACTGGCATTGATAAGCTGTATTGGGAGGCATGTAACCTTCTGGAGTTTTATCACTCTTCGAAGTATTTTCTTTTCCATAAACCGCAAGAAGGTGGAAATCGTTACCAAGAAAGTTCGCGTAAAGGCAGCGCTTTTGTCCGTTCCACTTATAAGCGCCACTGATGTAAGCATTTTTCAGAGGTACAAAGTGATCAATTTGCATGTCACCCGCATTCGTGTAATCACGACCACCATAAGGATCGCTCCACTTACCAGAAGAAACCGTGCAACCGTTTGTGCGGAAATCCACAGGAACCGAAGAGTCACGAATTAAGACCTTTGCGCGCGTGTTGTAGCAAGTGTTATCGCGACGGTCGTTCACCCAAGTGCCGAAATGTTTTTGACGGTTGTAGGGTTCGTTCACGTCACCGTATTTTTCATGGTGATAATCGAAATCAATCAAAGAATAAATTTTTACGGCTAATTCGTAGAGGCTTTCAGCGTCGGACCAGAGGGATTGAGCTATATCGGCGGGATTGACAGAAGGAGTGTCGGCTTCGTGGCTTTTCACCACTTGCTCTTTCACGGTGTAAAACTCATCGAACCGCGGGTTTCCCAATGTGTCTGTGGCGGCGTTTGATACAGACACGACAAGCAACATGATCATCAGAAGCAAGGTCTTCATGAAGTCTCCCAATCCCTAGGAAGTTGTTGTTTTACTTAATTAGATGCGGCCTCGGCGCGGTTGGCAACGAGTAATTTGTTAGACTTCCGTTAAGGATTTAAATACAACAGAGATTATGTTACGTGCCGGTCGTTTTCGCCATCGCCTCTTGGACGATGAATTTTTAAAAAATCAGGGGCCATTGGCTTTTCAGTGTTTGCAAAGTTTTTTACAACTCTGGCGCACGGGAAGCCTTAATGATGTCGAAATGGCCAGTGCCTACATCCTGACTTTTGCGTTTCTCCGTCGACCTAAAGATTTTTTAGGTGGAGTCCATAACGAAATTTTAGACCGTGACAAAAGCCAAAACGCCGTTTCGTCAGAAAAAATCTTAAGCGTTCTACAAAACTCACTGCCCGCTTCTTTGCGTGATTCGAAATCTCTACAAAGGTTGAACAGTTCAGCTTCCTTTGTTGAACACTTTTGCTCCATGAGCTGGCGGTCCATTCCACTTTCAGTTCAGCAGTCTTTAAGTGCCTGGAGTTCGGGACGTTATCCTTTGCGTCTTCTGACAACAGTGCCCACTCCCGAAGAAGTTCTGGAAATGCAGGCCCAGGGGTTGCGTTGTATCAGCATGTTGATTCAAGAAAATGAAATCTGTCATTTCGTGGAAGAAGGTCGCGATGTTTTGGGTTTTATCGTTCACGACCTGATTCACGCCGATCATTTTTTTGCGGACCCCGTCAAAGCTCAAGCGCAGATTCACTTTTGCCAAAAACTTCTCGTGGTTGAGAAACTTCCGGAAATTCAAAAAATGCTCTCGGGCGATATCACCTTTAAAGGTGAGTTTCACTATTTAATGTCGGATATGAATTCGGTACCATTGCATTTACTGAAGACTTTGAAAGCGATTTTATTGGGGTATTTCAAACGTCGGGAAAGTGTCGCCATGAATACTCCTTTGCCTCCTCAAGTTGAGACGGAGTTTTTAAAGCTGTTTAAAGCGATTTTGGATCCTTGGTGTTTCCCGCAAGCCGCTCTGGAGGCGGCTTATCGTCTTAACACACCTCTCTACAAAGGTCTCGCCGACAGTGAAATGTTGCACCTGGCTCTTTCTCGAGCCGAGAGAAACTTCAGTGACGAAAGTACTTTTGTTTGATACTATTATCTTTATATGTCAACGAAACGAGACTGTCCTACACCTACACACAATTCGTCCTGCCAATCCTGCGGAATGCGTTTTGATAGTCTTTTGTGTTCTTCACCAGATGTACTTTTGATGATTGAAAAAGCACGTGTCACTTGCCGTTATAAGGCGGGTCAGGTGATTTTTTACGCTGGCAATGACCCTTTGGGAATTTTCACGATTCAATCAGGCTTGGTAAAGCTCGAAGTAACTTCGGCTTCTGGCGGAGCCCATACTTTGCGCATGATCGGCGCCGGCGGAGCTTTGGGATACCGTTCTCTTTTTGCTGGTGAACCCTATCACGCTTCGGCCGTCGCAGTTGAAGACTGTGAACTTTGCTTTCTTCCGAAGGCAGAAATCATGAATATCTTTAAGACCCATCCGGACCTTGCGATGAAACTTTTGTCGCACATTTCTAAAGATCTCCGTATGGCGGAAGAAAAGTGGATGGATCAAATGGATAAAGGAGCTTCAGAAAGAATTGCCGAAGCGCTTTTATTCCTCCAAGATCACTTCTCGCACCAAAACTGGACTCGTCGAGAAATCGCTCAATGGGCCGGGACGACTCCCGAGACTGTAATTCGTACTCTTTCTCAGTTTGAGAAAGAAGGCCTCATCGACCAAACCGACGGACGGAGTATTCGCATTCTTTCTAAAGAAAAACTGCGCGAGCGCGCCGACGTCCGCTAGTCTAGAAGTATTTAATTGCGCAACAATTTGCAGCACCCTTCCACCCTCCCGGTGTAAAAAAATATTTATTTCGTCCTCATATTTACCAAGACTATGATGTCCGTCATAGAAATAACCCTTTAAAAAATCGATAGTAGGTACAACGGAGACAGCACATGGACCTAAACGTGGCTACAAATTGCAACTACTGCGGCATCCCTACTCAAGGGGATGCGTACTGCTGTCGTGCTTGCGAAATTCTTGATACGCAAGTCAAAGAGATGCCAGTTCTTGCCGTCGCTCAAAATCCGTTTTCTTATTTAGATCAGCCAGAGTTCCGCGATCTCTATCGCCACAAAAATCAAGACGATTTCAATTTTCTGTTCTTTGCAGAAGGCCTGCACTGTTCCTCTTGTGTCCATCTTTTAGAAAAACTTCCTCAGTTTTACGAACACGTAGAAAAAGCCCGGGTGAATTTCGGGCAGTCTACAGTGGCTGTCAAAATTTCTGATGCGGGTTCTTTGGCACAAACGGCCCACGTTATTCAGGAGCTGGGATACAAACCCACTTTGCTTTCACCGCAAGACAATATCGTTGAAAAATACAAGAAGGAAAACCGCACTCATCTTAAGCGTATTGCCGTGGCTGGATTCTGCGCCGGGAACACGATGCTTTTTGTGATTCCCGTTTATGCGGGACTTGCGGGAACTTGGGCTCACGTCTTTAATTTCTTAAGCTTTCTTCTGTTCCTGCCTATTTTATTTTACAGCGCTATACCCTTTTATAAGGGCGCCTGGAATTCTTTGAAATATCAAGTGGTGAATGTCGATCTGCCCATCACAGTCGCGATGCTTTCGGGATTTGCACTTTCAACAGTGAACCTTGTAAAGCAAGATGGCGCTATCTATTATGATAGCACGGCGAGCTTTATGTTTTTTATTCTGTCGGCTCGATATCTACTAAAAAGAGTGCAGCAGAATTATCTTTCTCCCACACGCGTACAGTCTTTTTTCAAAACTGAAAAGTACATTCTTATGGAAGACGGCGAAGAAAAAAGCATTCCATGGTCAAGTGCTAAACCCGGTGATCTTTTAAAAATTCAGCGCCATCAAACTTTGCCGACGGATTCCATATTGGAGTCTTCGCAGGCGAACTTAGACATGTCTTTATTTAACGGTGAATCTTTGCCAAAAATATTTTCCCGCGGCATGTCGCTCTTTGCTGGAACAAAAGTATTAGATGAATCAATCTTGGTTCGCGTGAAAGTTCCTTTTACCGAAAGCAAGCTTGGAATCCTTCTAAAGCAGCTTGATCAAAATGCTTTGCAAAAAAGTCATTTTATTACTCTGTCCGATAAGCTCGCGCAAAAATTAATTGTCACAGTTTTTAGTATCGCTTTGCTTTTCTTCTTTTTATACATGAGCGTCAATCCGACAGAAGCCTTTAATAGGTCATTGGCATTGATTGTCCTGGCCTGCCCTTGCGCCTTGGCTTTTGGTTCGCCTTTGACTTTCGGTTTGGCTTTAAAGAAGGCTCAGAAACTCGGAATACTTCTAAAGGATGCCACAAGTCTTGAGCGCATTCTTAAAGTTCGTCATATTTTCTTTGATAAAACAGGCACCCTCACTGAAGGCAATTTGCAAATTTCTCATTCAGAGCCTTCGAATATTCCAGAAGATCTTAAAAGGGCAATTTTAGGCCTTGAAGCCGCTTCTTATCATCCCGTGGCTTTTGCTCTTCGCAAAGCCTGGGCTCATAATTCAGAAGTCACTGAAGCTTCCAATGTGCAAGAAACTTTGGGCCGTGGAGTGCATGGTGATATTCAGGGATGTCATTATGAAATTCGTCATCTGGCAGAAAGCACTCACGAGGTAGAATCCGGCATCGAAGTGTTAAAAGATGGTACAAGTGTCGCACGCATTTACTTTATCGACGCTCTTCGTGGTGATTCTCGCTCCTCCGTACAGGCCTTGCAGCGTCAAAACATAGAATGCTTTTTGCTTTCCGGTGATAAAAAAACGCGCGCCCAACAAGCCGCCGACGCTTGCGGAATTTCCCGCGAGAACACCTATGGCGAGCTCTTTCCCGAAGATAAAAAAACGATCCTTGAAAAATACACCGACACTTGCATGATCGGCGATGGTGCCAATGACTCTTTAAGCCTGCAGTCCGCCGATGTCGGTATCGCAGTCAAAGGAAGTGTCGACTTAAGCTTACAAAGTGCTGACATTTACTTTATGCGCGGAGGACTTTCTCCTTTGTTTGATCTGATGAATCTGGCCAAACAAACACGCCGCGTGCTTGTGCGCAATCTTACTATTTCTCTTGTCTATAATACTCTTGGCGGAACGTTAGCATTGATGGGGTTTATCAACCCAATGATGGCGGCCATTTTAATGCCTTTGAGCTCTTTGGCCATCATTCTTTCAAGTCTTTGGGGGTTCCGATGAATATTTTAACTCTGATGGTTCCGATGGCTTTGCTTTTAGGAATCGGTTTTGTGTCCGCTTTTTTGTGGGCCACTTCAAAAGGTCAGTTTGATGACCTGGAAACTCCTGCGCATAGAATTTTAAATGATGATAACGAAAGGAAACACTCGTGAAAACAACTGGAAACCTCATCGAGAAAATATATTACGATGACGATATCGTAAAAAAATTCATTCTCGCCACTCTGATCTGGGCCGGAGCTGCCTTTTTATTTGGCTTGCTTGCTGCCTTGCAACTCGCCTATTGGCCTTTGAATGCCAATATGGAGTGGATCACTTTCGGTCGTCTGCGCCCTCTTCATACAAACGCGGCGATCTTTGCATTTGCGGGAAATGCAATCTTTGCCGGAATTTATCACTCTTCGCAAAGACTTTTAAAAGCACGCATGTTTTCAGATTTGCTTTCAAAGATGCACTTCTGGGGCTGGCAATTAATTATTCTTTCTGCCGCGATTACTTTGCCGTTGGGTTACAGCCAATCCAAAGAGTATGCAGAACTTGAATGGCCGATTGATATTGCTATTACTGTCGTTTGGGTGATTTTTGCCTTGAACTTCTTTATGACGATTCGCAAGCGTCGTGAAAAACACATGTACGTGGCGATTTGGTTTTACATCGCAACAATCATCACGGTCGCCGTTTTGCACATCATCAACTCCATTGAAATTCCAGTTTCACTGTTTAAGTCTTATCCGGTGTATGCAGGCATTCAAGATGCGATGGTGCAATGGTGGTATGGTCACAATGCGGTGGCGTTTTTCCTAACGACTCCGTTCTTGGGTTTGATGTACTACTATGTTCCTAAAGCCGCTAATCGCCCGGTTTATTCTTACCGTCTGTCGATTGTGCACTTCTGGGCTTTGGTGTTTATCTATATCTGGGCCGGTCCTCACCACTTGCTTTACACTTCACTGCCAGAGTGGGCACAAACATTGGGAATGGTTTTCTCGATCATGTTGTGGGCTCCTTCTTGGGGTGGAATGATCAACGGTCTTTTGACGTTGAAAGGCTCTTGGCATCTTCTTCGTACAGAGCCACTGATCAAATTCTTTGTCGCAGCTTTAACTTTTTACGGAATGTCGACATTCGAAGGACCGCTGCTTTCAATTAAATCTGTTTCAGCACTGGGTCACTATACTGACTGGATCATCGGTCACGTGCACTCAGGAGCCTTGGGTTGGAATGGTTTCTTAACTTTCGGGATGATTTACTATCTTGTACCTCGCCTTTGGAAGACAGAGCTTTATTCTAAAAAACTTTTGGAAAATCATTTCTGGATTGGACTAACAGGTGTTCTTCTTTACTACATCTCTATGGTGGTAGCGGGAATCACTCAAGGTCTTATGTGGAGAGCCGTCGATGCTGACGGAAGTTTGACATATCCTGATTTCATCGAGACGGTTGTACGTATCGTGCCTTTATACTGGGTGCGCGCGGTGGGTGGATTCCTCTTCCTGACTGGTTTCTTGATGATGTGTTACAACGTATTTAAAACAATTCAAATGTCGCCAAAGACTGTTGAAGCCAAAGAAGTTTTGGTAGAACGCACAGGCTTTGACGAAGTCACCAAAGAAGCTCACCGTAAACTTGAAGGCATGGGATTGGCGTTCTCTATTCTTGCTTTCTTGGCCATTGCGGTTGGCTCGGTGATTGAAATTTACCCGACACTTTCTTTACACAAATACGTAAGCCCTAATAATATCATCGATCCTTACACGCCTCTGGAACTTGCGGGCCGTGATATTTATATCAAAGAAGGTTGCTACGTTTGTCACTCTCAACAAATTCGTCCGATTGCTTCTGAAGTGCTTCGTTACGGAAAAGCTTCCACTGTGGAAGAATCCATGTACGATCATCCGTTCCAATGGGGTTCAAAACGCACGGGTCCGGATTTATCCCGCTTAGGAAAGAAATATCCGAATCTTTGGCATTATAGCCACATGATGGATCCTCGCGCTGTGACTCCAAAGAGTATTATGCCGAACTATCCATGGCTGGCGGAAAAAGACACGGATTTCATAGTTCTTCGTAAAAAATTATCCGTGATGAGCGAGCTTGGAGTTCCTTACGAACAAGATGTTATCGCCAACGCCGATATTCATGCGCAAAAACAAGCACAGGAAATTGCCGCAGATCTAGAATCCAATGGCGCTCCGAAAGGACTTGCGAAAAAAGAAATCATCGCTTTGATCGCCTACCTTCAGTCGTTGGGTCAGAAAGGAAAAGTACAATGAAACAAGAAGGATTAAAATTTTTCACAGACACACACCTCACGGCTTTGGGTCTTTTGATTTTCTTTCTGTTTTTCGTTGGCGTCTTATTCTGGGTTTATCGTAAATCCAGTTCAACTTTGTACACGAAGATGGAACAAATGCCTTTAAAGGATGGGGAATAAAATGAGCGATCAAAAAGAAAAATTCCACGAATACGACGGCATTATCGAACATGACAATCCTCTTCCAACGTGGTGGCTGTGGTCCTTTTTCATCACGATTATTTTTTCGTTTATGTACTTTATCCACTACCAGCTTGGCGGCGGTGGACTCACATTAACGGAAGAACTCAAGGAAGCCATGGCCGAGTTGGAAAAATCCAAAGCCACAGCGGCCTCCTCTTCTCCGATGGAAACAGAAGATTCTTTAAAGGAAGCTTTTGGTAAAGACGGTGTTGTCGCTTTGGGCGCATCGGAATTCACAGCAAAATGTGCTTCTTGTCACGGTCAGGAATTGCAAGGTCTTATTGGTCCTAATCTAACGGATAAATACTGGCTGCATGGCAAAGGCACGCGCATGGACGTCGTCAAAGTCATCCGCGAAGGTGTGCCTGAAAAAGGAATGCCGCCTTGGGGACCTGTTTTGAAAAAAGACGAGATTTATGCGGTGGCAGCATTTATTCTTTCTAAAAAAGGTTCTAACCCAGCCGGAGCTAAAGAACCTCAAGGAGATCCTGTCGAATGAGCTCGCTAGACCCCAGCAAACTGACCAGCGTTGATGAACACGGTGACCGTGTCGGAATTATTCCCGCCGAAGTGCGTGGGTTTTTCCGTCGTCACCGGACATGGACGCAATTGGTTTTGCTGGTTGTGTTTTTGGCGCTACCTTGGACAAAAGTAGGCGGCCACCAAACAATACTCCTGAACATTCCTCAAAGAGAGTTCGCTCTTTTTGGGGTCTTGTTTAAAGCTCACGATGCGCCTTTATTATTTTTTATTTTCGGCACATTGGCTTTGGGTTTAGCTTTTGTTACATCCATCTGGGGACGCGTGTGGTGTGGATGGGCGTGCCCGCAGACAGTTTTTATTGATGCTGTTTTCCGTCGTATTGAACAATGGACGGAAGGAAGTTACATCAAACGTCGCGCCCTTCGCGATGGTCCGATGACTTTTGAAAAAGTTCGTAAGACCGGATTGAAATGGATTTTATTTGTCATTGTGTCCTCGCTGATCGCACATAGTTTTATGGCGTATTTCGTGGGTGCAGCGGATCTGATTGAAATGATCCAGAATGATCCTTCAAAAAATCTGACTTATTTTTTACTGGTGACTTTCTTTACGGCCGCAACCCTGTTTGATTTCGGTTGGTTCCGTGAACAGTTCTGCGTGATCATGTGTCCTTACGGACGCATTCAATCTGTTTTGCTCGATCAAAAATCCATGGCCGTTGTCTATGACGTGCAACGTGGGGAACCTCGCAAAGGCCAAGCCCCTCCGGGAAAAACAGCGGGTGATTGCGTGTCATGCAATCGCTGCGTGCAGGTTTGTCCGACAGGGATTGATATTCGTAACGGTCTGCAAATGGAATGCATTGCTTGCACCGCTTGTATTGATGCTTGTGATGAAATCATGGAAAAAGTGAAAAAGCCTAAAGGGCTTATTCGTTATGACACCTTGGATGGCAGTCCGATTTCTTTGATGAAACCGCGATCAATTATTTATATTGTTGCGATTGTAAGTTTAATTTTAGGTTTGGGATATGCGGTCGCAACCCGAGAGCCTGCGCACTTTACTATTTTGCGTGGAGCCGGACTTCCTTATTCTTATGTGAAAAACTCCCGCGGGGAAGAAGTGATCCTAAATCAGTTCCGCGTCCACATTCAAAACCAAGGTAAGGAGACGGCTCGTTATGAACTCAGTCTTCCGGCCGAGTTTTTAAAACAAGATGTCGAATTCAGTGTCGCAGAAAATCCTTTAACACTGGCTTCGGGTGAATCTAGGGAATGGTATTTCTTTGTTAGAATCGTGCCTTCGCTTTTTGATGCTAGTGGAAAAATAAAAACGCAATTGCAGATTCGCGATTTGAATAATGAAAAGTTTCAGTCTCAGCGCGAATTAATTTTGGTGGGCCCCAAACAATGACCCCGACTCTTTTGCTTGCATTAGGAATTCTTTCTTCCAGTTTCTTCGGCAGTTGGCACTGCGCTGGAATGTGCGGGCCTATTGCAAGCATGATGAGCGCGAAAAAAAGTTTACTGAGTTATCACTTGGGACGACTTATTTCTTACACAGCCTTAGGCGTCGTCTCTGGCGCCTTGGGACAGTTTTTCCTAAACAGTGACTTTGTGGTCTTACGCTGGATTTCGAGCGTTCTCTTAGCGGCTCTGCTTTGTCTTTCTGGCTTCGCTTTGATCTTTCCTCAACTTGGAGCGCGTCTAAAGAAAAATCCATGGCGTCTTCAGGTCTTTCAGATAGGCCGTTCAGGTTGGGCCGTGGGACTTCTTACGGTGTTTTTACCTTGCGGCTGGCTTTACACTTATGCGATGGCAGCGATCGCAACAAGAAGTCCGTGGGCCGGTGGATTGACTTTGTTTTTGTTCTGGCTGGGCGGACTTCCCACCCTAAGTGCAGTTCCCATGATGGTTCGAAAGACCATTCAATCCGCTGGACTTCGTCAACAACGAATCGCCGGTGTGGTGCTCTTGATTTCAGGACTGTACTCCATTGGCAGTTTTATGTTTTTGCATTGAATCCCCCGAGGCTTTATTGAAAAATAAAGTCTATGAAAAACATTTTAATCACTTCCGCAGCACTTTTCATTTTATCAACTTCCGCTTTGGCGCAAGAGGCTTCCTCTGAAACGAAGGAAACTCCTGCGCAAGAAACTCAAGCCGCAGACACGGCGCCAGTTCCAACGCCAACAACTCCCGCTCATCAAGGAGAACCGCGCGAATGGCCGCGCAGCCTTTGGGGTGTTTATGGTGGTCTTGGCCTTCCTCACGGATTGAGCGGCGGTCTTGAGTATTTAGACCAATCCCGCACCTGGGCCGTTTCTGTTGATGTCGGGGCTTTTTCTTATAAACCAAAAGATGAAGCGAATGACAAAGAAGAGGTTTCTCTGGGAAGCTTTGGTCTTGAAGGACGCTATCATCCTTTCACGGGTTCTTTCTTCTTTGGTGGAGTGATCGGAACACAAGTCGTGAAAGCGAAGAAGACAGCAACCTATGTTGGTGAAACCGTGTCTCCGGAAGTGAAGGTCGGCAACACTTACCTTACTCCTAAAATCGGCTGGTTCTGGCAGTTTAATTCAGGTCTTAATTTCGGCGTTGAATTAGGTGCACAGATTCCCCTTTCAACAAAAGTGGACATCGATGACGGAACAACAAACCCTCTGGTGTTGAATGATCCTGACTATATTAAAAACAAGGACGACGTGAAAGACACAGCAGAAAAACTTGGCAAAATGGTTTTGCCTCACGCTTTGGTTCGTCTTGGTTACGCATTCTAAAAAATATAAAAATTCAATTTAAGAAAAAGGAGAGCCATAAGCTCTCCTTTTTTTTTCAAGTTTCAACCTTGCAATCCAATTCTTCACTTTAGTAGGTACTCCTTTGTTAACGGACATCTAAACCAGGATTGTCATCTGTTTTTCTTGTTCTCTTTGATTTTCGGGGATTAGCCTAAATTCAAGAATAAAAAAATATCTGGCCGATATCGAAGACTGGTATTTGCCAGCACAAAGGAGACGTTATGACATCGCGAACAAAGCAGTATGTTGCAGCCGTGGCTCTTGCGATCGCCATTGCCGGATGCGCCGGTAAACCACCTCAATATCAAACTATTTCTTCCAGCGCCAACCCTACAACCGAAATAGAGCGCACCGAAGAAATGTTGAGAGATGCGCAGGGCCGTCAAGTGGACGTTCTTTCTCCAAAAAACTTTGCTGACGCACGAAAAGCTTTAGAGAAAGCAAAAGACAAAAAAGAAAAAGGCAAATCCAATGAAGATATCTTGGAACAAGTTTCTTATTCACGTGGTTGGTTGAATGAAGCCAATGCCAAAGCGGAAATCGCGGAAACGTCCATGAAAGATATCACCGATGCTCGTGCAGGAGCTTTACGCGCCGGCGCCCCTAGCCTTTATCCTAAAGAATGGAAAAAAGCAGGTGACGAACTTGAAGACATCACAGCCGCTATTGAAAAAGGAAACTTAAGTCCTTCAGAGAAAAAAGGAAACGATTTAACAGCTCGTTACCGCGACTTAGAAACCATGTCGGTGACAAAAGCAAATCTAGGGATTGCCGATGAAAACATTAAATCCGCTAAAAAAGACAAGGCCGATAAAAATGCACCGAAGTCTTGGGACCTCGCTATCATGAAATACAACAATGCGGAAAAAATGATTAAAGCAGATCCGCGTAACACCGAAGCCATCCGTCGCGCGTCCGAAGATGCCACTCGTGAATCCGTGCATCTTCTTGACGTCACTCGCCGTGTAAATGCAGGTAACACGGAAGATCTGGTTCTAATGGCGGACCGCCAACAGCGCACGATTTCAAGCCTCCGCAATGAATACTCTTCAACCGAAAAGGAACTGCAGGAATCCCAATCGCAATTAAGTGAAGCGGAAAAACAAAAGCAAGAGTTGGCTAAAAAACAAGAGGAGCTTGAGAAAATACAAACCCTCAACCAAACTGCAGCGGACCTCCGCAAACAGTTTAAGCCGAACGAAGCAGAGGTTTACACGGATAATGGCAAGTTGATGATTCGCCTCAGAGGCTTGCAGTTTGCAAGCAACCAAGCGACCTTGGGACCTAAGAATCAAGCTCTCTTAAAAAAAGTTGAAACGGCTCTGAATGATGTCGAGGCATCTCACGTCCGAATCGAAGGTCACACCGACGCCACGGGAAATCCTGATCGCAACACCGTTCTTTCAGAAGAAAGAGCGAAAGCAGTGGAAAACTTCCTCGTTAAAAACGGAGCTATTCCCGAAGATCGTGTGGATGCTGTCGGCATGGGGTCTGATAAACCTATCAGCGACAATAAAACACAAAGAGGTCGCGCAGAAAATCGCCGTATCGATCTTGTGATCGAAACGGAATAAGGAGGTGCCTTATGGCAACACACCTTCCAGGTCATAAATGGACCGAGTTAAAACGCGAGCTCATGGAAAAATGGCATGAGCTCACCGAACATGACCTTGAACGAACCCGAGGCAATGCTCAGTCCATTGTCGACCTATTGGAAAAAAAGGTGGGTATGGCCATTGAAGATGCCAGCGAGAAATTTGCAGAGATCGCATCTCATTACCATCTCTATGATGAACCCGAAGAAAAACCCACAAAAGTTTCTGAGGAGAAAAAAGAGAAGGTTTTGGAACTCAAGCCCAAAAAACCGGCCAATCGGGATCGAAAACCGAAAGACGATTTTAGAGCCTAGAGTTGGATAGTCCTGCTCACCTCGAAGAATCCCGCGTTTAAGCGGGATTCTTTTTTCTGACAACAGAGACAAACGAGCAAGGCATTGAATCAACAATGACAGGCTTTCCGTCTTTTTTCTCTGTCACTTCCAGCACGTCATAGCCTAAATAATGCTGGCGAACGAAAATCATGCGTCCGCCTTCTTTAAGCTGCGTAAATAATTTTTCAGGAAACTCCGTCGAACCTGCTGTAAAAATCAGGCGATCATAGGGGGCTTCCGCTTCATACCCCTCAAAGCCATCTCCTTCAATCGCGAGCACATTGTTCACCGAAAAAGATTTTAAAGTCTGCTTGGCTCTTTCCGCCATCTCCGGAATAACTTCCACAGAAACAACTTTGCCAGTGGGTCCCACAATAAAAGCCATGAGTGCCGTATTCCACGCGCTGCCCGTTCCAAGCTCAAAAACTTTTTGTCCTTCCTCTAATTTTAAAAGATCTAAAATTTTAAGAACAAAACTGGGTTGAGAAATCGTCGAAACAAAGGGACCTTTCGCGTACAAAGGCAAGGCTTGATCAGAGTAAGCTTCTTCGATGGTGTATTCAGGAATAAAGAGATGACGCGGATGATGGTAATAGGCTTCCACCACTTTCTCAGAGAGAGGAAGTGCCCGTTGTAGCACATACTTCTGATAAAGCTCTATTTGCGACGCCATGATTAAGCTTGCAAGCTTTTTTCCCTAACGGCAAGCTTGTATCATGACACTGACTCAACTTGAATACATTCTTGCCGTTGTTGATACAGGAAGCTTTAGCCAAGCCGCACGCCAATGCCACGTGACTCAGCCGACTCTGAGTATGCAAATCCAAAAGCTGGAAGACGAATTGGGTGTGGTGATTTTTGATCGTACGAAACAGCCGATCAAACCGACTTCCATAGGTGAAGAAATTCTACAACAAGCACGTCTGGTCGTGAAGGGCTCTCAACATCTTAAAGAAATCGTGGATGATGCAAAAGGTTCTCTGAAAGGGGAACTGCGAATCGGAATTATTCCAACGTTAGCTCCTTATCTTTTGCCGCTTTTTTTAAAAAAGATGAAAGATGTTTACAAAAATCTTCATTTAACCTTTGAAGAACTTCAAACCGAAACGATGGTTGAAAAAATTCGCACTCATAATTTAGATCTGGGCATCGTTGTCACTCCAATTGATGATTTAAACATCGCGAGCCATGTTTTATTTTATGAACCCTTTATGGCGTACTTCGCCAAAGGACATCCGCTTTTAAATAAGAAATCTATTGATGAAAAAGATCTCTCTGTGGATGACGTTTTGCTTTTAAACGAAGGTCACTGCTTTCGTGAGCAAAGCCTTTCGCTTTGTCGCAACAAAAAACAGATTGTGTCAGCAGACAAAACTTTTACATTTGAAAGTGGCAGCTTAGAGACTCTTAAAAAACTGGTCGATCAGGGCGAAAACTTCACCCTGCTTCCTTGGCTTGCAACCTTTGATGTGCAGGATAAAAAGCGCCTTCGTGCCTTTTCAGATCCCGTTCCTACCCGAGAGGTCAGTTTGATACATGGTCCTCACTTTCAAAGAAAAGCCCTGCTCAAGGCCCTAGTTGAAAACATAAAGAAAAACCTGCCAGAAGGTCTTAGTTCTTCTCGCAATAAAAACCAAATGAAGGTGGATAATCCTTTAGGCCATCTCAAATAGTTTTCATTTATGGTTAAACAACATATATAGATTTTGTCTATATAGCTCATAGAAAAAGAGAACTGTTCATCCTCCGCCCCTCCTCTTATCCTGTATCTAGGCAAGAGGAGGTATCTTTATGAGATCTACAGCACATGCTTCGAAAGAAACAGTTCGTGAAAACAGAAACCTAAGTCCCGTTAAATCCGAAGAGGCTGACACATCGGCCGTTGTTGAAACACTGAAAAAAACTTTAGGGGATGTTTACATTCTTCAATTAAAAACACAAAACTGCCACTGGAACGTGGAAGGTCCCTTGTTCTTTTCATTGCACAAACTTTTTGAAGAGCAATACAAAGAACTTGCGGAGTTTGTTGATCGCACAGCTGAAGTTTTGCGCGCGCTCAAAGTCCGCGCACCGGGTTCTTTTAAAGAGTTCAAAGAACTTTCTTCTTTACAAGAAGTTCCAGTTGAAAAATTAAATAGCACTCAAATCATTGAGATGCTCAGTCAAGATCACACCAATGTGGCGATCGCGTTAAGACCTCGTCTTGAGGCTGCCGAAGAAGCTGAGGAAACCAGTGCCGTTGTCCTGTATGAAGATTTAATCAGCTTTCATGAAAAAGCCGCGTGGATGATCCGAAGCCATAGATCCTAATTAGAAAGGATATTTTATGGGTAGTGCGTGGATGGGATTATTAGCAGGATTGATTACGGGTCTTTCAACCATGATTGGTGCTCTTCCGATTTTAAAGAAAGAGTCTAAAGGTTGGAATCCTTGGCGCAGCTTAAATCTCGATTTTGCAATTGGGATGATGCTTGCCGCCGCTGCTTTTAATCTTATCGGTCCTGCCTATACTAATTCCAAATCGGGCGCCTTCGGGGTTTCTCTTGCCCTGGCGCTTGGCGTGGTTTCGATTTATGGGCTCAGTCATCTGATCCATAGTTTTTCTCCCTCCGAGTGGTCGCTTCATCGCCGTGCTTGGTTATTTGTGACGGCCATGATGCTGCACAATCTTCCCGAAGGTCTCGCATCGGGAGCTGCGCTAAGTGCCGACTCTTTATCGCAAGCAAATGGCTGGACGGTTGTGGGCGCCATCGTCTTTCAAAACTTTCCAGAGGGTTTAGCCACAGCCGCCGCATTTCTATCTATAGGTCTTTCACGTAAAGCCGCTTTGTATGGCGCCTGCCTTACTGGCGTGATGGAAATTTTAGGGGGCGCTTTGGGAGGAATTTTTGCCTCCTTAACTTCGGCAACTTTACCCTATATCTTGGCGTTCGCCGGTGGTGCGATGATCAGTGTCACTTTGGAAGAAATCTTTGCGAAACTTAAAGAAACGAAGATGAGATATCTTGTGCAGAAAGAGTTCTTAATGGGAGCCCTTTCCGTGGTCGTTATGAACTGGATTATCACATAGACATAAGGCACCTTAGCATTTACGCTTAAGAAATGACATTAACATCACTACAAACTTTGGCACTGGCAGCGTTGGTTGTTTACTTTGGACGTTTTCTAAAAAAGAAAATCCACTTTATCGATAAATACAACTTACCCTCCCCTGTTATCGGCGGATTTATTCTGGCTTTTGTTTTAGCGATTTTAAAAAGCCATGGTCTTTTCGAGTTGAAATTTACAAAAGCTTTTGAAGAAACTTTGATGATCGCCTTTTTTGCGTCCATCGGTTATTCCGCTTCTTTAAAACTTCTTAAAGAAGGCGGCAGAACTGTTGTCTTCTTTTTAATTCTCACAGTGGGCGGTCTTCTTTTACAAATTCTTGCCGGCATTGGTGCGGCCAAACTCATGGGCCTTCCTCCCTTAATGGGAGTTCTCACGGGAGCGGTCTCTCTAACCGGAGGCCCCGGAACAGCTCTTGCCTTTGGACCTTCATTTCAAGCAGCCGGTGTTGAAGGAGCTTCTGCTATCGGACTGACAACCGCGATGGGTGGAATTCTTTTAGGCGGTCTTATTGGAACTCCGTTAGCGACGTATTTGATTCATAAAAGAAAATTAAAAGACCACGCTCAAGCTTTGCCTCTTGAACACGAACAACCGCATTCACTTAAAGCTCGCCCTGGATTTGATCTTCTTTATCATTTCTTAGGATTCGCGTTGATCATGGGAATTGGAACCACTTTAAGTTCGTGGATCAATGATCAAGGCATTACGCTGCCCATTTATATTGGCTCAATGGTTATCGCCGCAGTTTTTAGAAACGTGGAAGATGTGCGCCCTGTCTTTAAACTCAATGCCGATTGGGTTGAAGAGATTGGCTCTGTGGCTCTGACACTTTTTATTGCGACGGCTATTATGACATTGCGTTTAGATGAGCTTAAAAACGCCGCTTTACCGATTTTAATTTTCCTGGCACTGCAAGCTGTTCTGGTTATTATCACCGCACTAGGCCCCGCTTTTTGGGTTGCAGGGCGCGATTATGAAGGAGCCATTATCAGTGCAGGTTACGTTGGTTTTATGATGGGAACTTCTGCGAACGCCATGGCTAATATGTCATCGCTTTCGCAAAAGTACGGACCAGCTCCTAAAGCGTTCTTAGTGGTTCCTCTTGTTGGGTCTTGTTTTATTGATTTTATCAATGCTGCTTTTGTGACGTTTTGTTTGAACTATTTCACGTAACACTAGACGACAAGCTCAATAATTGCGCGGAAACCGTGATTCCCTGCCATAGCTCCGATGATATTTCTAAGAGATGTGATGTTTTTTCCTTGAGATCCGATAAGCTTCCCTCTGAATTCCTGAGGGAGCGAGACATTGTAAATCGTCGTCTTGTCACCTGTCGCATATGTTACATGCACTTCGAGACAAGAGGTCATTTCCACAATCACACTTTGCAAGACGCCAGCAAGGCGGTCTCTAATTTCCGTTTCCTGATTAACAACTTCCGCTAACACACGAGCCTCCGATGACTCCATTGTGTAAGAAAATTTGAAACTTGAGCAACCCTCCATTACAGCGTCTAGCCTACAATGTGTTCCACCAATATGACAGAACACAGAACAGAGAACACTTCTGAAGAGACACCGTCGATGTTAAAATAGGTTAACCGAAGCGATAGAGTCTCGTGTCTATGATTGGCGGACAAGATGTCCCGACCAAAAAGAGAAGGAATACTCGATGTTAAAAAAATTAAACACGCTTCTATTAGTCCTCCTGCTCGCGGCCTGCCAAGCTCAGGACACCGCCTTAAAATCTGTTCCCACAGAAGGTTCTGAGACTATCGACGAAAAAGTGATTTATGGTTCGGATGATCGTAAAGATGTTTATGAAGTGACTTCTTCGTTACAAAAACGCTTGGCCGAATCCACGGTTGCGCTCATTAAGGCCAGCTCAATACAAACCGGAGCAAACACGTCGCGAATTGTTTCCAAGACTTTTAAGGAAACGTATGGTTTGTGTTCCTCGGAACGTTTCGGGGAACAGGAAAATGCGGCGTTTTGCTCGGGTTCTCTTGTTGCTCCTGACATCATCGCCACCGCGGGACACTGTGTCCGTTCAGCCAGCGATTGCGCTTCAACGAAGTTTGTCTTCGGTTACGCGGTGAAAGTAAAAGGTGTTTTGCCGCGAGAAATCTCCAACTCCGAAATTTATTCCTGTGCTGAAGTGATTCATACAGAGGTTCTTGCCAGTGGTTCCGATTTTGCGCTTGTCCGTTTAAATCGTCCTGTCACCAATCATGCCGTTCTTAAACTTCGTCAAAGAGGTGCCGTGAAAGTCGGTGATCCTTTGGTTGTCATTGGACATCCCGTGGGTCTACCCACCAAAGTTGCTGCCAGCGCAAAGGTTCGTAGCGCGCAACCGGCTCAGTATTTTGTTGCGAACTTAGATACCTATGGAGGCAACTCGGGCTCTGCCGTTTTTAACTCTAAGACCGGTGTTGTTGAAGGAATCTTAGTCCGCGGTGACGATGATTTTGAATACCAAGGATCTTGCACCGTCTCCCATCGCTGTAAGGACACAGAATGCCGCGGTGAGGATGTCACACGAATAACAAGAATTCTTCCGTATCTTTTTTGAATTAATAGCACTCCTCGCTTATCCCCAGCAGAAGGTCTTATTCCTCAGGCGAAAACGCTTCAGCTTGAGATTTTTTGTTAGGCTGAATTCTCGAGGAGAATCGCATGCAAAAAGTTTTGTTAATGATTGTCGTGAGCTTTGCTTGTCTGACGGCGTGCTCACGACTGGATATCGCCTACAATTGGGCTGACACCTTTATTGCTTCTAAAGTGGACGACTATTTTGATATTTCTTCTAAACAAAGCAAAGCGCTAAAAAAATCCCTGCAACAAGATTTCGAAAAAATGAAGACCGCTGTTCTTCCGGATTGGATCAACAACGCCAAAGAACTTGAGCAGGATGTTGCTCAGAACAAGTTAAATGAAAATAAAATTTCCAGCGTGTTTTCATTGGTAATGAGAAATGTCGAGCATTTCACTTCTTATTTTACCGATACAGCCGTGAATTTTATTTCTTCAACAGATCCTCAACAACTGGCTTACTTCTCAAAAGCCTTTCATGAAAAGAACGAAGAGGATTTAAGGAAATTCCGTGATACGAAAAGGTATCAGCGAGAGTACAAAGAAAAATATTATAAGTACTTTAATATGTTTTTAGGTTCTTTGACAGACTCACAAAAGTCGTTGATTGAAAAGCATATTCAAAACTCCCCGTTCCCCTTGGAGCTGAAGATCAAAAACAAGGAATGGGTTTTTCAGAAGTTCACCAAAGAGTGTAAAACTCCGGAAAGCATGAAAGCTTTTGTCCGGGATTTTTATGCGCATCCTGAATCCTATAATGACCCTGCTTACCAAGCGGCCTTTAAGAATTACCAAAAAGACCTACAGGGCCTGGTGGTAAAAATTCTTTTAAGCCTTAACTCTGAACAGAAGAAAGAGCTTCTTCAAAACCTTCAAGAAAAGGTCGCTCAGCTAGAAAAGATTCGCCGACGTTCGTAATCGTCTCGTTTTAAAACACTGTTTCCGTTATTTTTTCTCTTTAATCTTCCGAAAAGAACCGTGATGAAAATCTTTGCGGTTCTTTTTATTTTTGTGCTTTCATCAGCAAGTTTTGCAAAGGACGATCTAAAGTCCTTTGCTACAGGTTTGGATAAAACCCTTCGCCATTTGAACCGCTCTGACTCCCGTCCTTGTAATGCCGAAAATTTGACCCCGTATTCGGCCCGTTTAGTCAACTACAAGGGTACTCCGGCAACTGTGCTGTCTGAAGAAGACGCGCAGGCTTTATTTACGGAACTTAAAAACAAAAAAGACATTCCGTATGATTTTTCCTTGGCCGGTTGTGAACAGCGGGCTCATGAGATGTCGCGCTTGATGTTATTAAAGGGCATCACGCCGCTTAAAGGATTTGCTTCGGTAGATGAAAATAAACCTCCCCGTTTGGAAATTCCTCACCCCAAGAAAAAGAATGAGCGCATTCGTTGGAAGTATCACGTTGCACCGGTTGTTCTTATTGAAAAAAATGGCGAGCTTATTCCTTTCACGATCGATCCTTCGATGGAAGCGAAAGCTGTTCCCACTTCTCAATGGGTGGGAGATATGTCTAAGCACAACAAAGCCATGAAAGTGAAGCTGCAGTTCACTCCGGCGAACCAGTACGACGTCGACGGCCGTTTGCGCATAGATCCTCGAGATAAAGAGTTCACTCAATCCAATCAAGAGTCCTTGCGTGAGTTTAAAAAGTACAGCGAGGATCCTCGTGGCGAAGAAGAATGGATGTTCCAACAGCAATTGATGGAAGATAAATTAAACTCGATGCCGAGTTATTGATTTTTGCGCCCTGACATTCGTGACAATGCCTTAACATAGACATTTTTTTCTTTAAGGTTTCCCCCGTTAGGATGATAGTTAAACCTAGAGATGTTTTAGGGAGACGAACGTGCGGATTCTCCATTATTTGTCAGGCATCCTTTTAGTTTTAGCTGTCGGCCTTCTGGTGCATGTCACAGAAGGTACGGAATACTATCTCCCAAACCCGGCGTCTTTGCTTGTCTTAGCTGTTATCTTTAATTGTTTTTATGGAGGCATCGGTCCGGGACTTTTCACAAGTGTCGTGGCTTGGCTTTACCTTGCTTACTTTCTTTCTGACAACGGAACCTTTAGCGAGGAAACAACTCGGCGATTGATTATGTGGGCCTTGTCCTTTCCCGCGATTGCAATCGTCGCGGGACTTCTTAAAAGACGCTCAGAGGCTCACTTTCTAAAAGAAATCGAAGAACGAAATTTGCGTGAAAATCTTCTACGCGAAAGTGAAGAACGCACGCGAGCCATTATCAATTCTGCTCACGACTCCTTTATCGCTATTGATACGGAAAGCCACATTCGGGAATGGAATCCTCAAGCGGAGAGATCTTTTGGATGGACGCGTGATGAAGTTTTGGGAAAGACTATTGCGGAAGTTATCATTCCTGAAAAATACCGAGAAGCACACTACGAGGGACTGCGTCGTTATCTTACTTCTGGTGAAGGACCTATCTTAAATACCCGCATCGAGGTTCCCGCCATACATAAAGACGGTCACGAAGTGATTGTAGAACTCACCGTCTACCCGATTCAGCAAAAGGAAACCGTGATCTTCGGTGCTTTTCTTCATGACATCACGAAAAGAAAAAAGGCGGAACAATTAAGTCTTATTCAATATTCGGTGACACGCATTTTAACTGACAGAAATAATTTGGCAGAGGCCATTCCGCCATTCCTTAAAGCTGTGGGCTCAGGACTCAATTGGCCGGTCACTGAGCTTTGGCTTGCTGACAAAGAGAGAAAATTTTTAAGCTGTGTAGGGATTTGGTCTTTATCCTCAGAGCTAGAAGAAATTTTTAAAGCAGCAAATGCCTCCGTTAAAGTTTCCCGTGAGGAAGGTATGGTCGGCACGGTCTCCACCATCACGACTTCGTTATGGATATCTGCTCCGGGACGCAATATGCCACGGGCAGAGTTTTTAAAAAAAAATGGAATTCAGACGATTTTGTACTGTCCGATTTATGAAGGTACTGAGCTTATTGGAACCTTGTTAGTGCATCATACAAGTGCGTTGCCTTCTGACGTGCAGGTTTTAGATCTTATGAATGATATCGGCAAGCGGCTGGGATTATTTGTTTTACGCCGTTGGGCTGAACAAAAACTTACCCAGCTCTCAAAAGATCTTGAGGTGAAAGTCCAAGAACGAACGGAAGAGTTGGAAAATCTTAATAAACAGCTTACTCAAGAAGCGACAGAGAAACAGATTTTGTATGAACAAGCGCAAACCGCCAATCGCTTAAAAGATGAATTCTTGGCGACGATTTCACATGAACTGCGCACTCCCATGAATGTGATCCTGGGACACAGTGAAATGCTTCACAATGAGGATTTAACGGAAAATGAAAAACGTAAATCCATTGAAGCGATTTATCGCAACACCAAGGCGCAGGTGCATATTGTGAGTGACATCCTGGATGTTTCTCGTTTTATCACAGGCAAAGTGCAAATAAATATGGAAGTGGTTGATATAGCGGATATCATCTCCCTTTCCGTGGAATCTATTTTGCCTGCGGCGAGTGCTAAAAACATTGAGGTGATTGAAAATATCGGAACCGACATTGGGCCTGTCGCAGGAGATCCTACCCGCCTGCAGCAAGTTCTTTGGAATTTACTTCCTAATGCGGTGAAGTTCACTCCTCGCCACGGTAAGATTTATGTTTCATTAACAAAAGCAGAATCCAACGCACAGATCACTGTGCGTGACACTGGAAAAGGAATTGATCCCAGCTTTCTTCCATATGTTTTTGAACGCTTCCGTCAAGAAGATGCCACTACAACAAGGAAATATGGCGGTTTAGGATTGGGCCTTGCTATCACTCGCAGTATTGTTGAAGCCCATGGCGGAAATATCCAGGCGGCCAGCGAAGGAAAAGGCAAAGGGGCCACGTTTACGGTGATTTTACCAATGACGTCTTTAAAAAATCGTCCCACACCCAAAGATGATCACGAAGTGTCTGCCGGGAAGACGCCTCTTAAAAACTTAAATATCTTAATTGTGGATGATCAAGCCGACGCGCAAATTTTGGTAGGCACGCTTTTAAAGAAAGCCGGTGCGAAAATTTATACAGCGTCCTCCGTTGCTGAAGCCTTTAAGTCTTTAATCAAGAATCGTCCTGATGTTGTGATCACGGATATCGGTATGCCCGAGCAGGATGGTTATGACTTGATTCATATGATTCGGAAGCTTTCTCCTGAAATGGGAGGAAAGACGATTGTTATTGCCTTAACGGCTTACGCTCATGGCGAGGATCATGATCGGGCTTTGCAAGAAGGTTTTCAGGAACATCTTGCAAAGCCTGTGGAAGGAAGACAGCTTGTGAAAACTATTTGCAAGCTTACGGGTCGTTATAAACCGACACACTAAGCTTCTTCTTGATTGCGCATGTGATCGGCAAGTCTTAAAAGAGAATGCAAAAGTTCTGATCTGAGTGGCTCTGCGATTTTTAAATCGTCAAAAGCTTGAACCATGCAAATCATCCACTGATCGCGTTCGGATTTTCTGATTTCAAAGGGCATGTGTCTCGCACGCAGTCTTGGATGACCATAGCGTTGTTCAAAAAGCCCCGGGCCGCCAAGCCAGCCTGATAAAAACATAAAAAGTTTTTCTTCAGAGCCTCTTAGGTTTTCGGGATGCATATCGCGCAGAGGCTTCACCTCTGGCAAGGTGTCCATAATTTCATAAAAACGTTTTGTGAGATTTCTTAAGATCGGTTCCCCGCCAAGAAGTTCGTAGGGCGTTTGTTGTTTTTGATCCACTTAGTGTTTCTCTTCCAAATAACTAAAGTAAGCTTTGCAATAATCTGTTTCGGATTGCACGCGATTAAAGCGCACAGACTTATCCATCTTGCGAGCACTGCAACGACTGAGAGCCGGCCAGATCAAGCCCGTCGGACGAGCTTTGATAACGTCAGCCAATTCTTGCTTGCAATCCCCGATAGCTTTATCCCAGATTGTTTTGCATAAGTCAGGTTCAAGTTTGTAGCAGGCGCCTTGCGGCGATCGTGCCCCACAGGGTTCTTTGGCGAGATCCTCTTCAATCATCTTCGGAGTCACCACTGCCGTCATAATGTAGATGAGAAAGATAATGACCGCTCCCGTTCCGATTCCCATGTCCCAATAAAGCGGACTGCGCGTTAAGCGCCAGATCGGACGAACGACGATAAAGAGAAGGCCTACCACTAGAACTACACTGGATATAACTGTGCCTACCATAAGCTTATTATAAAATGTCTGTTTGCAATTGAAAGACAAATATTAGGGGTCGGTAGGATCGAGGCGTCGGGGTGTCAATTAGTTTTACTTTTTATTCAACTTTCTTGGGTCTATCCCTTAAATTCTTCCCATGTTGTCAGACCGTATTTCTTTCTTTGGCTTTTGTAGTAGATGGCCATGGAGATTCCAAAGAGCACTCCCGCAAAAACGGAAGCTGCGACTTGCATGGAAATCGGCATATTGTGACGACGCCAAGAAACAAAGTGCATGGCAAGTCCCCACCCGACTGCGAAGTTGATGCCTAAGGATAAAGCGATTTGCCACATCTTGCAGAAAATGATCGGCGGAACGTTTTGTCCCATGCTGATGAACATCACTGTCGGTGTTGTGGTATAAGCTCGGGGCATTTTCTTTTCTTGCGCATAGGCTTTAAAGATCGTGACTTTTTGTTCATGCGTGAGTGGTGACATGATATTTCCTACTCGTTGTACTTTCTGTTAGAGCCTTTGGCCTTTTCCACCGGATACTTTTCAGCGTTCTTCTGCATTTTATTTTGCAGAGCCTCTGAAAGATCAATGGAGTTCATCTGCGCAAATCTTAGAACAAAGAAAAAGACATCAGCAAGCTCTTCAGAAACTTTTTGCCGGAACTCCGGCGTTTTCATCTTTTCCTGAACTTCAGCATCAGATTTAAAACGGAAAAGTTCGAGCAACTCGTTGGCCTCAGTGGACATGCCGATCGCAAGGTCTTTCGGTGGGTGGAACTGGTCCCAATCGCGGGCTTCGCAGAAGGATTTGATAAGCGCTGTGAGGGTTTGCATATCTGTCATGAGTTGAGGATATGCTTTTTTTCTGAATTCTACAAGGTCACCTCGTCGAGGCTTAAAGCCTCGGAGGTTCGTTATTCCAAATGAGATAAGCAGGAAATAACTGTTGAGTTTTCAAGATCGTTCAGTGAATTACCGAAGATTTTTTCTTTTAGAGACGAAATCAGTTTCATCATGGAAGCCTCCTTTTTTTGTTATTGCTTCATACGGAGTATAATAACAAAAAGTTGAGGAGTTTAATTCCCTCATTCAGCAAATTCGAATATGCGCAAAATGCATGAATAACTGTCTAATTATTCGTCACAACTGTAGAAAGGGCTAGTTCATAGAATGTAAATAGCTAGCGACAGCAGCCGTTTCATTCACTACACGCTGAGAAATCGCTGGCCAAGCCATAAAGTAACCGAAGGCTCTTAGCTGATTTGTTCTTAAAGGACCTTTGCTTGTGTTTTCTAGATTCCACGAGCTTTGATAAGCGCTATTTTTAAATTCGTTTTTCCAGTCCCATTGTTTGAAGTTCAACTCTCCCCATTGATGAGCTGTATTCGCTAAATGGCAGCTTGCACAGTCCAGTGTTCCTGGATTGTGCTTTTCTGGGTTTTCGTATTCTTGAACTTTTCCCATCAACGTTTTGATTTGCCCTTCTGTGAACTTTTTCTTTGTCGTTGAAGAATCAGAAACAAGTTTTGCAAATTCGGGATCGGCTTCTGGAGGTGGCATCATTCCGCCCGTGAAGCTTTGGAATTGTGACGAGCTTTGAATGACTCCTTGAGTTCTTCCTTGAATTCTTGGAATGGTCATTGGTTTTGGTTGACCGTTTTCGATATCAAAACCTGAAAAGATCCAAAGTTGTTCACCTGACATAACATTCATAGCTGTCATGCGGATAAGATTTTTCTCTCCACAGTAATTTAGGATTAAAGCTCTTAGATATTTCCAGTAAGGACCTTTAAGTCCTTCGGCTTTCATTTGTGGATGGATTTGTAGTGCATCTGTTGATAAGCCTGAAGAAAGTTTCTGCCAGTCTTTCCAAAGTTGATTGAATGTCTCTTCATCGAACTCGTAAAAGCTATGCACGGCTGCATCGCGAGTGTCTGCCGCTTGATCCGCGTGGAATACTGGTTGCCAGATCAGACGAATTTGATGGCGACACTCAAGCGGCCCCTCACCTTCTGTGAAACAAGGATCAATGCGGATGCCGACAACTTTTAAAGAGTCTCTCCATGTAATGTGATTTGGAACTTCAGGAACAAGTTGCACGATTTCTTGATAAGTCTTTTTTGCAAGCAATGCACCTAGAGGTCCTTTGTCTTCAGGACTTAACATCAAGGACATTTCTTTTTCTTTGGGAAGAGGAAGAAGAATCGTGAGGTCGTTCAAACTCATCGCTTGAACTTGAGAAACGGATAAAACAACACCTAGAAACAGACAGACCAACTTTGCTTGCATGACTCGAGCTTTTTCCAGAATCGAGCCGGTAATTCAACAAGCAAATTTAAACGAAAAGGAATTGAGCCTATAAGGCGCAACGCATCCTAGTCTTCTGACTTTTTCGGGAAGAGGTCTTCGACTTTCACGTTGTTTTTGCGACGAACGCGTGGTTCTTTGCGTTCTTCTTCGTAGAACTCGCCCTGCAGTCGGCGCATTGGCATTTGATCTAGTTCTTTGATGAGGTTGTAGATTTTAATAACGTTATTTTTTAGGTTCGCGAGGACACGGATCATTCTTGGATCTCCCTAGGTATTAGAATTAGTGTAAAAGTAGATAAGCGTTCGTTGTTAAATTTTGAATATAAGTATTCAAATTACTGGACGCCTGACCAGTACGCCATAAAGACTCAAGAGCAACGCTCTAAAACAAGCCAAGATTTTACCACATTATGCACTGGTTAAAATCTCAACAAGACAAACATGCCGTCATCTTAAGCAAACTAAACTTTTTTATAAACAAGCCGAAATGTATATCCGAAATAAGGAGAAATAAGATGGCATTCAAACTGCGTGAAAATGAAGAAATTAAAATGAAAGCAAATTTCCATTGGTCAGACTATTTGGTTTCTGGTTTTTGGGCGCTCATTTTTACTCCCGGATTTATTGTGTCCATTGTCGATAACTCTGCCCGAATGCCTTCTCCGACCTTTTTTGCGGTACTTGCCTATGGTCCTTTGATTTATAAAATTCTTAAAAATAGATCGAAAAAATATTTAATCACAAATCAACGTATCTATATTGAAACCGGAATACTCAATAAAACTGCGACAGATCTACCGCTCAATAAAATTAACGACATTTCTTTCTCACAAAACTTTATAGAAAGATTCTTCGATGTCGGTAGCCTCAATATTCTGACTGGAAATGACAAAGGAAATATAATCAAAGGTATTGTAAATCCAGAAGGCTTCCGCGAATGCTTGAGCAAACATTGCAATCACAAAGCATCCTAGACCATAAAAATCGAATGAAAATACGACGACACAAACAGCAAAAGGTTCCGAAAGAGAGTGAATTCTTCTCAGTTCACCCAAGAACCACCATTTTTAAGAACGGCGATTACAAAAAATAATTTTTAAAAGAGGAACGATGTCAAAGCTATTCCTATCTACTGAAAAAATCGTACAAACATTTGAAACTTTAAAGGGTTTAGTTGATGGCATCTCTGCAGACAAAATAATCAAAGATAGCGAAGTGAAATCTTTGAAAATGTGGCTAAATAATCACGCCTACTTAGAAAAAAGACGTCCCTTCAATGAAGTAATCAATATCGTAAAAGATGCAATCGCAGATCATAAACTTACTGAAGATGAACTTTCCGATATTCGATACGTATGCACAAATTTTCTTAAGAGCTATGACAGCTCCGGTATCGGACATTTACAGGGACTAGCTTCCGGAATTTCCTCTGATGGGGAATTGAATGAAATCGAATGGAGTGCTTTGACCAAATGGCTAGGTGAACACCCTTACTTAAAGGGATCATGGCCTTATGACGAAATTAATGTACTAGTCACCAAACATCGAGAAGCAAATGCGCTTTCTGATGAAGAACGAAATATCGTGATACATTATTTTAATGATTTCTGTGGATTCAATAAAAACGCAGCTCTAACACATCCTCTCAACGAACCTAACAAGGCCATAACCGGAATATGTGCAATTTGCCCAGACGTAGATATCTTTGAAAAAGTTTTCTGCCTTACAGGTGAATCGAAAAAATATTCCCGGGATGAGTTAACCGACAAAATTTTCGAGTGTGGAGGTATCTATAAAAATGGCATGTCAACCTTGGTTGACTATCTTGTGATCTGTTCGGAAGGTAGCCCAATGTGGATTTACTCGTGTTACGGTCGCAAAGTTGAAAGAGCTATTGAAATGAGAAAGCAAGGACATCACATACAGATCATTCACGAATTCGATCTTTTAGATGCCCTCGAAGACGCTGCGTAGTAGATAATAGTAAGAACCAGGGCCCTACTCCGCATCCGCCCCATCACTCTGACCAGTACCCTCATCCGACTCATCAGAATCATCCGGAGGAAGCTCTTGCTTTGTCTTCGTCAAAGTTTCGTCTCTCACAGAAGACGGAGTCTTCGCCAAAACCGTATTGCAAGAAGCTTTCAGTCTAAAGAAATGCTTCCACATCTCTTCATCAGCTTTTCCCTTGATCTCAGGCTCTTGCAATTCTGAACCCATATACGAACCGAATTTGGCAAATTCCTTGAGACGTTTTAAACGAGGAATCTTGCGTTCTCCATCACACTCCCCTTGAGAAGCTTTCCCGCCTTCGGCAATAAAGCTGAAAGCTTTCGGAGGAGTTTTTCTTCTCGCCAATGCAAAAGAGCCGGGGCTCATCATTGGTTGAAGAATTAATACGCACGCAAAGATCACTGATTTTTTAAATTTGATATTCCACATAGGGAAAATGCTAACAGAAAGTGTCGGCTCGCGAAAAATAAAAAAGGCAGCGCAACGGCTGCCTTCTTAAAAAAATTGGTAGTGAGAGGCGGACTTGAACCGCCGACCTACGGATTATGATTCCGTTGCTCTAACCAGCTGAGCTACCCCACCACACGAATCACAGAAATTGCGTTTTAGCGCAAAATGCGTGAAGCAGGATTTTTAATTGGGGACGTGCATTATGTCAATCCTGGGCTTTGCGTTAAATTACGTTTTTTGAAATATGCTGAATATTCCAAAGTTTCCTCGTCTTAGGTCTTGACCTCCACCTCAATCCACCATGCAATTACAGATGATGTAAGAAAACCACGGAGGGGGACTTATATGAAAAAATTAATGGTGGCACTTGCCGTGCCAGCGCTACTTATTGGCTGTTCCAAGGACGACAAATCTAAAAAGCCAACTTCCTTTGAGCCTACGACGCTTTCAAGTCTGTTTTGGGCTCAACAAACAAATGTTATCACGATCAAAACAATGGATGATCAACCGCTTGCGGGTGCTCAAATTTTGATCGGCGACGCTCTGAATGCTCCTTTTTCAGGCAACTTCCTGACGACGGATGCAAATGGTCAGGTGGAGCTTCCTGCCGGATGGACTTCGGCTCAAGCAGTCACAGTTCAAGCTCCGGGATACTTGCGCACGACTTATATGTCGCAGGAGCCGGGTTCTTTGACGATCAAACTGCGCCCGATTCCAACAAAAGTTCAGCATGAAGTGCGTGGCGGAACTCAAGGACTTCCGATCCAAGATAAGGACGGCTTTGTTGATTTCGGTCTTGTGATGCCAGCGTTTACAAAGCTCGATATGCTCTCTTTTGACATTAATAATGTTATCAGCCCGCAGTACGATCGTATTTCAGCGATGGGCCAAGATATCGATGTTCCTGCTAACATCTCTTTGCCAAAACAAAGTGAAAAGTATTCTTTGTTCACAATCACTTTGGATAAACCAACGTATCGTATTTATTACGGACAACCGGGTGTAAATCGCGTGTTCGCAGCTCGCGGTCGCTTCCCGTTTAAATCCACAGTGGATGCTTTGCGTGGCGGAGCTGAGTTCTATGAACTTATCAATGATTTCAAGATCAACGGCGGAGCCGTTCGCGATATCGAAATCAAATCCGGCCAAACGAAATTGGACATGCCCACTCGTGAGTTGAATTTCTCTGAGCCTAAAAATCTGACGGCTCCTCAATTCCGCGCTGATGAAATGTTCATCGCTGTCGGTGTAGCGAACCAATCGGGTTACTTGATCCCAACAGACGTTAAGAAGATCCCTCAAGGTCAGAAAATGGCTTTGAACACGCTTCCTGGCTCTGAACAGTTGGTTTTGGGTGTTCTTAAGAAATCGGCTGACATGAAAAGCGGCGGAGATCGTATGAGTGCGACCCTGCTTCCTTTTGCAGCAGGTGCGGCTCCTTCAATGCTTCCATTGATTCCTGATCCAACGATTTCAGGCGATGAAGTCTTGATGCCTAAGTTTAATTCAGTTACGGGTGTAAATCCGATTGCGACTTACTCTGTACTTTCTAAAGAAGAGGAAGTTCAGCAAGGAAACGCAAAAGTGAAGATCTATATGGCGCAATGGGAAGTGTACGCACAAAACTGGCTTGAGCGCATGAAACTGCCCCAATGGCCAAGTGACTCTGCGATTCCTGGAAAAAAACGCTGGGAAGTGAACTTCGTCGGCAGCCAAACTGCTTCACAAGCAGCCCTCGGACCTGCTATGATCGAAGCCGCAACACATGTTACACACAGCTCAATCTCTTTCTAGAAAAATACTTCTTGGACTTGTGATTATCACAGGCTGCACTCTTTTTGGATGCAGCCTGTTCGATAAAAAGCCTTCTGCCCA
>NZ_CAMLDV010000006.1 GCF_946478835.1 uncultured Bdellovibrio sp. | reverse complement strand
ACAGCCAAACGCAGGCGCTGCGTTTTTTGCGAAAGATTCGCAGCCGTCACAATCTGTCCGTAACCATCGTTGTCTGTTTGCACAGTGCCTTGAGTTCCTTTTAAAGACCATCTCACTGTACGTCTGTCTAAAGGACGAACGTCGTCTTCAGTCAGCACGGTGGAAATCGTTCCTTCTGAATCCCTACATAACAAACGAAAGTGAATGACGACAAAATGTTCTTTATGACAGTTCTGCGAACGCGAATATCCATATCCAGCGTCGCAGGTATTAAACGATTTTTCAGAATATCCCAAAGATTCACGCTCGCGATCCATGTGTAGATGATTTTGAAGAGCATTGTAGTCAATCGCAGAAGATGAGGGTTCTGGAGTTGTTTCCGCAGGAGCCGGTGGAATGTAAGTCGTTTCTTTTTTTGGTGCTGTCGTACATCCAGCGATAGCTGTGAGTGCAATAATTCCCAAAGCCCATTTCATGAGAAGTCCCCCGCAAGTATTTGTTCGTCTTAGTATGCACGAAGAAATAGGGCTCCGCAAAGTAGAGTGAAAATGTCGAACTTTTAGATACGTCGCGGGGCCAGCCCTCGCCGCACTTAATGACGTACTTTCCCTCTTAAAATTTGAAATTCTTAAAGCGATTTCTGTAGTATGTGCCGCGCCCATCAAGGCTGTGCCGGGAGGTTGGGATGAAATGCGGAGGGATTTTTTTATGTGCTCTGATGCTGTCGGTGAGAGCTTTGGCGGCAACAGAGGATGTGACAACCAGTGCGATTTCGATTCAGGAAGTTTCAGAAAGCCCGTGGCATTTTGCCTTGGATTCAGAGTTTTATATCAATCAAAAAGAGCAGAACGACAAAGGCGGCGATAGTAGGGTGACCTCTTACCATTTAGCGAGTGTAAAATACACCTACAATGCCAGTACCACTTTAAAAGTCGTTCCTACATTTGAAATCAATTCCGTTCCTCTGGCGAAAGATAAAGCTAGCAATGTTGACGACGAAATTCAAAACGGAAAGACTTTTTCGGGAGCAAGATTTACAGATCCATTTATTGCTCTCAAAAAATCAGCAGGTTCTGTTTTCAACTCCGACGTGATTTCAACGGAAGTTCGTTACTATCTTCCTGTGAGCGGGCTTTCACAAAAGTTGCAAAGTGCGGGGATCATCCGCTTAGATACTTTTGTTCCTTGGTCTGTCGGTAAGTGGACTTTTTATTATTACTTAAATCCACGCCTTTTCTTGGAATCTCGTAACGACAGTGAACGTTCAACGAGCTTAAGCTTCCGTGAGCACGCTTTAGCCTCTTATAATTTTACGGATTCTTGGTCGGCTTATGCGATGGCTGGACACCGCTGGCTTTTAAAAGCTCAGAGCTTTTTAAAAAACGAACAGACGATTTATTTGTTGGAGGTGGGAGCTACCAAAAATCTTTCGAAGAATTTTTCCGTGACTCTTTATCTGGATAATCTTTTCGTCGAGGGCCAAGAAGATATTGAACTTTTTAAGGCTGCTAAAAACGATTTCACCCTTTATACCAGTTTAAATTTTTAATCCGAAATTCTTGTCCAGTTTTGAGAATGTTCCACTATGACTCCATAGCATCAGAATGGCTCCGGTGGAGTTCAATAAATAAAAAAAGAGCACCTTTCTTAGGTGCTCTTTTTATTTTTAAATTTAAAAATGCAATTACTGACCGCAGATTTGGTCCAAAGTGACTTTATCTTTATCTGGATTAAAGATACGGCCCAATTTTCCGCGGATGCCACCAGAGCTGCGGCGTTCAATTTCACAAGTCTCAACCCCTGCAAATTGATCAGAGATCATAATACGGTGAAGGCTGATGCGAAGAGTGTCTAAGGCTGTTGCAGCCTTCACTTTATTTACAACCGCACTCGTTAGAGAATTTCCAAGTTCGAGCACGTGCAAGATATCTGTGATACCGACTTGGTATCTCATCAACTCTGCATTGTAAACCTGGCGCATATTATCTTCGGCTTGAGAAGCCGCTGTGTATTGTTTTTGCGCTTCTTCAAGAGCACCCAAAGTCGTTTCAATCAACTGAGCTTGATCCAAACGAAGTTCTTTTTTACGAAGCTTTAATTGCTCGATATTCAAGTTGGAAATTTCCAAAGCTGGGAAGTAACCAAAACCCAAATTCACGGAACCTGTTTGCGTGACAGAGCTGAATGCGCCTCCCGTTGAAGGACGATTCACACCCAAAGAACTTCCAGAAAGGAAGCTAAAGGCCTTGCTCCATTTGTTGTACTGAGCTGCCGTGATCAAAGCTGTCATTTGCGCAGCTTCTGGGGAACTCTCATGAACTTTATCAAGCAATGCTTGCGGGCTCATGCTTTCAGCTGAAGAAGACGGGACGTGCACAGCTTCAAAAACGATTTCTTGATTCAACTCAAGACCCAACATTTGGCGCACAGACGCTTTTTCACGTTTGATCAACTCATCGACCTGCGACACTTGCACCAAAGCCAACTGTGCTTGGGCTTGCGCTTGAAGATAATCTTCCTTACGGATGATGCCTACTTCCGCAGGCAAACGAAGCTGCTCTTCAATCGCTTTAAAGTTTTCATATTGCTTTTGTAAAGCTCCACGCAATTGCATATCGCCCACAACTGTCAAATACACAGAGTACGCAGACGCAAATTGATTGAGTTGCGCTAAGTAGTAAGAAGTCCCTTGGGCTTTCAAAAGATAAACGCTCTCTTTGAGATCCATCCACTTGCTTGGCATCAAGAATGGCAAAAGGAACGACACCGAAGTCAGCATGAAGCTAGGTCCGCTTGAAATCACCGCGCCTAAATTGACGGACGGTAAAAGATTTCCGCGAGCTTGAGCGACTTGGGCTTTAGCCTGTTGAACTTCATTGAGAGCGATGGCGATATCGATGTTTCTAGAAAGAAGCATTGTGCGCAAAGACTTGGGATTGATGACCACCGGTCCTTGTTGCTTGGGAGCCGCAAACGCTGTTGCTGTAATTAAGAAGGCAGTAAAAATCAGTGTAAGAAATCGCATAAAGATTCTCCCCTCAAATATGTGACCCATAGAGTTATATAGGAGGGGAGACGCTTGTCAAACGGGTCTTTATACGGACTCCAAAATAGCAGCGATTCCCATACCGCCCGCCGTGCAAATCGAGATCAAACCGCGCCCGCGACCGCCTTTTTCATGCAACATTTTCCCTAAACTCGCGACAATGCGAGCTCCCGTGGCGCCAAAGGGATGCCCGAGTGCCACGCTGCCTCCTTTGATGTTCATTTTGCTGCGATCCAAAGGGCCCAGAGCGGTCGCGCGACCGAGAACTTTTTTACAGTATTCGTCGGACTCCCAAGCCTTCAGTGTGCAAAGAACTTGGCCCGCGAACGCTTCGTGAATTTCAAAAAAATCAAAGTCGTTGAAGCTTAAATTATTGCGCTTTAAAAGTTCACTCACCGCAATGGTGGGCGCCATCAAAAGACCTTCACCGGCAACAAAGTTCACTGCGGAAACGTGACAGTCGATGAAGCGAGCCCACAAGGGAAGATTGTATTTTGCCGCAGCCTCTTCGCTTGTCACGATCACCGCGGCAGCGCCGTCGGTGAGAGGACTGGAGTTGCCCGCTGTGATAGTTCCTTTTTCTGACTTCTCAAAGGCGGGTTTTAGTTTCGCCAGTTTTTCCATCGAAGTGTCAGGACGAATGATACCGTCCCGATCAAGTCCGTGAAAATTAAAAACAAGATCTTTATAAAATCCATCTTCATATGCGCGCGTGGCATTCTTGTGGCTGGTCAAGGCCAACTCATCTTGGGCCTCGCGTGAGATTTTCCATTCTTGCACCATTTTTTCGGTGTGCTCTCCCATGGACATTTTCGTGCGCGGTTCAACGACAGCTGGGAGTTGCGGTTTTAAATCGGAGGGTCGAATTGACGCCAAAATTTTTGCTTTTTCCAAATTATCTTTCGCAGCATTAAGTTCCACCAACTTGTGCGACAGACTTTTTGAAACCATAATCGGAAGATCACTGTTTGTGTCAACGCCGCCAGCGATGGCGACATCCATTTGGTGGGCAGCCACCTTAAGAGCCAGTTGCGAAGTGATTTCCAAACTTGTTCCGCAAGCACGCTGAACATTGTAACCTGGTGTGTGAGCATGAAGGCCGGAGCTTAGAACGCATTCACGTGTGAAGTTCCAATCCGAAGCACTTTGCATCACGGCGCCACAACCGACGTCTCCTAAAATCTGACCTTCTAATTTGTATTTTTGGACGAGCGTTTTCAAAGTCGAAATCATCAATTCAGAAGAAGTGACATCCATATAAGTCGTCATTGATTTAACGAAGGGAGTGCGAATTCCGCCGGAAATATAAACAGGACGAGTGCGCATAAAAACCTCTTTTCTGCGAGGAAGTCTAACATTGAATCGGGATTTTGTTTCAGCTTGGGATGCTTGGATGAGAAATCTTTAATGAATGGGATGACATTGTTAAACTAAAGAAAATTAAAAATCGATTTCTAGGAGTTGTACGTTGGAAGATCAGAAGTCGTTTCACTACAGTTTTAATCAAAAGAACAACATGCTTGTTGTCTCTTTAACAGGAGAGATCACAAGCCAAGTGCTGCCGTCACTAGAAGCTTGTCGTCAAGAATTGCTGGGAAAACACGAAGTCCGTCGTGTCGTTCTGTATTTCCAAGACATCGAGGCTATTAGTATGGACGCCATTCCTTTAATTGCACAAATTCAGCGCGAAATTCGCTCAAAGCCAGCGGATCTTCGTCTGTGTTTGAAAGAAAATTTGCGAGAAAAACTCGTCCGTATGGGTGTGGTGCGAGGATTGGAAGTGGCAGACGATTTAAAAACAGCTCTTTTGTCTTTTAGTCGTGCGGCATGACACGGATCATGTTTTTTCTTACGAACTCGCTGTACAGTCATGAACTGTGAGGAGACACAATGACTCGATACAGTTTTCGTAAGTATCAACCGCTGAGTTTGCGTTTATGGCATTGGCTGAATGCTTTGGCCATCTTAGGTCTTTTGGCAACGGTCCTATTGCGAAAAACCTTTCTGAGCTGGAGAAGTAACGCCGCTTTGATTGAAGCCAAATTACAAGCGGCGGGAACGGCGATCACTTCCGAAGTCGCCAAAGACATTGCGGTGAGCATTCGTAATCCCATGTGGGATTGGCATGTCTACCTGGGGTTTACTCTTGGCGCTCTTCTTGTGATTCGGTTTCTTGTTGGTCTTTTAGTTATTAAAAAATGTCCAGCGACTCATGCCGCCCAAAGTGCGTGGCATCTAAAAAACGTTCCCCAAGAAAAGAGAGGACAAGCGCTTCACTATACATTCGTGAAAACGGGTTACGCGCTTTTTTATTTGGCGACACTTTTCATGGTGATCTCAGGTCTGTTGATGCAATTTAAAACCGAGTTGGGATTCAGCAAAGAAGCCATCGGTCCGATCAAAGAAATCCACGAACTGATGATGTGGTTCTTTGTTGTTTTTGTTGTTGGACATTTACTTGGAGTCGTTGTAGCGGAAAACCGTGGGGACCGGGGACTTGTCTCAGATATGATTCATGGCGGGGAAAATGAAAAGGGAAGCTAGAAGCTTCCCTTTTTTATTACTTACAGAAAGAAAGTTTTCTTACTGCTGATTGAACCTTTTTATATTTTTGTGAGCGCGCTTGCGGGCGCAAAACATCCCAGTACGATTTGCGGCTAAATAAAGCGTCATCGTTTGCAAGTTGTTTGTTCAGCATCGAAAGACCACAGCGGAAAGTCGTATCGGGACTGTTGCCGTCTCCGTTGCGACAGCCTTTCGCATAGACGCTTTCGCGGCCTTTATGAAGTTGCATCAATCCGATCAAAGTTCCATTAGGACCTTTTGCAGTTTCACCTTTTTGGCAAGAGCTTTCCAGGTGAACCATGGCATTGATAACCATCACCCAAACCAGTTCTTTTCCATTGTCATTCAAAGTTGCAAAAGCAGGACAGACGGCCTTAATATCCGCCGTGCCTTCATAGAGTTCAGCGTAACGCTCTCGATGCAACTCATTCACAATCGTCGTGCCCCAACGGCCTAAGCCATCATCATCGGCGAAGTTTTCACATTTATCTGCGAAATTCATTTTTTCGTTAATGCTAAAGATGTCTTCAACTTTAGCGTCAGAGGTGATCGTATTTCGAATATCTCTTAACTGTTGGGCCGCGCGATTGGTGGCGCTGGAGCATTCGATACATGTATTGCCTTCAAGGCGCGAGCTGATTTTAGCTTCTGCAGAGGCTCCAGAAAGAACCAGAGCGAGTGTCATGATTAGAGTTTTCATCGGCAGTTTCTCCATACACAATTGCAAAGCAATCATGATGCCGAAGTCTCAAAATAAAATGGGAAGGTTTCTATGCCTTCCCATTGTATATCTTTAGAACATGTTGATGCCAAAAATGCGTTGTTTTAAATTGAGACGCTGCTTCAGCTTCGGGCCGCTGGCCCTGCGCTCTGCCGGCGTCCCCCAATTTAAGCGTCGCGGTGCTGTCTGCGAGGGCCGCGGAAGCGTTTGATACCGCTGTGCTCGCGACGTTCGTTGCTGCCACGCTCTGAGCGTTCAGAGCGCTCACTGCGCTGAGGACGATCGTTCGAAGAGCTTGCACTCTTTTGTGGACGATAGCCAGTCACTTCGCTGCGAGCAGGACGGTCGTCACGGCTTGCGAAACGAGGACGTTCGCTGCGCTCTTCATTGCGCTCGCCACCACGGTCATTACGGTCTGCACGGTATCCCCCGCGATCACCGCGATCAAAGCGACGGCCGCCACCACGATTTCCACCGCGGTCACCACCACGACGATCGCCATCGCGACCGCGAGTGAAGCGATTGTCCTGAGGATCACGAGGCAAAAGTTCACGAGGAATGCGATCGCCCATGTAATCAAGCATCATGTCTTTTTTCACGAACACGTTCGGGAAGTAAGCCACGATGAAGCGTGCTAACAAATCTTCTTTAGAAAGTTCTTTGAAGTTGATGTCGCCAGCTTGAATAAGATCTTGGATCAAATCCATTGCCAGTTGCAATTCAGGAGCGTCAGTTCCCATGGAGCTTACGCGATCCAAAACGTCTTTGATTTTAAGACCTGCAACTTCATCAGCCGAAGGCACTACACCTTTAGTAAGAACGGCTTTTGTCGTGATCATCACACGGCGAAGAAGGTTGAGCTGCTCTGGATTGACCAAAGTGATTGCCACACCTTTTTGACCGTTACGGCCTGTACGACCAATACGGTGAACATAAGACTCTGCATCCCAAGGAAGAGAGTGATTGATCACGTGAGTAAGATCTTTGATATCCAAACCGCGAGCGGCAACGTCTGTTGCTACGATGACTTTCACTTGGCGAGATTTGAATTTCTTCAAAGTCGCTTCACGCTCTTGCTGGCTCTTATCGCCGTGCAAAGAATCCGCAGGGAAACCACGTTGAGTCAATACGTCAGCAAGCTCTGCCACTTCCATTTTCGTCTGGCAGAAGATGATGCCGTAGAACTCAGGAAGAGTTTGCAACAAGCGACCGATGACTTCTGTTTTGTAGGAATTCTTAACCGTGTAGTAAACTTGTTCGATTGTGTCAGCAGCACCGACTTTGTTCACCTGAACTGTTTCAGGATTTTCAAGGTAAGTCGAAGAAAGACGACGAACTTCAGGGCTCATCGTGGCAGAGAACAACCACGTACGGCAAGCCGCACGAAGGGAATCAGAATCTGCCGGTTGAGTCGCTTTCAAGATTGTTTCCATGTCTTCTTTAAAGCCCATGGAAAGCATTTCGTCGGCCTCATCAAGAACCACTGTTTTTACGTTTTGAAGTTTGATGATTTTTTGTTCAAGGAAGTCGACCAAGCGGCCTGGAGTCGCCACGATGATGTGCGCGCCTTTTCTGATACCTTCCATTTGCGTGCGGTAGCTAGAGCCACCGTAGATCGTCACAACACGAACGCCTTTTTTCTTACCAAGCAAAGTCAATTGCTCAGCAACCTGCAAAGCAAGTTCGCGTGTCGGGCTCATAACGAGCGCTTGAGTGTCTTTTATCGTTGCATCGATATTCTCAACAAGAGGAATACCGAAAGCGGCAGTTTTACCAGTGCCTGTTGAAGCAAGACCGATGAAATCTTGTGCTCCTGCGAGCAATAGTGGCAAAGCTTGGCGTTGGATGGGCGTCGGTGTCGAGAAGCCCATGTCTTGCATCGCTGCCAAAAGGGGAGCGCTAAGACCAAAGCTTTCGAAACTATCAACAGTTGTAAGTGGAGTCATTCTAGAGGAACCTTTCAGATATAGGAAGGGCCCAAGATAAACGATCTTGGACCCAAAAGCTCTCTATTTCTTGGGTTTCTCAGGACAGTGTACTATTTGCACAATGAGAGGGATTTTACGATTCCTTGGATGTTGCTAATTTGCTGATAGCGTCCACCTGATTTGATCACAGCCCAATACACTCCAGAACTCACGACAATCGAACCTTTGCTCTTAATTTGCTTTGCCATAATACCAACGCCGCAGTCGAGGTTCAGATAGGGACTCAAAATAGTTTTCTTTGGATCTGTGCCGCTTAAATTTTTATCCTTCGACCAGTCGAATTTACACCATGGAGCCCACTCGATGTCTTGATACGAAAGTTGCAAAAGTCCCTCGGAGTAAACAGGCTGTCGTGTGACGGGATCTGTGCCCATGGTGGTCTCTTGCATGCGTGAAGTAGGACTGTAGCCGCTCTCATATTTTGCAATGGCGACAAAGAGTTGAGCCCACACATTCGCGCGTTCGTTGTTGTCCAAGGAGTGATAGCGTGGGCAGAAATTTGTGATGTCATTAGAGCCGGGAAGCAGACTGTTCCAATCATTCAAGATGATTTTTTGTAAATACTCGGACCACTGCGTGCGCTCGGGATTTTTCGTGCTTTCCCAAGCCAGCGGCACCATTTTGTAAGAAGGCTCTGGCGTCGGTGTGGGAGGAGGAGTTTCCGTGTTGTTTCCGTTGTTTGTTCCATCGTCTGTTCCTGGATCAGTGACCCCAGAACTTTGGTTTGAATTATCAATGCTTGTGACTGGAAATTGCCCTGATTTCGCACAGCCCGTCGACAGGACTAAGAGGAAAATCACCGTCGCTGCGAATATATTGTTTCTCGTGTGAGTGTGGTTCGATGTTGCAGTCATTTGCTACCCCCGCAGTGGTAACAAAGCAACACGAGGACCAAATGAGACCTTCGTAAAATTCGCTAAAGTCCGCCTTTTTGTGTACACTCTCGAATGTGCATACAAACTAGGCAAAATATTTTAAAATTTTGCGAGAAACTTCACGAATTTCAGGTTATACAAAGGTCCTATGATTCATTTATCAAATATCTCTAAGCAGCACGGAAATAAAATCCTTTACCGCAATGGTTCTTTTCAAATCAATGCCGGTGAAAAAATCGGACTTGTGGGGCCTAACGGTGCCGGTAAGACAACCATCTTCCGCATTATCACAGGGGAAGAAGGCGTTGACGGCGGAACGGTTTCAAAATCGGATCGCACAGTCATTGGTTACTTCTCACAAAACATTGAAGACATGCGCGGGCGTACAGCTTTGGATGAAGTGAAATCATCTGTGGGTAACATCGGTGACATGCAAACTCGCATGCAAGAGTGCGAGGCAAAGCTTGCAGATCCTGAACTAGATGCTGATGAGATGACAAAGATTCTTGAGACATACGGAGAACTTCAGGCAGAGTTTGAACGTTTGGGCGGTTACGATCTTGAATCTCGTGCTGCAGAAATCCTCACGGGTCTTGGCATTGGTCCTGATGATTATCATCGTCCGACGGAAAGTTTTTCTGGCGGTTGGAAAATGCGTATCGCCTTGGCGAAAATTCTTGTTTTGAATCCTGAAGTTTTACTGATGGACGAACCGACGAATCACTTGGACGTGGAATCGATCGTGTGGCTTGAAGAATGGCTTTCGAACTATAAGGGCGCAATCCTTATGACAAGCCATGATCGCGATTTTATGAATCGTCTGGTTACAAAAATCGTTGAGATCGCGAATAAGACCATCACAGTTTACGGTGGAAATTATGATTTCTACGAGCGTGAACGTGAAATTCGTAAAGAGCAATTGATCGCAGCTGCAAAACGCCAAGAAGATATGCTGGCAAAAGAAGAAGAGTTCATTGCTCGCTTTGCCGCTCGTGCATCGCATGCAGCCCAAGTTCAATCTCGAGTTAAGAAACTTGAAAAAATTGATCGTATTGAAATTCCACCTGAAGAAGCTGAAATCAAATTTGAATGGCCTGTTCCTCCACGTGGTGGAGAAGAGGTTGTTAAGTTCGAAGGTTTAGCTAAAATTTGGAAGCGTGATGACGGAAAAGAGAAATTGGTTTTCTCTGGCGCCAATGCTTTGGTGAAACGCATGGACCGTATTGCTGTTGTCGGCGTGAACGGAGCAGGTAAATCCACTTTATTAAAAATTATCGCAGGACACGCTGATCCTTCTGAAGGAAAAATGACTTTGGGAGCTTCAATCAATGTCGGCTACTTCAGTCAGAACTCTTTGGATGTCTTAGATCCAAAGGCAACGATCCTGGATGAAGTTCATTCTCGCATTCCAAATGCGGGTTTGGGTTTTGTGCGCAGTCTTTTGGGAGCGTTCAAGTTTTCTGGAGAAGAAGCTGAAAAGAAAATTTCTATTTTGTCGGGTGGTGAAAAATCCCGCGTGGTTCTTGCGACGATCTTAGCTCAGCCTGTGAATTTGTTAATTCTGGATGAGCCGACGAACCATCTTGATATCAAATCCAGAGAAGTTCTTTTGGAAGCGATTAAAAATTTCCCAGGCACTGTGATGATCGTAAGCCATGATCGCCATTTCTTGCGTGAAGTGACGACACGTGTGTTTGAAGTGGATAAAAATCAAATTCGTATCTACGAAGGCGATTACAATTACTACCAACATAAAAAACAAGAGATGGCATGATAAAGAAGCACCTCGATTTGCGAAGTTTTAAGATTCCGCTCGGGAAATTAGCCCCGCAGGAATCTTTTCGCACTCGTCAGGGGGATCTTCTTTCTTACCGTCTTTATCCAGCGTGGTGCGATGACTTGGTTGTCCTTTATCACGGTGTTGGAAGTGACAGCCGTTACATGTGTGTTCTGGCTTCCGCCATCGCAAGTGCGGGAATTGCCAATGTGGTGACTCCGGATTTACGCTGTCATGGCGTGAGCCTTGCGCTCTCAGATAAAATTTCTCCGTCACAACTCGAAATCGATCTTGAAGAATTGTTGATTCATATAAAAATGCAAAGGGCCGTTTCGCGGGTGATCTTAGCCGGGCACTCGATGGGGGGCGGGTTTGTTTTGCGAGTGGCGGTTTCTGAAGTGCGCTCGCAGTTTGCAAAGTTTGTCGCATTGGCGCCAAGACTTCCAACGTCTTTGAATGCTTTTTACGAAGACTATGGTGGCTGGATCACGCCCGAAGCTGACGGTGGTTTTCGTGTGAATATGGCTGACGTCTTTAAATCCGGTCAGGAAAAACTTCACTACAGTCCTGAATATGTCGCAGCCGTTTCTGCACCCGATGATGTGTTAACTCGTCTTGAAAAATTAAAACCGAATTTAAGCGTCGTGATTGGTGCAGAGGATGAAGTCGATATTCCTTCTCGGTATGTAGAGCTTTTTTCCTCTATCAACGTGCCCGTGCAAGTTGTTGAGGGACTCAATCATTTGACTCTTGTCTCAAAACCGGATGCCTATTTGTCTCGTTTTTAATAATCAAAACATAATTTTTCCCAAGTTGATTGAGAAACATTAAAAGCTTCCGCAAAGAGTGAAAAACAACTTGTTTCCTTTAAGCTCGTTAAAAGTCCTGCCGAAGAGTTCTACAGAATAACCAAATATTGAACGTAGGTGGTGGTTATATGAATTCGGAGCTCAGTGCATTTGCCTTGAGGCAGGTGTTGGCTTCTACAGTCGTGGTTGGTCCGATCCTTATCCTGATTGGGCTTTGCTATTATCTCTTTAAACAAGATCGCAGAAGTGTGGTGCTGTATCTCGGGGCGGGTGTTGTCTTTACCGTCATTGGGGCCGCCTGCCTTTATGTGGAGTTTAAAACAGAGGCGCCGGAAGAGGCTGCAGGAGAAAAGCAGGCGGAGACTTTGGCCGTCGAACCCGCCCGCAAATAGATTACTTCGTTTTGATCTCTGTCCATGAATCTTCAAAGAGCTTATTGTGCTCTCCTAAGTCATGAATGCGCTCCATTTTTTTCAGAGTGCTATCAGGAGGAAAGAGAGCTTGGTTGTTTTGAAGCTCTCTGGGAAGTTTTCCTTGAGTGTCCTTTAAAACAGGGCCGCCTAAAATGGTTTTGACCTTATTGATTTCGGCATTCTCACTCAATAAAAAATTAATCAACTGATGAGCCGCCTCCGGATGTTTTGCGCCCTTCACAATCACAAGGTTGTCGATGGCGAAGGTCGTTCCTTCATCAGGAATAATATACTCAATTTTTCCCGGAGATTTTACGGCGGCTTGCAGAGCATCCGAAGAGTAAGCTTGAGCCGCAGCGACTTCTTTATTGTTTAAAATATCAATCGTGTCGGAAGAAAACATTTTAATATTTTTCTTCGCCGTCAAAAGAGTGTTCTTAGCTTTTTGAATTTCTTCGGCGTTGTTCGTATTCACACTGTAGCCATGAAGCTTTAAAGCCGCGCCCATAGTTTCACGAACGTCATCCAAAAGGGCGAATTTTCCTTTGAGCTGTGGATTTTCCAGAAGATCCTTCCAGCTATGAACTGCGCCCTTGTAAAGTTCGCGGTTGACCGCAATGCCCACGGTGGTCCAAGTGTACGGTAACGAAAACTGGTTTTCCGGATCGAAGTTTTGTTTCAGGAACTCAGCGGAGACCAAATTCCTATTGGGAATGAGCTCGGCTTTCAGTGGCTCAAGCAGGTTCATTTTGCGCATGATATCGACCATGTAGTCTGAAGGAACCGCGACGTCGATGCCCGAAGAACCCATTTGGATTTTCGCCAAAAGCTCTTCATTTGAGGAATAGTTGGAAATATTGATCTTAATGCCGGTCTCTTTTTCAAACTGAGCCTGCATTTCCGGGGAAAGGTAATTGCCCCAAATCGATAAATTGACTTCTTTTTTGTCGTAGCTGACCTGTTCCTTTTTCGTGCAAGCCGAAAGAAGCCCACAAAGAATCAGTCCTATCATCAATATTCTCGACATTTTTTTATTTCCTTCTTATTGTTAAGCAGATGTTAGAACTTCTGAATATCGGTAAAAGTTTTTCCAGTCAAACAGCGTTGAAGGGAGTCAATCTCTGCATCGCTGAAGGGGAGTTTTTCTCTCTGCTGGGACCCAGCGGCTGTGGCAAAACGACGCTTTTGCGCATCATTGCGGGACTGGAAAGTGCGACTCACGGACAAATTCTTTTGGATGGCCAAAGAGTCGATCATCTGCCGGCCCAGAAGCGTCCTTTCAATATGGTGTTTCAGCGCTATGCTTTATTTCCGCATCTGACAGTCGGTGAAAATATCGCCTATGGTTTAAAAATCAAAAATCTTTCCAAAGATCAAATCGAGGCCAAGGTCGCTGAAGTGCTTGCTTTGGTGGATATGGCGGAATTCCGTGATCGTAAGCCTGAAACACTGTCGGGCGGACAGTCCCAGCGAGTGGCCGTTGCGAGAGCCCTGGTCAATGAACCGCGAGTTCTTCTTTTGGATGAACCGCTGTCGGCTTTAGATCAAAAAATGCGTGAGCACATGCAAAAAGAGTTGCGCGCTCTACAAAGAAAATTAGGCCTGACTTTTATCTGTGTTACGCACGATCAAGAAGAAGCTCTGGCGTTGTCCGATCGTATCGGGATTATGAGCCACGGTCTTTTGGAGCAGGTGAGCTCGCCGCGGGAGATTTACGAAAATCCTGAAACGATTTTTGCGGCTCAGTTTATTGAATCGACAAGCTTGCTTAAAGGGGAGCTTATCGAAGTGAGTGAAGATCTGGCCACCATTCGTTTGGGAGATGGCAGTTTAATCAAAGGAAAAGTCAATATTCCTCCAGACCAAGTTGTACTTGGCATGAGTTTGGAAGCTTATGTACGGAAAGCCATGATGTTTGGAGAACGCGGGAAATGAGACTCCGCGATGTCTTTCTTCTTCCGGCTCTTTTATGGTTTTTAGTTTTTATCCTCGCGCCTTTAATGATTGTTGTGGGAGTGAGCTTTGCCACTCGCGGAACCTATGGTGGCATTGAATGGCTTTTTGCCTTTGAAAACTACCTTCGCGCTTTTTCTGAGACCTATGCCGGTATTTTGTTTGAAAGTTTAAAGCTGGCGGCGCTGACGACCTTCATTTGTTTGGTGTTGGGAGTTTTGATTTCCTGGGCCATGGCGACGGCAGATTCTTCTGCTAGACGCTTGTATGTTTTGGCGATGGCTCTTCCTTTTCTAACTAATCTGGTGATTCGCGTTTACGCCATTCGTGTTTTTGTCGGTGTCGATGGCCCTCTGCAGGTTTTTTTGCAGTTCTTAGGTGTGCCATTTGATCCTTTTGCCCTGACTCAAAACAAGTTTCTTGTCTTGTATGGAATGGTGACGACTTATTTGCCATTCATGGTTTTGCCTCTTTATGGAGCTTTTGAAAAATTTGATTTTAATTTAGTTGAAGCGGCCCAAGATTTAGGCGCAGGCCCTTGGAAGATTTTATTTTCGGTGATTTTACCTAACTTAAAGAAGGCTCTTTGGAGTGGCGCTTTATTGGTGTTTATTCCTTCTTTAGGTGAATACGTGATTCCTGATTTGTTGGGTGGCGCTAAGAATATGCTTTATGGAAATCTTATCACTGAACAATTTTTAAAATCCCGAGATTGGCCCTTTGGTTCAGCTCTTTCTGTTGTGATGATGGTGATCTTAGTAGGACTTGTTCTTGTGATGCAAAGACGGCGCGGGAAGGTGTCATGAAGAACGAACGTTCTCGCCCTAAGGCCCCTCTTGCGGCTCGTATCGTTTTATGGATGACGCTGTTATTTTTGTATTTGCCCATTGCCGTGATGATTTTAGGTGCGGTCTTCGTTCGGGAAAATGAACAGATTCATGCGACTTTGAAATGGTTTGTGGAGGTTCTTAACGACGAAGCTTTAATGGGTGCGCTTCGGAATAGTTTCGTTGTCGGACTTTGTGCAAGTGTTCTCTCAACGGTGATCGGAACCGCCGGAGCATTGGGACTGCGCCACAATAAACGTGCGTGGACGTGGGCCGTGGAAGGTCTTTCCGTTGTCTCTTTGATTTTTCCTGAGATCGTTTTTGCACTGTCACTTCTTTCTTGGTTCTTTATTCTAAAAATGGAATTGGGATTAACGACAGTCGTTCTCGCCCACGTGAGTTTTTCGGTGTCGTATGTGATGATGACCGTGAGCTCTCGCTTAGCGACCTTGGATGCTTCCTTTGAAGACGCCGCTCGTGATCTGGGCGCGAATGAATGGCAGATTCAAAAAACGGTGGTGCTTCCGCTTTTAGCTCCAGCTATTTTGGGTGGTTTTATTTTAAGTTTTCTTCTTTCTTTTGATGATTTTCTCATCACGTATTTTGTGAATGGCGTGGGACAAGATACTTTGCCCGTAAAACTTTATACCGCGATGAAGTTGGGAGTCAGTCCTAAGCTCAATGCGCTTTCAAGCATGATGTTTTTAATGACTCTGTCAGCGTTGATTTTCTTCTTCCGTTCTTCAGCTTTCCGTGTTCTCTTTGAAGAGAATCGGGGGAAGAATGGATCAAGCGCAGAAGAAAAAAATCTTTAGTTGGGCGTTGTACGATTGGGCAAACAGTGCGTACTCCACCACGGTCATGGCCGGATTCTTCCCGATCTTTTTTAAAAAATACTGGAGTGACGGAGCTGATGCCATCGTCACAACCGCTCGTCTGGGCACAGTGATTTCAATTTCAAGTTTAATCATTGCTCTTTTAAGTCCGACCTTGGGAGTCGTTGCCGACTTAAAAGGTTTTAAAAAACTTTTTTGTCTTCTGTTTACTTTTGTCGGCGTTGTGGCTTGTGCGTGGATGGGATTTATTCCGATGGGCGACTGGTGGGCGGCAATGCTTGCCTATGGAATTGCGATGATGGCGTTTAATGCGAGCAGCGTGTTTTACGACTCGCTTCTTCCTTATGTCGCGGAAGGGACGCAAATGGATTATGCCTCTTCATTGGGATATTCAATGGGATATCTTGGTGGCGGTGTTTTATTTTTGATCAACGTTCTGATGTATCTTTTCCCGGCGTTCTTTGGTCTTGCGGATGGTGTGATCGCCATTAAAATTTCATTTGTGATGGTGGCCGTGTGGTGGATGGGATTTTCATTACCTCTTGCCAAGAATGTTCCTGAGCCGCACGTGGAAGCCAACAGTCACAACATTTGGAGGCTTACCCAAGAGAGTCTTCGCACTTTAAAACGAACTTTGAAGTCTCTTTTGCATGAAAAAAATCTTTTGATCTTTATGATTGCTTACTGGCTTTATATCGATGGTGTGTATACGGTGATGACAATGGCTGTGGACTATGGAATCGCCATTGGCTTTGAAGCAAAAGACTTGATCGCGGCTCTTTTAATCACACAGTTCATTGGTTTTCCTTGCGCGTATTATTTTGGAACCGTGACCAAAAGATGGGGAACGAAGGCACCGATTCTTCTTTGTATTGTCATGTATGCAATCACGGTCGTCCTAGCGACAAGAATGTCTCAAGCATGGCATTTTTATTTGTTAGCCACTGTGATCGGTATGTTCCAAGGTGGTGTTCAATCTTTGAGTCGCTCTATGTTTGGCCGAATGATTCGCAAGGAAGAAAGTGGCGAATACTTTGGGCTGTTCAATCTTGTTGGACGTTTTGCTTCGATCTTAGGACCGATGGTGGTGGCTGTGGGAGTCACTGTGACGGGCGACTCTCGTCTAGGAATGATGGGCTTGCTGATTTTGTTTGTCGCCGGTGGTTTTATGTTAGCTCTTGTTAAAGAGCCAGCCACTCACTCATGAGGCGGATTTGAGGAATCTTCTTGTTGTTCGGCGATGATCTTTTTTGCTTTATTGCCGGTGATTCCCATCCACTCGGGTAAGAACACGGCAATCGCCACGAAGACCATTGTTACGACGATAAAAAAGATGCCCATAGCGATGACGATGTTCATGAATCCCCCAAAAGAGTGTATCTTTTCTAGTATAAATGGGCGCAAAAGGGAATGCAAAATTTAGTATTGGACTTTGAGCAGGGAAAACGACATAACCCTCCGATATGACTTACAATCCTCGCGATCACTATTTTAGAAAAGCTAAGCAAGAAAACTTTGCCGCGCGCTCTGTTTTTAAACTCGAAGAGATCGACAAAAAGTACAAACTCTTTAAACCGGGGCAAACAGTTTTGGATTTAGGAGCTTCTCCCGGCTCGTGGTCACAGTATGCTTCAAAGAGTGTGGGAGATAAAGGTCGCGTGCTTGGCGTTGATCTTAGTCCCGTGACAGTGAAGCTTAATAACGCCGTTTTTATTCAAGCCGATTTACGTGATTTGAATCTGGAAGACATCTTTAAAGAACATGGCTTTGTGCCGCCTTTTGATCTTGTTCTTTCTGATATGGCCCCAAAGACCACCGGCATTCGTATGACAGATCAAGCACGCTCGATGGAGCTTTGTGAGTTGGCGTTGGATGTGGCTCGCCGTTTTCTAAAAAAGGACGGCCACTTTGTTTGCAAACTGTTTCACAGCGATGATTTTTCAAAACTTCGCGATGAGATTAAAAAGACATTCCATAAATGTGAGGCTGTAAAACCAGACTCAACACGTAAAATTTCCAAAGAAATCTTCCTCGTCGGCATCGGAAAAAAATGATTCGTATTATTTTTCAGAACGATTTTTTCGTCATCTGTGACAAAGAAAGTGGTGTGCTTTCGACACCGAGTCGTCATGAAGAAAACGATAAGCGGTGTTGTTTAGGCACTGCTTTGCAAGATTCTTTAAAGCAGCAAATCTATCCGATTCACCGTTTGGACTTCGAAGTTTCAGGTCTAGTGATGTATGCAAAGACGCCTGAAGCTCATCGCAAAGCCAATGCTTGGTTTGAACACAAACAAGTTCAAAAAACTTACAGAGCACTGACAACGGCGCAAGATTATTCCCACATTCCCGCCAATGTTCCTAACCAAAAAATGGCGATTTCACTTACACAGCCGGGTTTAAAATTTGAATGGAAATCGCGCATTCTCCGAGGGAAAAAGCGCGCTTACGAGAGTGCGCAAGGTAAAGACAGTTTAACTCTTGCAGATTACTTAGGAGTGAATGAACAGGGATATTTGATGTGGGATCTACAGCCTGTCACGGGTCGTTCACACCAACTGCGTTTTGATCTCAGTCGTCATGGTTTTCCCATTCTTGGTGATAAACTGTATGGATCAAAAGTTGATTGGGGAGTGGATCGGATCGCACTTCGTGCTTATAAAATTGATTTTTCCAGTGCGCCTGGAGCAGCAGCTTTAGGACTTCCAAGTGATGTCACTTTGACATCACTTTAGTGCGAAAAAATATTTTTCGAAAATTTTCTTTCATCGTTTTTGAGCCTCGCAAAATGTCATGTATGAGAGCGCATACAAAAATAAAGTTGCGTGATTTGGTTTCATCGTTCTAAATGAAGAAATGAACAGAGATTCGTTTTCACAATATCGTTCAGAGGTGAGTGAAGTTATGGACTACATTCGCCATATCTTCAAAGCTCTTCGTGTTTCATCAAGTCAGTTTGAGAAAGAATTGGGTCTTAGTGCCGCTCAGATTTTCGTTCTGAAAAAGCTCAAAGAAGAACCGGGTCTTTCGATAAACGATCTGGCTTTAAGAACAACGACACATCAAAGCTCCGTATCTGTTGTCGTAAAAAAATTAGAAGAGCAAGGCTTAGTGTCGCGTGCGATCTCTAAAGAAGATTCACGCCGTGTCGTTGTGTCCCTCACCCAGGACGGGGAGCGCAAGCTGAGTGAGATCCCTCGTACGGTGCAGGAGCAGATGATTGATTCTCTTCAGAAAATGAATCCAGAAAAAACGGCGACACTGGCGATGTTGATGAAAGAGTTCGTCAATCAGGCGGGCATTGTAGAAAATGCCGCAGCTCCGATGATGGAAAATAAATAATCAAATTTCTCTTTTGATTTGATCTAAGTAGGTTTTGATGAAGGCGACACGATGTTCGCCTTCTTTTTTTGCCGTCTCCGTATTGAGATGATCCACCAATTTAAAAATTTTCTGATAGAAGTGATCAATGCCAAAACTTTTATCATCCAGATTTCGTGATTCTGCCCACGGATCTTCTTCTGCATAAAACGGACGGCTCATCAAAGTTGACGTCGCAAAACAGCGGGCAATGCCAATCGCACCAAGACTGTCCAAGCGATCCGCATCTTGCACGATCTTCGCTTCTAGCGTTTGTGGCTTGATGTTCGCACTGTAACTGTGAGCTTCAATCGCGTGACGAATGCCTTCAAAATATTTTTCGGGATAACCGACAGACTTTAGATACTCAATCGCCGCTTCTGCTGAAAGTTGAGAAGCATAAGGACGGCGCGGATCTCCCTTTGGAACATTGATGTAGTCATGAAAGAACGCCGCAGGCATCACGATATTCCAATCGCCATGTTCAGCCATGCACAGGTTTTTTGCTGTGCTAACGACGCGCTGGATGTGCAGATAATCATGGGCGGGATCCGAGTGTGGATACAGCACACGGGCTTTATTGCTAAAAAGCTCGTACCATTTTTTCTCTTCGGTGTGAGGGACGTTTTTGGTTTTTTCCATGACGTTATTTTAGGCTTACTATTCAGGCTCTGGCAAATTGATCAAAGACTCTCTGCCGGGAGCTTCCCAGAGTTCAATTTTATTGCCTTCTGGATCGTAAATCCACGCAAAGCGTCCATCCTCACTCACTTCGAGGTGGTCTTCAATGCGGACACCCTTGTCGGCCAATCGCGAAATCAATTCTGCAAGGTCTTTGACTTGAAAGTTGAGATCGTTCGGTGGATTGGAAGGCGTGAAGCGACGGGTGTTATAAGGCGAAACATTAGGCACAACGAAAACGCCTTCTTTATTTAAGGTGAGTCCTAAATTGTCTTTATACCAACGATACAGCTTTTCGGGGTCTTTCGCTTTTAGTTCCATAACCTAGTGTGCCCCTAGGTTAAAAATCCGCGCAAGTTATTTGCTGGCAGGCTGACGAAGAACCTTGCACCAATCAAGGTGTTGCTTTGTTCCACCGTCATAAGAATAAGCGAGATTGTTCTTTAGCAGAATGTCTTTAAGAGAGCGTCCGTCCACCATGACATCAGCAAGGATACGGAAATATTTATCACGCTGTACGTTGTGCAGCTCTACAGTTTTGGCATTTTTCAAAGTCGTGGCGACAAGATTTCTGGCAATGCGACCCGCTTCTTTTTCACAACGATTCTTGGTCTTTACTTCCGGCGTATCAATTCCATAAACACGCACCGAAATATTTTTTCCAATCAAAGCTGGAACATCAGGAATATTGACCGTCAGAGTGTCACCATCATAATTCTTTAAAACTTTCACGCAGCGAAAAGTCGTATCATCGTGAACGCAATTCGTAGACGAGGATTCAGTGCGAGCTTGGGTGCTTTCGGTGCACGCTGTGAAAAGAAAAACCAAAGGAAGAATAAAACGCAGGTGTTGATTCATGCTTTTATTTTAGATTGTCCTTTGGCATATTGGCAAAGGGCTTCCAAAGAAGCCCTTCGCGTCAATCTAAGGGGAGAAGTTGAAAGAAGCCTGAAGACTTGAAATGCGAGACTGCGAACGTATTTTCTTGGATAGCATGCTGTCTTTGACGGCATTTTTCTCTAAGAACTTTTTAATATCCTCGGGCTTCCATGACTTATCGGATTGAATCATCAACGAAGCCGCTAGTCCGCTGACCCAGGCCGTGGCTTGTGATGTGCCTGTCATATATCCGTAGCGTCCACCAGGAAGAGCGGAAAGAATATGGTTACCAGGGGCCACAATGTCGACGGACTTCGCACCGTAGTTGCTGCTCGCAAGAAGGCGTTTGCGTGCATCCATCGCTGCGACAGAAATAATATTGCTCAATCGGTAGCCCGCTGGATAGTAGCCGACGCGGTCGGTATTGCGCCCTTCATTTCCCGCCGCTGCAACAAAAAGAATTCCCTGTCTTTGTGCATCGCGGATAGCAGCTTCCTCCAGCGGGCTTCGTACGTCGCCACCACCTGAATAGTTAATAATATCGGCCTTCATTTTCGTCGCATAACGAATGGCCTTCACTGTATTTAAGAGATTGTCGTCCCCTGACTTCTCTGGATCGTAATATTTTAAAATCATAAACTTCACACGATGAGACTTGGCCTTTTGCAGAATGATACCCGCGATGTGAGTGCCATGTCCGTGGTTGTCGGAAATGTCATTATTATTAGAAACAAAATTCCATCCATGGAGGTCTTCGGCATATCCATTGCCATCATTATCTAAAGCATTTTCTTTTTCCTTGGGATTCACCCAAAGATGTTTTTTTATCAAAGGATGATTCACATCAACGCCCGTATCGATGATCGCGACAACGATGTCGCGAGTTTCCTGTGCGAATGAAGTCACAGGAGAAAGAGTTGTTAGTAAAAGAGGAAATAATATTTTGGGATGTAGTGCTCTTGTCTTCATGACAAAGACACAAAGCAAGGGGAGGGCCAGGGTCGCAGCAAGTTTAAAACGAATTCGGCCGGAAAATCGCTGCGAGTGTTCAGAAATCTCTAAACATAAAAAAAGCCCGAACGAATGTTCAGGCTTTTCTGGTCACTAAAACTTCATTTACGAGTGTCTAAACTTTTGACACTTTCCCTCTAGGCGACACGCTTCATCGCAGGTCCTTTAGAGATTGTATATTTGTTGCGGCCTGTTTGCTTAGATTCATACAAAGCCTCGTCAGCGCGCTTATACCAACTGTCAGCACCTTCGTTTTTCGTGATTTCTGCAATACCCATAGAGACCGTAAAACGAATCTCGAGCTTCTCGTGCACGAAGACTTCTTTACGAATCCGGTTCATAGCTTCTTCAGCCATGCGGATCGCGGCCTCTGTGTTGCAGCCTGGAAGAATCACGGCGAATTCTTCACCTCCCAGACGGGCGATAAAGTCCTCTTCACGGGAAAAGCTTTCTTGCAGCAAGCGCACACACTCTTGCAAGACAAAGTCGCCAATATCATGCCCATAGGCATCGTTGATTTTTTTAAAGAAATCAATGTCCAAGAGGAGCAACGTCATCGGGTCGCCGTCAATATCGTGAAGTTGTAAATAACGGCGCACTTGTTCATCGTAACTCTTACGGTTGTGAGCTCCGGTTAAATGGTCACGGCGCATGGTTTGGTTGGCTTCCATCAATTGCTTTTTCACGGTTGTGAGATTCTTTTTGATGGATTCCATACGTTTTGAACGGCGCTCATTGTTGACGTTCTGATGCTTTAAATAAAAGTTAATAAACTCACGGGAACGTGCGCGCAGCTCTTCGATAGAGTTGGACTCTACAGCCTCACGCAACTGTTCGAGGCTTTGATTGATGTCACCCTGCGAGGAGTCTTCGATATGGGCTTCTTCGCTCAGGTGATCGGCAAAATCCCAGATGATCCGTTTAAAATCATCAAAAGTATTTTGTACATAAGTGTATTCATCAATGCGGTAGCTTGAAATAAACTGGCGGATTTTAAAAAGCGCCTTTTCTACTTCCTCTGCATCGGATTGCACCAGTTCTTTGGCAAACGTGTCTAACTTTGCACGAACTTTACGGACCTGGTGATTTTGAATTTCAAATAAATGTTTGTTGTAGACATCTAAGATGTAGAGCAAAGTTGCACGGTCTTCGCTTAGCGAAGGTGCCTGAGGTGCTTCCTTACCGTTGGAGGGTGTGCCCCAGTCCATATCAAACTGCTCAACAAGTTTTTTCACCCATTGTTTCAAGTGCTGCCTCCTACTTACGTAGCGTAAACAAATCCAGTATTCTCATCGGAATTTGGACGATCCTAATCAAGATATCCGCTTAAAAATTCTCACAAACTGTGTCTCATCTTGAAACATCCGACAAAGATGCAACAGGAATTGTTGTTTTTCTGCATAACTTCCGCACACGACCTGCGGGACTTTCTGATTGACACTACAATGAAGGTTCAACAAGGAGAATCCCATGGCGGTAAGTGCAAAGACCAGTGGTCCCGATTTCTCTAGGGGCATTTCTGAAGAATCCTTGAAAGACGGCGAGAGTCTTTTAGGTCATGTCGGAGAGGAACCGGTTTTGTTGGTGCGCCAGGAAGGGCAATTTTATGCCGTCGGAGCGAAGTGCTCGCACTATGGTGGACCGTTAAACGAGGGCCTTATTGTCGGAGATACGGTGCACTGTCCTTGGCATCATGCTTGTTTTGATTTAAAGACCGGGGAAGTTTTAAAAGCTCCAGCCTTAAATCCGATCGCGGCCTGGCACGTGGAGGTGCGAGATGAAAAAATTTTCGTTGTTGATAAAAAAGCTCCAGTCGTTAAGCCGAGAGAAAACACCGCTTCACAAAAGTTTGTGATTATCGGCGGAGGTGCCGCAGGCGCGGCCGCGGCTGTGATGTTACGTCGTCATGGTTTTCAAGGAACGATCCAGCTTATTAGCGAAGATAAATCTTTGCCCTATGACCGGCCTAATTTGTCAAAAGATTTTTTGGCGGGAAATGCACCAGAAGATTGGCTTCCTCTTTATTCTGAAGAATTCTACAAAGAAAATAAAATTCACGTCGAACTGGAAGTGCGGGTAGAGAAAATAGATCCTCATCGACAAACTCTTCTTCTATCCAATAGCAAAACTTTGAAATATGACCGCTGCCTGCTAGCGACAGGAGGAAGTCCCGTCATTCCACCGATTCCGGGAGTTGAAAAAGATCACGTGTATATGCTTCGATCTTTGGTTGATTGTCGTCGTATTATTGCGCGCACCTCGTGGGCTTCAAAAGTTGTTCTTGTCGGGGCTGGCTTCATTGGTCTTGAGGTCGCAGCCTCTTTAAGAATGCGCAATATGGAAGTCCACGTTATAGCACCGGAAGAAATGCCCTTGCTTAAGGCTGTCGGTGTTCATGTGGGAAGTTTTTTAAAGAAACTCCATGAAAAACATGGCGTGCATTTTCATCTGGGTCACACGGTGAAAGAAATCCGGGATCGCAGTGTCGTTTTAGACGAAGGTCAAACGATTCCCTGCGATTTTGTGATTGTGGGAACGGGTATTAAACCCAACACGGCCCTGGCTGAGAAGGCGGGGTGTAAAATAGATCACGGTGTTTTGGTCAACGAGTACTTAGAAACCAGTGTGCCCGGAATTTTTGCCGCCGGTGATATCGCTCGTTGGCCCGATCCCCGCAGTCAAAGACCCATCCGTGTTGAACACTGGGAGGTGGCCGAGCGGCAGGGCCAAATCGCGGCTTTGAATATGTTAGGCGATCGGGTGCGCTTTCAAGATGTGCCCTTCTTCTGGACACAACACTATGACGTGACCCTCAATTATGTAGGATTCTCGGATCGCTTTGATCGTATGGATGTGATGGGCGATATGGACAAAGAAAATTTCGCGGTGGCTTATTATGAAGACCAACGAATTGCTTCTTTTTTAACCGTAGGACGCGATAAGGAAAACTTATTGGTGGAAGAGGGACTTGCGCATTTAGATGACGACAAAGTCCACGAAATTATCCGAAAATTCGAGCACCGTTTTGAAGCACGCTAGTTTCCGGACTTAGAAAGTTTATTGATCCAATTGTTTGGAAAAAAGCTTGAGTAATTTAATTCTTTCTCACAGACATTGGTGGCTGCAACCAGCGGCTGCCATTCTTTTTGACCTTCATAACGAACTGGAATCATCAAATCAACCTGCAAGACCTCAGGATCTTTCTTGGCCCACTCACAAGCATTCTGCGCCAGACGCCAAAAGACCATCGAATCACAATGAGTGCGCGTGATAAGCCATGGTGGTTGCAAAGGCAGTTCTTCTTTTTCTTGATTCTTTTTCCAGATCGACAGATGCGGTTGGCACTGCACGCGGCCGTCATACATGATCATCGCATACATGCGGCCTTCGCCTGTCATCGCGGCATCACCCGGAATGAAATACTGAGGAAGTTGCAAAGCTACAAAAATCACTAAAAGAACTTTTGCGACCCTTGGTTTAAGCACAAGTTTAAACGTGTCTTTAATTCTGAGAGGCGGAGCTAAAGGACGGGTGATAAGAAGAATTCCTAAAAGTAAGAGCATCACCGATGGATAAAAGAACCGTGTGAGATGCCATGAATATAAGTGGAATACCGTAAGCTGGATAAATAAAAAGTAAAACCAAAAATTTTTTCGTGCAAACAAAAGAAAGATCAATCCCAGTTCCAGAACCAAAACATACCACACGCCGATTCTTGTAAGAAACGGCGGAATCAGAAGATCGTTGATGGCCGCTCCGCTAAGCCAATTGGAATCAATCTTTAAAAGACCCGCCGTAAAATAGATAACAAAAAAAGTGAAGGGGAGGGAATACGCTCTTTGTGGAATAAGCAGGAATACAAGTGTGATGAGTGTTGGGAGATAATGATAATTCCCTGTCAGTCTATAATCCTGCAAAATAATTATATTTTTAATGACAAGAAGAGTCCACAAAAGTGGAATGGCGACGCGGTATTTACGAAGAGCCCAAAATAAAACCGATGCAAGAGCCAAAATTAGATAAAAGCCAAGAACTCCGTTGAGAATTTCGGAACTTGGTTTTAATTTTTCACACGCATCCATAAGCGGCCAGCAAATAGACGGCGTGGAGGGCGACAAAATCCAGTGCAGGGGTTTTTCTGTCATCCAGAAAATAAAAGTCAGAATATGTTCAAGACTAAGAAGAACTCCGACACCAGCCAATGCCGGATATTTTTTTAATTCGGTGATGAGGTTTTTCATTCTTGCTCCCTCATCCCAAGGCTTAAAGCGACGTTTTTAGAAAATGGCAGCTGAGTGTCTTTATCAAAGAGAGCTCCATCGAGTCTTGCGCCGTAAAGCAAGGCCTTGGATAAATCCGTTCCTCGCAAGTTTGCATTGCGAAGATCGGCAAAACTTAAATGCGCTTTCGACAGATTTTTGCGTGAAAGATTTTGATTTTTTAAAATAATAAACGGAGCGAAAAGTCTTTCTTGCAGAATGATTTCGGACGCCGGGAATTGCGGCTCGACACCGGGATTTAATACAGGAAAAAGAGGCGTAAAAACTTGGTCTTGAGATGGAAAACTTAATGAATTGATTTTAGGTTTTGGAAAAAGACGCTGACCCCAGGGGGTCAGCTGACTTAGAAAAACTATAATTAAGATAGATCCGTAATAAAAACCAAGACGCTTCATTCCTAGAATCCGTCACCATCACCGTCGCAAGATCCGCCCGTGGAGTACGTACCGACTCCAACGATACTTCCATTCATACATTGAGAAAGAGTCGCAGTGCTGCAACCGGTTGATGAAACGTAAACACGGCCATGAGGAGTGCCTCCGCAAGCAGCACCTGCTGCGACGGCAACGTTATTAACAGCAGTAATACGGCCTGTAGAATCGACGTAGAATTGTGGGATGTAAGTCGTACTACCATACCAACCAGCACCGACCCCGGTATTTCCCAACCAGATAGAAACGGAACCTGAAGAACCGCCACCACCGAGTCCGTTACTGACGGAAATATTTGTGATTGTACCGCCCGAGTTATTATCCGCTTGTCCAATCCACTGAGAGCCATCCCATTTCAAAACTTGACCCACTCCAGGAGCGGCACTTGAAACGTTGCGACCTTGCAGGCGTTGCACAACAGTGGAGCTTTGGCCTCCAGCAACGTCACCGGAAAGTGCGCCGTAGAATCCAGCCGCATTGCCTGGAATATTTCCGGTTACTTTTGCTCCCGAGACAGAGGCGATTTTAGCATCGGTCACATTACCGTCGGCAATTTTAATCGTAGTCACATTTCCATCCGCGATTTTCGCGGTCGTCACGTTGCCATCAGCGATCTTAGCCGTAGTCACGTTGGAGTCTGCGATTTTTGCCGTCGTTACAGCACTGTCTGCGATTTTCGCAGTTGTTACATTGGCATCGGCAATTTTGGCAGTCGTGATATTGCTATCTGCAATTTTCGCCGTTGTGACTGCGCTGTTTGCCAAGTCCACAGTGGCGATAGAACCATCGAGGATTTTTGCCGAAGTAATAGCGGAATCGACAATTTTGTTTGTACTGACCGCACCATTGGCAATCTTATTAAACGTAATTGCACCATCGGCAATTTTTGAATTTGTTACTGAAAGGTCAATGATCTTACTAGTGCTCACAGACTCATCAGCCAATTTTTCCGTAGTGATGGCGTTATCCATAATTTTTGCGCCAGTTACAGAATTACTAGCTAAATCGGCAGTACCAATAGATCCATCTTCAATATTTGACGAACCTACAGAGGTATTTCCTGTCACGACATCCTGCCACTGTCCACCAATAGAAACTTGAACAGTTTGTGAAGTTTCATCATAGCGCATAAGACCATCACGGACGGGAGCTGCGGCAGTTCCATCCGAAGAAGGAATGCCGATAGCACCTGTTGTTGGTGTACCTGCGCTTGGATTTAGTAAAGAAAGAAGACCATCAAAGTTTGAAGGCAAGAATAAAACCTCAGCACGTTCCTGAGTGACATTGGCAGATTTAGAAATAAAGTCCGCTGCTTTTTTACCTTCCAAAGCCACAGCATTTTCGGATTCCATCGCATAAGGAACAGAGCGCATGCTGAAATCAGGCGACAAAGCTACAGTCTCAGTACCTACTGTGAAAGAAACGCGCACTTTACGAGTGTCTCCCGCTTGCGGTGTATAACTGTTGTATCCAGAAGCACACTTTGTAAGGCCGGTAAGAGCACCCGTGTTTTTAAGAACTTTATGGACAGGAAGACTGTGACCGACATTCACGACAGAACTTCCAGCTTCAGAAGCTCCCAGAACGAAATTGATCACACCCTTGCTATTGTTCATATTCACAACGCGCTCTTCTTCGAAAAGCACGCACGATTCCGCGCCGGGTGAAAGAACTTTGATATTAAAGGTGACATGCGAGTCTTCAAGCGGAAGACCGTCAGGTTGGATGATACGACCTTGAACTGTTAAACCTTGGGGAACTTCAGAGAAAGAGACTTGCGCGAAGGCAGGTCCTGTCAGGGAAAGAACAGCCAAAATTACCAAAGTTCTTTTAATTGAGAAGTTCATACGTGTTCCTTTTAATATACGTTCAAGTAAGGACTCTCACACTTTTCTACCTATCTTATCGGGTAATCTTGAGGATTTATAAATAGTCGTTGTTAAAAATTACTAAAAGTGAATAAAAAGCGTTTTGAAATGAGACGGATTATTGGCGAGAAGATTCCTTGATGTTTTTACGGCAGTCTGGCGTAAGCTCTGCGACCTTTTCTTTTAAGCATCCAAAAAAGTGACTTTGCTTGGGACAGAACTTAGCGATGTCCGTTGAACAGGCTTTGCGAAAGGCGTCTTGGACGGTTTTCACTTGATTGAAGCATGCTCGAGAAAGCTGATCCTTCTTGCTTCTGAGGCAAGCCAAAGGATGTTCTGCAAGAAAGCGATTCTGAGTGCAGAGTTGCTCATATTCGTCGCCACAATCAGGTGTATCTTTGAGAAGTGTTCTTTTTACTTCTTCAGGTCGAAGAGGTTTTCTAGCATCGTAGTGTGGATCAAATTCTTTTGGAACGGTGTATGCTGAAAGATCAGCCAAAGGCGGTGCTTGTGTAGGAGCAACAGCTTCCACTTTCGGAGGCGGGGGAATCGGTTGCTTCGAAGGTGCAATTTGAATAGGACCACTTGCAACGGGAAGAGGCTGTGATTGGATTTGCGGTTGCGGTATTTGTTGAGGAGCCTGCGCTGTATTGTTTTGAGTCAAACGCACGGCGATCAGTGCCGAAGACACAGATATAAAAACAGTTCCAATAATAAGGAGAAGGACGTTCCGAGTGTTCATATCTATATATATTGTCGGAGACTTCTTTTAGTTACTTAAGGTCTTGAATATGAGTCGGCATCGCAGCCCATTTAAGAAATCTCATAAACTTTCCGATAAATAGAGGTGATGGAGGCAGTCATGAATCGGTACGTCTTGGCACTGCTTATGGCAACATTCATGTTTTTAACGGGTTGTGGACTTGAAGCGAGCCTTGAAGATCTTGCGGGCCTGTCTTCGCCAAAACTTCCGCCTGGTATTGAACTTCCGAAAAGACCTGTCGCAGGTGTGGTAACTGATCCGGAAAAATCTGATTTTTTAAATACGGAAATTTTAGTGGGATCACACGGAGTCGCTGACGGCGAGAGGATTTTGCAAATTGTTGTGCGTCTGATGAATTCAGATAACACCGTGGTCGCGGGATACGTTCCCGAATACAGTATTACAAACGGCACTGGTGTTATCAAAGGCGCGTGTACGGCCAGTGATAACTTCGGTGTGTCGATTTGCTCTTTACGTTCGACTGACTCTGGAATTAAAACGGTTCGTTTGGAAAATACCGCCGACTTCCACCCTGAAAAAGATGTGGTGTTTGATGCTCCCGTCAAAGAGACAACGACGATTGGAAGTTCCGGTGGGGACGTTCAAGAGGTTTCAAATCCGCGTGGCTGGCGCATGACTGCGACTGTCGGTACTCAATATGACAAAGTCGTCACAAGCAAAAACGGATACCAATTGCGTGTAGGACCTGTAGGTTCTGTTACTGAGTAAGAACCAGAAGTCCGTCCTTTCCCGAAGTCGCTAAGAACAAATGACCATTATAATAAACTGGAGAGCTTGAAAACGTGCTTTCCAGTTTTATTTTTTGGAGAACTGTTCCTGTTGCGAGATCGTGAACGCAAAGAGCTTTGTCTTCGCACAAAAAAATCACGGCTTCCTGCTGACGATAAGAAAGAATCAAAGGACTTGCCTGCGCTCGGGCATTACGGTCTTCAATTTTGGAAGTCCAAAGAATTTGGCCGGATTCTGAATTTAAAACGAAATTTTTTTTGTAGCCGGTGATAGCAAGACGTTTTCCATCAGCACTGAGTGAAGGGCAACTCATGCCACCGTCATCCAAAGCCGTTTTCCAGCGAAGAACTCCTGAGGCACTATCAAGAGCATAAAAGAAACCGTCCCACGAAACGAAGTAAGCTTTGTCCTTGTGAATTAAAGCGGCACATTTAATGTCGTCTTTAGTTTGAAAGGACCAAAGATTTTTTCCGGTAGAAAGTTCGTAAGCTTGCATTTGTCCGGTGTTTGAGCCTAGCAGAATTTGTTTGTGAAGAAGATCCAAGGCTGGGGAAGAGTGCGGATGATTTCCAATCAATGGAGAAGTCCAGAGCCAATTTCCACTCTTGGCATCAATCGCTAAGAGATAACCGTTCGGATCCGCCAACTCCACTCCAACATATAAGTGACCTTCGTGCATAAAAGGAGAAGAACCGATTGTGACCCCTGTTTTTGTGATCCAGCGAATTTTTCCGGTTTGTTTGTTGAGACCGTAGAAATAACCTGCATAGTCACCTATATAAATGCTGTCGCTGTCAGTGAGAGGTGTTGAGTGAAACCCGCGAGAGCTAACGTCATTATAAAATTGCCAAAGAAGTTTTCCATTCCAATCATAGGCACGTAAGTATCCCGTGTCGTCTGCGATATAAAATCCGGAGTCGTCGACGGCTGGAGAACTTTTACTTGCGCGATGGATGCCGTTATTTAGCTTGGCCACTTTCCATTTTATTTGAAAAGGATAAAAGCGATCGGATGTTGTTACAGAAGCGACGCCTAAGCGCTCGGGTCCGCCTCGGTAGGTGGACACAGCCTTTTTATTCTCTTCCGTGCTTAATTCGTACTGAAGAGTGGACCCTTTCACAGGCGTTTTTAACTTTTCAAAGTGAAGATCTTTTTCCAATAAAGGAAGAGTTTTGACTTCCGCCCGAATCAAAAGTCCGACAATTAATAATGAATAAAGACTTAAAAGAATTTTTTTATTCATAAAAACTCCGTCCATAAAATCGAGGCCGGGTTTTTATTGCATATATCTTTAACAAAGAGCCTTGTATCAAGTTTATCGGTTGTCGTTCGGCGCGATTGAAGCCAGAAATCAAATTTTTCTGTTGGATCTTTACAAACAGATTTAATCTGAGAAAGAAAAACCAGAGGATCACATTGCGTTCTTGTCGAGGGCGCCTTAACAAAGGGATCGTAAACCTCTTCAGATCCGTTTTGATGGCGGACCAAAAGGGTTTCACATTCAACTCGTGCATCCAGCATATTTAAAGATAAAATTCTTGGGGCCCCGGTTGTTGCGGGATCTTGAAAGGCAATACTCGGGATTACTTGCAGCAAGATTAAAACTGAACACAAGATGACGGTACTTTTATTCTTTAATGTGGATGAATCTAAATAAGCTTCCCAGTTTTCCTTAAAAAGAGGAATAAGGGCAAAAAGGCCGAGAAGCAAAAACATTGTTAGAGGATAGAAGTAACCTACGATGTGCCATGAGAAGATGTGAAACAAAAGGAACTGCACAAAAACACCACTGCGGATCCATTTGTTATGACTAAAAAGACCTAAAACAAAGACGCATTCCAAAAGAACCGCATAAGCAAGACTGAAATGCTGAAGTTGAGAAGGTAAAAAACTAGGGGAAATGAGCGCTACACCCGACAACCATTCGGGATCAAATTTTAAAATTCCCGCTCCCCAATAAAATATGCCGATAAAAAACGGAATGATGACTTTTTTACGAGGGAAGAAAAGAAACGCAAGATGAGTGAAAAAACTCATGTAGTGATAATTTCCCATCAACCCATAAGAAAGGCTTGTGAAGAATACTTTCAGGAGTAAAAGGAAAATGAGCCCGACATAACCAAGACGGATCTTTCCCAAAAAGAAAAGGCCGGCCGTTGCAATACCCATCATGGCGTAGACTTCAAGGAAATACGCTGCTCCCAAGGAATTTGTGAACCGAAGGGTGTCACAAAAAGGAACCATAGGCCAACAAAGGGGCGAAGAAATTTCGGAGGCTTTAACGACCAAATCCAAAGATCGATCCGTCCAAAAGTAAGCGGTCAAAACATGGGTGAGAGCGAGAAGTCCGCCGTAGATCTGTAAAGCTTTAGAGTTTAGAATTTCTTGGAACTGTCGACGAAAGTAAGTTCTCATGGTGAATCCTTGACGACAAAGTTCCATTTTTTGAGTTGTTCTGGAGTAACTGTTTTTGCGGTAGCCAAATCCACGCTGCAATTTACACAAGCTGTGGAAACAAAATCGGCGCGACTTAGATCGGAACGCACGAAGCGAACATTTTTTAGAGTGCTTGCTAGGAAGTGAACACCATCTAAATAACAATCTTCAAAAAGCACGTCTTGAAGTAAGCAATGCGCGCACTTCACTCCGGCTAAATCAGAGCTTATGAACTGAACAAAAGAAAGATCTGCTTTTGAGATCCGCGTTCCCGTGAGACGAGATTGCAGCCAGTTTGTATTTTTGATGGAAATCTGAAACCAGGTGTTCTGCGAAAAGGAGCTGTCATTAAAGTCGGCGTTGATGATTTGTGCGAAAGCCAATGGCTGTTCAGAAAACTCCATTTTGTTATTCTTTTGGCCACTCAGGGGCGAAGCACTCAACGAAAGTCCTAAGGAAGTTCGCGGAGTAATCACGGAAGTAATGAGGACGATCCCAATAAAAGCCAAAAGTCTCATGATGAGACGATCATGACAGTTTTTTCTCGAGGAAACAATCCAGTTTTTTCGTGAAATTCCGATAAGTATCAATGTGATGCTTGCACGTACTATTTTGTTTATCACTTCTTTAGGATTGCTCTCTGGCTGTATGAATGCTAGCTGGGAGATATTGAGTTCAAAGCTCGAAAGTACAGCTTCGCTTAAACCTGCCTATAAACCTGCTGATATCGTTGAAGTTCGTTGGAAAACCAATGGTGGTAGTGTTACGCCGGATTATCTTCGGCTTGAATATTCCAATGACAGTGGTTCGACATGGACAACGGTGGAGTCTCGTCTTGATAATGATGGAGAGTACGATTGGAATATCAGCACTCTGCCAGCTACGACCTACAAGGTTCGTCTGATTGCGGTTATTAAAGAGAGTTCAGAAACCATTGAACTGGGAAGTTTTCTTCTTGATGACCAAGTTCCTGTCGCGGGGGCAGATCAAACTATTTCTGTCACGGAAGATACGGTCACTCCCTTTACGATAAATTCTCCAACAGAAAATGACCAATACCATATTGAGTTCGTGACAACACCGACAAAGGGAACTTTGACAGGATGTGTGAATGGTTCCAATGTTTTGGCGTGTGTCTATACTCCGACACACGACAACGAGCTTGATGATTCATTCACTTACAAAGTCGTTGATCGGGCGGGCAATCAGTCCGCTGTCGCAACAGTGACGTTGGATTTACAACCTGTAAATGACGTTCCTGTGATTACCACGTTAGCGTGTCCAGCTACGATCGGTGAAAATCATAATTACTCTTGCACTATTGCGGCAACAGACGTGGATTTGCCAGGTCCAGCGACTTTGACATATAAATTCGACCCGGCGACAAACTGCGGTCCATGGCTTTCTATCAATGCCTCAACTGGTGAGGTGAGCGGAACTCCGAGTGGTTCTGAAGTCGGTACGAGTTGTCAGGTGGATGTTTATGCAGAAGATGATGTTGCCGGAGAAAGCGCGCGCTTCTCTTGGACGATCTCTATAGAAAACTCTCCGCCTATTATTAATGTGACTGGTGGACCTTATAGTATTTCTGAGGATGCGCCTTTGGCCATCGTCATTCCGGGAGCCAATGTTTCTTCGATTGAAGAAGGCGGCGGCAGTGTCTATTCTCTAGTAACTCCAGTTGTCGCAGGGGATCGCTGTGAAGATCATGCGATGGCACCGACAGCAACAAATTATTCTATCGATGCTTCAACCGGTGAGTTCTCTTTCCGTCCGGCTGCGGATTATCAAGGAACTTGTCAGATTCGTATTGCTCTGACTGATACATTTCCTTCGACAGGGTATGTGGATATCGCAATTAATGTTGTGAATACTCAAGATGCTCCCGTGATTGCAGCAGCACTGGCCCCGTGTTCGGCTGCGGCAACAGAGGACGTGGCTTATAACTGTGTTGTGCCCGTAACGGATCCAGATCCCGAAAATATCACGGTTGTCAGAGATGCTTCGGACACATGTACGTGGTTGACAGCGACACCGTCTGCAAATGGAAGAACGGTGACAATTGCGGGAACGCCGAATAACTCCCATGTCGGCACTTGCACGCTGGCTCTTTTGGCGACGGACCCTCAATCGGCAACGGATATGAAGTCATTGTCTATCACGGTTGCCAATGCAACTCCGACGTTGACGATTGGTACACCAGTCGTTTTAACGGAAGACGATCCGAGTTTTTCGTCACTGGTTGAAGTTTTGTCTGATGCTGCCGTTCAATCTTTGGATGAGAGCATGGGGACTTATTCTTTAATTTATACAGGTCTCACGGGCACGGCTTGTAATGACTCATCCGTTGTTGCAACACCGGCAAGTGACTTTGTGATTGATCCCGCGACGGGCGCCGTGAGTATCAAGCCTCGTGCGGATTATTACGGAACTTGTTACGCAAAAATTCAATTTGATGACGGGAATGGTGCAGGGAATTCTGTAGTTAATCAGGAAATTGCGATCATTGTGAATCCTGTGAACGATGCTCCCACAATCACAGCCATTCCGACGACGCATGAAATTTTACTCAATCCATCCGGCAATACCACTTCAAGCTTTAATTTGACTGTAGACGTCGGACCGCCGAACGAAAATGCGCAGACGGTTTCTTTAATTTGTACAAATTCGAATACGTCACGCTTGACTGTAAACTGTTCGCAAACTCGTACAGGCGACGGAAACTTGACGGTGAATTTGACTGCGACACAAGGGGTGGATGCTTCTGCTGTCGTGACGGTAAAAGTGAAAGATAGCGGTGGCGGAACAGATCAATCTGCCGTCGCTACAATCAATGTATCGATGACGGATGCGGTGGTCTTGGCACCAATTGCGGCGGATGAATTGAATTACAACATTTACGATAAAGCCGTTGCACAATATGACTCTACCGTTGCATCTTCTAACCGTACGTTCGTAGTGACAGTCAATTCAGCGGTTAAAGTTTCAAGCAATGATCCGACCTTACCTGCGATGAGAACCGGACTTCTCTCTGCGGGAGCCAGAGTTCGTTTGATCAACAATGGTCAAATCATCGGCGCTTTCGGTGCGGGTGGCCTTGCGCCATCAGGAACAACGGGTGCTCTTCGTATGGGACAAACTGGTGGAACGGCATTTAAAATTGAAGCTCAATATAACAACGTCACGATTCTAAATAACGGCGTTATTTACGGTGGCGGTGGCGGCGGTGGCCGAGGTGGTACTGACGATTTCGATGCAGGAGCTGGCGGAGCTGGTGGAGCGGGAGAAGGTCCCATGACATCGGCCGTTTCAGGAACTGCCGGGGCAAGCTCTGGTGGTGCAGGTGGTGCTATAGGAACAGCATCGGCAGGTGGGGCAACTCCAGCAGGCGATTATATTCCAAGTCCCGGAGGAGTTGCGCAAACAAATGGATCCGCCGGGCAAGGTGGAAGCAGTTGTAAGATAGGTGCGTCTCTCGGGAATGACACCAACGAAGGAGCATTCTACGGTCGCGGTGGATTTGGAGCAGGTTTTGGTGGAGGAGCTGGAGCTTGTTCAACAACTTATGGCGGCGGCGGTGGCGGTGGTCATTATGGTGGTGGCGGTGGTGCTGGAGCTCTGGGAGACATGGGCTCTGGTGGTAATCTAAACTCAGATAGAAACGGCTACAACGGTGGACATGGTGGTGCCGCGATAGAAGTGCCTAGTTCAGTAACTAATCCCGGAGATATTAATGTCGTAATTACTCCAGGTGGTGGAAGTCAGATCGCGGGTTGCGTATGGAATGATCTTTCCGGAAAATATTTGACCAATGTGGCGAGTGACGGCTTGCCTGATAGTAGAACTATGACCTTTTCTTCTACAGCAAGTCAAAACGTCAACGCTCCGACAGGAATCAAATTCTGGAATAACGGCCGCGGTAAGGCGTATCGCTAAGAGGTACGCCGTACCTTTTTGAATTGCGGCGCATTCCATTTACAACTTATTCAACTGTCCCAAACCTTGATCTAAATTCTTAAAGATCAAGCTCAACGCTTCTTCGTAAGCTTTCGTGATATCCACACTCATCTTAGCGCCGAATGGATTTTTCATCTCAAAGCAGCTCGAAGCTTCGGCACCCAGTTTCGCTTTTTTGGGAATCGTCAAAGAGCTTGTGATTTTCACGCAGCCTTCTTTGTATTTGCCCATCTCTGTATTGTGAATTGTAAGAACAAGGTCGTTGGCTCCCGGAGTAGACACTGTTGTGCCTTCACGAGCCAAAGCCTCCGTTACGGCGCGAGTGATTTCTGTCTGTAACTCCGCAGATTGATTTTTATCGTCTCGGGCATCGACGACAGTCAAAGAAATATTTCTTTTCGGAAGACCACTTAAAGCCGACACCTGAATATTTTGTGACTTAATCGCAGGAACATCGCGAATGCTTTTGCCTGTGATCGCGCAAGAAGAAAGTAAGAGGGCAGAGCTGACTAAAACCAATGCTGTTTTCATAAAAGAATCCTTGTTGAGGCTTCATTATGAAAACAGCATCGAATTTTGTAAACAACTAATGCGAAGCGCTCGTGCTATGTAGAGACTGATGGAAATCCACATCCAAAGAAATTTTTAAATTCAATGCTTTGGATACAGGACAGTTCGTCTTTGCATCATTCGCGATGCTTTCAAACGTTCCTCGATCAATATCGGGGACCTGCGCTCTGAGTCTCAGTTTGGAAGAAGTGATAGCGAACCCGTCTCCTTGCTTTTCCACTGTGACTGTGGCGGATGTTTCGAGGCTGTCGGCAATATAGCCCTTCTTGGCAAGCGCTCCGGACAGGGCCATTGTAAAGCAACTGGCGTGAGCCGCTGCGATCAACTCGTCGGGATTGGCTCCCGATGCTTCCCCGAAGCGCGTGGAAAAAGAATAGGGAGTGTTTCTTAAAACTCCACTTTCAGTGCTGATTTCGCCTTTTCCGTTTTGAAGATTGCCTCTCCAGACCGCCGTTGCTTTTCTATCCATAGTGACCTCCTGATTTGCAGAGGATTTTAATTCGCACAAAACCAAAGGAGAAGTTCATCGTTAAAATACAAATGTGTCAGAGAACACGTTCCGGTTGCCGTTACCACGGAAATCGAGTGAAATGAGCTATGAGTCTCACAGTCTTTTTTCAGAATTTAATTAAGAAAGTCGAAGAATCCGACATCGTCACTAATGCAGGCACGGATCAAGAAGGCTTCTATAAACCCACGCGCACGATTTTATTGCGACATTTAAATCTACTCAAAGATCTTCACGGAAAACCGCTTGCTAAACCCATGGTGCAAGCCTCTTGGAAATACGTCGTCGAGCATCTACCAGCAGAATGGCTCATTCCCGACGCCGAAGACCGCGAAGAGCTTAAAAAAATCCTGTCCTGAGCCCGGACTGTCGATCTTTTCAAAACCGATTTAAAATGGCGTCCTCTTTTGCGCTGTTTTTGCAATGTAATTGGCTATTTGGAAGTGTATTTACATCGTAATAACAGTGTGGTAATATGGATTTTGAAAGTTCCGATGAAGAACGTTGGGTTCGAATAGGTCGTTCTTCTAAATCGAAAGTTTTGGTTGTTGTTTATTGCGAAAGAATAAATCCAGAGAGAATAAGAATTATTTCTGCGCGATCAGCAACTAAACATGAGGAGAAACAATACTCTTTTCGGGGATTTTTATGAAAAAAGAATACGATTTTTCCAAAGCCAAAAGAGGTAAGGTCGCAAAAGAAGTCAAAGTACTTAAAACGGTTCGTCTTGATTCCGATGTTTTGCAGTGGTTGGAAGAAGAGGGCGAAAAACAGGGAATGGGTTATCAAACGTTCTTAAACTGGTTTTTAAAAAAATCCATGGGGAACGAAATTTCCCTGGAGGAGCGAATTAGCAAACTGGAAAAGGCTGTCTTCACCAAAAAAGCTTAACGAAGCCGCATCTCTAACATTTTTGCCAACGGGCCGATTTCAACTTGAGTGTCTTCGTTAGCGGCACTGATTAGTAAATCCACCTTGGGAAAATACCGAATCACGATTTTTCCATCCGAAGTTTCGCAGTTCTTTGCAGGGGACGTCACCGAGTGACGGCGACACATGACAGGACGGTTTTCATAAATACTGCAAGCGCCTTCGCTATTCAGAAAAACACAGCGATTGGACAAGTTGCGAACCCCTTCACGCCAAATGGGATCTTGCAAAGTGCGCTTACTTTGCTGTTGTAAACGCGAGCGCTCAATAGAGTGGCCTGAGCGCACAAGATGTCCCAAAATCTCTGCCTCGTAGTTCGTGATTTCCACTTCCATATGGCAGCACGCAGAGCATCCTTTTTTGCAGGACGCTTCGATGTTAGCGCCTTGAGCGATTTCGTTCTCAACCAACTCATGCAATTTTTTGGCGCGCGGAGGACCTGCAGGAACTTTTTGTAGTTCCGTTTGAGCAGACTTTAGTTCTTCGCTAAGAGTTTCAAGAAAAGCCTCAAACACATCCAAAGAAAGTTCTTTCTCATAATCCAGAATGAACTTTTTTAAAGAGCGCGTGAGTTTTTTATGTTGAGCAAAGAAAGAATCCAAAGTCATAGATTAAGACTAGCTCTTTCTTTGCGGGAAAAGAATTAAATCAGAAACTTACTTAAAAACTGGACTGTGGTTTTTCTCTTGCAGAGCTTCTTCCACCCAGAACTGCACGCCATGATGTTCTTGAACGTTGTTCATGTACTCAAGAACCATTTTATCTTTGATCTGTACACCATAAGACAAAAAGCGGAAAACAATCGGAGCAAAGAACGCATCAGCAATCGTGAAATCACCAAACAGGTAAGGCCCTTCGCTTTGCTTTAAAGCGGTCTTCCACATTTCTAAAATGCGTTCAATGTCAGCAACAGTTCCGGGAGTAAGATGGCGAGCTTTAGATTGCAATTGAATATCCATGCTCAGTTGACCGCGAAGATTTGCAAAACCTGAATGCACCTCCGCAGCATAACTGCGAGCCAGCGCACGAAGAGCAGGATCTTCCGGCCACAATTTAGCTTCCGGAGAAAGTTCGTGAAGATATTCAGCGATGGCCAAAGAATCCCAGACAATCACTTTGCCATGTTTGAGTGCCGGAACTTTTTTAGAAGGTGAGTGTTTTAAAATCTGCTCAGCCGTTTTTGGGGAATCAAGTTTAATATTGATTTCACGGAATGGAAGTCCTGACTGAACAGCGACGAGCCATGCACGCATCGACCAAGATGAGTACGCTTTATCACCAATAACAAGATCGAAAACAGGTTTATCACTGTGTACGTGGTAAGTCATGAGGGCTCCATAGCTAGTTCTTTTCTGATCACTTCACTTAAAGATTCCGGGTGAAACTTGATTGCAAGCCCATCCTCAAACTTTAACTCCAACTCAGGATTTAAAGTTTTCTGCAGACCGCTTGTGTTCCAAGCAAGATCAGAATGTTTTTTCATAAGGGCTGAAATCAAATCGCCAACAACAAACTCCACATGCTCAAGGCCTTCAGAAACATCTTTGCCTTTTTTAGGAGCGGGAAGTTCAATCAAAAACAATTCGCGATTTTTATATTTTAAAGCATGATGCAATTTAAAAGTGGCAATCGGTCGACCATTCACTTGAGCTTCCGTCAAAAGATCACCGAAATTAAGCAACGCCGCTTTTTTGATTTCATATTGTTGAAGGCTGCTAACACGGTAGCAGGCATGATCCATCTCAAAAGACACAACATCAAGACCTGCATTTTGAATATTGGCAAAAATACGATCCAGAAAGGCCGTATAATCACCAATGACACTTTGAATAGACATAAGCTCCTTGTACCAAGGAGCTTAAAAAGGTGCCAGGGGATTTTTTACGTCTAAGGTGCATCAAAAGTCGCAGGAATAATTTGCGACTGAGCATCTTCGAGTAAAACATCGCGAACAGATTTATTCTGAGGAGCATACAGGATCAAATCTCCTGAACCGTATCCCTTAACCAGAGGAATCGTCACAGTTTCCTTGCCAGCAAGCTCGATTTCCTCAGGCATCTGCGCATAAGCTTGAGCATTGGCCGCGATAGAAATTCTCTCCCAACGATTTTCATGGCCATCCAGGTAGTCATCATATTCGATAGCGCCAGCATCTTGATGAGTCGTTGAAACTTTAATATTCAATTCACCTGTGTCTGCCAAAGCTAAAGCAGAGATGTCTGCTTCGATGATCGCCAAAGTAGAGTTATCAAAAACGGCCATACCACGTTGATCGATGACAGCATCTGTGTAGTCTTCTTTGGCTTTCTCTGGATTTGTTGCGAAATCCGTTTCAAACTTCTTACGAAGCTCACGCGCTGTTGCTCCATCAAGAAGAATGCTGACGAAAGTATCTCCGCTCAAGCCTGGAACATTTTCCGCTGGAAGTCCTGCAATTTCTTGATCTGCCTTGCCATCTTTATCCGCATCAATTTGTACGTTCACTTCACAAGTGTCCCAAGTCGTCTGACCTTCATAAAGTTTCACGGCGACCTGAAGAACACGTGCGCCCTCTTTCTCAACAATGCGGTAGCCCGCTGATTGTATATCGCAGTTTCTGTTGTGGGCAAGATCAGGCTTTGTGTCTTTCTTACGAGCATCTTTTCCCAAAAGATTGAAAAGATAAGCCGTTCCTTTATTAATTCCAGCATTTTCTAAAACCAGGTCTACAGCACTTCCCGCCGCATCAGCAGGGGAGGTGGCTTGCACAGTCAAAGACTTGGCGCTGATTTGAGAAATTTGACGAGCGACCACGAGGGCTGGCAACTGTGCCACTTGTTCTTTCTCTGTCGAGAACACCAAGAAGCCATCCAGTTCGTCGTTTGCACCATTCATCAAAGCGGCTGTGACCTTCGCAGAAACAACAACCTTTTGTGATTCGCCTGGAGCCAAAGTCACCGCAGAAGCAGAAACTTGCAAACCTTTAGAGCCTTTCCATTCAGGTTTTAACGTTAAAGTCTCTGAGCTGATATTCTTCACAACAATTTCTTGGCGCAAAGTTTTTTGTTTTTCAATATCAGTGATTCCAAATGACAAAGTAGCAGGGATCGTCACAACTTTCGCATTTAAAGATTCCGCAACTTGCACGCGACCGGCACCTTGACGGCTGACCGTGTACTGATTCTTTTTCGCATCAGAAATAATTTTTCCGTGAGCCAAAAGAACAGATTTAAGCTCATAAGGAGTCAGGTTTTTGTATTTTTGCTTAAGCAAAGTCATCACGCCGGCAATATGAGGGCTCGCCATGGATGTTCCAGAGTTCAAAACACCTTTGTCTCCGCCACCCATCATTGCAGAAATAATATTAGAACCAGGAGCCGCAATTTCAGGTTTAATCAATCCGTCTTCAGAGCGAGGACCACGAGATGAGAACGGAGAAACCGTATCTGCCAACCAAGGTTTTTCAATCTTTGTTGCGGGTTTCAAATCAACAGTGACAGGACCTTGCTTCAATTTTTCTTTGATAAGATCGCCATCTTTTTTAGAAATCATAACGCCAGGAATGTCGAATTCGCCATCGCCACCCATTACGATCGCATCACCATCAGCATTGTTCACAACAATCACGGCAATAGCACCGTTGTCCTGTGCGCGTTTGATTTTGTCTGCGAAAGCCACTTTACCACGATCAATGAAAGCCACTTTGCCTTTGATTTGTTCTTTGATCGGAGATTCAAAATCCGCATCCGCAAATCCCAAAGAAATGATTTCACCTTTAAGCTCAACAATGTCAGCCAAAGGTTTTGTGATGGCACCCTCAAGAGTTTCAGAAATTAAACTGTCATCAGTGAATTTAAATTCCGCAGCAGGGAATTGGAGATTTTGATTTTGATTGTCAATTGTCGAAGCCACTGAAATCGCATCATCAGAAACACCCGGTGCCCCAACGATGTAGCTTTTATCTCCATTGTTTCCAGCCGCGGCAACAACCACAGTTCCACCATGCACAAGATTGCGGATGGCGTGATTGTACATAATATGCGGATTGCCATGACCACTTCCTAAAGAAAGATTCACGACGTCCAACTGATTTTTAAAGCTCAAATCTCCTGTTGGATCGGCAGCATATTCCAAGGCCGCGATGACAACTTCATCACTCGTGGAGCCTTTTGCACCAAATACTTTGATCGCATAAAGATCGGCCGCCGGAGCAACACCGCTGTAGGTATTTAATCCATCACCAAGTCCCGCGACGGAACCCGCGACGTGCGTACCGTGTCCACCTTCATCCAATGGATTTGCGTCAGGAACAGGAATGCGTTTTTCAAAATCAGGAGAGGCCGAGTTGTACTCCGTTCCTACGATATCAATACCACCCACAACTTTTTTGTTAGGAAAAGCAGCATTGGGTTTCTGAGGATCGTTGTTTTTATAAGCTTCTTCCGTGCCTTCGCCGGTAAACATTTTGTGAGTGTAGTCGATACCAGTATCGATGATGCCGACTCTCATTCCTTCACCGTGAATGTTTTGCGCGTAAGCGGCCTCAGAACCGATAAAGTTCACAGAAGTGTTGGCACCAACAAGGCCTTTAGTGTCCGCTTCTTTGGCTTGCGGGCGAGCAAACGTTCCAGATTTCTCACCCATCACAACATTGGGAAGAGCTTTGATCGCCTCAAAAGCATCTGCCGGTGCCCAGATCGCAAGACCATTGAGAACCAACTTATAACGAATCAAAACACGAATCTTCGGAGAAATTTTTTGCAGCTCCGCAATCGTCTTATCTTGTTCCTGTTGAATCGCAGCCAAAAGTCGTTTGTCGATGACAAGCTCGCCATTTTGTTTTTTTGAAGTTTCAAGCAACGCCGGGTTTTGCAATTTAAGAATTGCAATCATGGGCTCTTCAATTTCAGGACGAGTGACATAAAGACCATCAAGGAAGTCAGCACCCGTTAAGGTGTCTTTAGCAGATTTCGTACAGCCCGCCATCAACAACGCTGAAAGAAGAAGTGATGTAAGATATTTTGGCTGAGAGAGGTGTTTATTTTGTCTCATTTGCTGCTCTTTCTTTTTAGTGTCATCTCGACACTGAATTACGGGCAAATTTACCTGCGTCGGTTGTATATCCAAGAAATATGCCGGAAGAAAGCACGTTTTTGACAATGTTTCAGGAGTCTTTCTGGGACCAATATTGAAGCGGAACGTCAGAGAAGCTTGTGAATCGGTATCAAAGCAATTAGCGTTTAAAAATGGCTCAAAATAAATACGACGATCCCGATTTTTTCGCTAGTTACAGCAAGATGCCACGTTCGCAGCAAGGCCTTGAAGCTGCAGGGGAGTGGCATGTCTTAAAGACAATGCTTCCGGATTTTAAAAATAAAACTGTTTTAGATCTTGGTTGCGGTTTTGGTTGGCACTGTCGGTACGCGATCGAAAAGGGAGCGAGTTCCGTGATCGGTGTGGACCTTTCTGAAAAGATGCTTGAGCGCGCTAAAGAGATGACCCAAGATTCGCGCATCACCTATCAGCGCGGTTCCATTGAAAGTGTTGAGTACAATGAAAATCAATTCGACGTGGTGATCAGCTCGCTTGCGTTTCACTATATCGAAAACTTTGCCGAGCAGTGCCGCAAAACTTATCGTTGGTTAAAGCCCGGCGGCTCTTTCGTTTTCTCCGTCGAGCATCCTATTTTCACCTCTTTAGAGTCACAGAATTGGATCATCGGTCCTACGGGTGAGCGTTTGCATTGGCCTGTTGATAATTATCAGCTCGAAGGTCCCCGCAATACAAAATGGCTGACGGGAGACGTAACAAAATTCCATCGCACTTTTGCGACGTATATAAACTCTCTGGTGGAAGCCGGATTTCAAATCAAAAAAGTGATTGAGCCAGAACCTTCGCCGGAGATGTTAAATCAAATTCCCGAATTAAAAGATGAAATGCGTCGACCGATGTTCTTGATGATCGCATCAATGAAACCATAAAAAAGAGGCTCCGTGATGGAGCCTCTTTGAGTCGTATTAAGCTTGTTTTGCCAAGTAGTCTTCGAGTTTGTCGAAAGAACCTGTCCAGCCCTGAGTCATGCCTGTTCTTGCTTTGACGAATGTCTCCAGTTCTTCCGGAGTCACATTGCCATAAGTTTCCCAAGTTACAGTCACTCGTGTTTGGTCGGGACCTTCTTCACTGAGAACAACCGTTGTCAGCATGGTCTCGGGCCACGTTGGTGCCATCGGGTGACGAGACGTATTTTCTTTTTCATCCGCGAACTGTTGCGTGTACTTGATGAGATGTGGTTTTTCCATCTCCAGATACTGAGCCTTGCCGTACATTTTCGCATCACCATTGCTCATAAAATAAAATGTATTTCCGCCAGGTCTGATATCCGAGCGAATGAACTCCATTTTAAATCCCGCGGGGGCCAACCACTGTGAGAAATGTTTTGGGTTCGTCCACATCTCATACATAAGACTGATCGGTGCATCGAAAGTTCTGTTGATAACAAACTGCTCTTTGCCTTCCGTCTCTTTTGCCAAGTATTCAGCCAAACGATCCCAAGTGGAATTTCCGCTGGCTTGTTTGATAAACTTACGAGTTTCTTCAGCAGCTTCCGGAGTTGGCAATGTCATTGTCATCTCCATTTTTGTTTTGCCTTTCACCTCGGCAAACTCAACGGTCACGCGGAAAAGAGGCGGGCGATCATCGTTGCCACCATGGTCATAAACCAGACGAGAATATTTTTCGACTTCATGATAGATCGTTTTATTTTCGTAGTCTGTGCCATCGGGACCGTGCATTGTGTAGGCCCAATGTCCTCCCGGTTTTAAATCTTTGCTATGAGTTGTGATCGTGAAGCCGCGCGGGCCCCACCACTGCGCAACTTGTTTTGGGTCTGTCCAAGCATCCCAGACAAGTTTAACCGGAGCATCGTAGATACGAGAGATCTTGATCTCGTTGGATTTATTTTTTGCGGCCATGGTTTTTTCCTTTCGTTTTTTTCTTTTCAGCAGTCACAGTTTTTAAATAAGCATCCAGGCGATCGAAACTTTCTTCCCAGAAAATTCGATACTGCTCCATCCAGTCGGAAGCTTCTTTCAAAGCTTCACCGTTGAGTTTGCAGGGGCGCCATTGAGCTTCTTTGGTTTTGGTGATGAGTCCCGCTTTTTCTAGAACCTTGAGATGTTTTGTGATGGCGGGGAGACTCATTTCATTCAGAAAAGGTTTTGCGAGATCAGAAACATTCGCTTCACCTTTTGAAAGGTGCGCAAGCATGGCGCGCCGAGTGGGATCGGCAAGAGCTGCGAAGGTCTGGCTAAGATGGTCTTGCATATTTTACCCTTTGGTTAATTAACTTATAGGTTAAATATAGTCTGTAACAGAATAAGTGTCAAGAGGGTACATAAGTGCTTGAAATGAGGACGCTATTGCTTGTTAAAGGTCAGATAAAGGTCGCGAAAAGAAGTCCCAGACCTTGAGGTCCTCTGCCATTGCACATTAACCTAGGACTACTAACTAAAGGATGCGTTTTATGATGATGAAGTCTGTCTTGGCCGTGTTAGCGGCGGTGGTCGTTGTTCCTTCTTCTTTTGCTCTTGCGAAAGAGATTCCTGTTCAGGGCCGTTTGTTCGCGGGTGTTTCAAGTATTAATCCTACCAATGTAAACGACACGATCGAAGCACAAGGGCTTAAGAAGTTAGACAACTACACTCGTCTTGGTATCGAGATCACGTATCCTTTGCATCGCTATTTGGACGTTGGTATTCGCTACACAAAAAGATTGGCTTCTGTTGAGGAAAATCCAGACAGTTCCAGCACAGATTACAGCGCGAAAGTAGATCAAGACTCGATGCTCGTATTAGCACGCGTGCCGATTGTGAAATCAGATTTGATTCACTTCGACGTGTTTGCAGGAGTCGGCGGAAGTAATACAACATTGAAAGTAAAAACAGCGAGCCAAGACGGAGAGTTCACTCGCCGCGCGGGTGGAGATTGGCTTGCGACACCTTATGCTTCCGCAGGAGCTTCGTTCGCTATCGGTTACAAACAAGTCTACTTGGTTTTTGAAGGCGGCTACGAAACGAATAAAGTCGATGGCTTTAAACGTTCGGGCTCAGCAAGCACAAGCATTGATACTTTGGATTTGTCGGGATCTTATGTCTCCATCGGTCTGATGTTTGATGGTGTGCCGGGAACTGTAGGAAAGTAAAAATAAAAAACCCGAATCGAGAGATTCGGGTTTTTTATTTTTAGGGATATTAAAATCCAACGCCTGTCGCTAAGAAAAACTCCCCTCGAACTTTGTTATCAAGAAGTCTTTGCACAACACGACCTCCGAAAGTGATTGGCAAGAATCTAAGAATCACGGACTCAAATCTTAATTCCGCTCCGTAACTGTTCAGTGTCGAATCAAGCTTTGTGCTTTGCACGTATGTAGAATCAAAAAACACTGTTGAATACAGTCTTCTTAAATAGTACCAACCACCCAGGGCAAGATCAGGATAACCGACGGGGAAAACATAATTCCCCGAAAGTTTTTGGAACTTTGGCACGTCTTTATAGTCGTATCCACGCGAGAAAACATAACCCATGAACGTACTTTCCGGAAGGAAGCGATATCCTGTGTCCGTCTGCCTTTGTTCGTCAAGAGTGAATGCAAATCCGTCGTTGGCAAAGAGTCCCGGAGTTTGCAGGTTTGCCTCTTGCAACACACGGTACGAAGACTGTAGAGAGTCTGAAGGCTGGTCCGCATCATCATACTGAATTTTATAACTTAAAAGCCAAGGCGCCATGATGGATCTTGCTTTTGGATCTTTGCTCCAAGAAAGTCCTAAAGACGAAGACGTTTTATAGAAGTAACTGCTTCCATCCAACTTCACTTTATTCAATTCGTACTCAGAAGTGTCCG